>NZ_LZMF01000071.1:0-75634 GCF_001673565.1 Mycolicibacter sinensis
GGGCGCCCTGGACGCGGCGATCGAATACACCAAGGACCGCAAGCAGTTCGGCAAGAACATCAGCACCTTCCAGGGTGTGCAGTTCATGCTCGCCGACATGGCGATGAAGCTGGAGGCGGCGCGGCTGATGGTCTACTCGGCCGCGGCGCGCGCCGAGCGCGGTGAGACCGAGCTGGGCTTCATCTCCGCGGCGTCGAAGTGCTTCGCCTCCGATGTGGCCATGGAGGTCACCACCGATGCCGTGCAGTTGTTCGGCGGGGCCGGCTACACCACCGACTTCCCCGTCGAGCGGATGATGCGCGACGCCAAGATCACCCAGATCTACGAGGGCACCAACCAGATCCAGCGCGTCGTCATGAGCCGCCACCTGCTGCGCTGAACCGCGGCTCGATGACATCGCGGCTCGTCGACTAGGAGAGCTTCATGCCAGGACTGCTGCCCGAGGTGGACCCCGACGGCTTGCTGGAGTACTCCGTCGTCTACACCGACCGGGCACTCAACCACATGTCCGAACGCTTCCAGAACGTCATGAACGACGTCTCGGCCACGCTGCGCGAGGTCTACCACGCCGACGCGGCAATCGTGGTGCCCGGCAACGGAACCTGCGGCATGGAAGCCGTCGCGCGCCAGTTCGCCAACGATGCCGAGGTACTCGTCGTCCGCAACGGGTTCTTCAGCTACCGGTGGAGCCAAATTTTGGAGGCCGGCCGCATCACCGACCGCGTCACGGTGCTCAAAGCGCGCCCGACGGGCGACGGCGACCAGGCGCCCTGGGCGCCGGCGCCCATCGACGAGGTCGAGGAGGCGATCGCGCGGACCCGGCCGGCGATAGTGTGCGTCCCGCACGTGGAAACCGCCAGTGGAATCCTGTTGCCCGACGACTACCTGGCGCGCGTCGGCGCGGCGACCACGGCGGTGGGCGGCCTGTTCGTACTGGACTGCATCGCCTCCGGCGTGGTCTGGGCCGATATGGCCGCACTCGGGGTCGACGTCTTGGTGACCGCGCCGCAGAAGGACTGGAGCGCCGAGCCGGGCTGCGCCATGGTCTGCCTGTCCAACCGGGCGCTCGAGGTCATGGACCGCACGCAAAGCACCAGCTTCGCGCTGGATCTGAAGAAGTGGCGCGAGATCATGGCGACCTACGAGAACGGTGGCCACGCCTACCACGCGACCATGCCGACCGGTGTCATCAGCAGTCTGCGCGACGCCATGACCGAGACCCGCGAGCGTGGTTTCGGCGCGGTGTGTGAGCAACAATTCACCTTGGGCCGCAAGGTGCGCGCGCTGCTGGCCGAACACGGCTTCCCCAGCGTGGCCGCAGCGGGATTCGAAGCACCCGGCGTGGTGGTCAGCTACACCACCGATCCCGAAATCCGCACCGGTAGAAAATTTTTGGCACAGGGACTTCAGACCGCGGCTGGAGTGCCGCTGCAATGCGACGAACCGCCGACGTTTAGCACCTTCCGGCTGGGCCTGTTCGGTCTGGACAAACTGGCCGACATCGAGGGAACGGTGGCGCGCCTGCGCTCGGCGATCGATCGGATCGGCTGAGCTCGCTCTGGTCTAGGTTGAAAACACCATGACCGAAGCTGAACCGGCTCGCGCGTCGAGCATCTATCTGGCCGCCGCCGAGGGAGGCACCGGCAAAACCGTGATCGCGCTGGGCCTGCTGCACCTGCTGGCCGCTTCGTCGGCGCGGGTCGGGGTGTTCCGGCCGATCGTCCGGTCGCTCGATGAGCCTGACGACCAACTCGAACTGCTGCTCGCACACGCCACCGCCAAGCTCGACGACCACCGCGGCTGCCGAGGCGTGACCTATCAGCAGGTCTACGCCGACCGGGAAACCGCGCTGAGTGAGATCGTCGCGCGTTTCCACGAAGTCGCCCGGCAATGCGACGCGGTACTGGTGGTCGGCAGCGACTTCACCGACGTCGTCAACCCGAGCGAGTTGAGCTTCAATGCCCGCGTCGCGGTCAACCTGGGCGCACCGCTGGTCCTGGCGGTCAACGGCCACAACCGCGACCCGCGAGCGATCTCCGAGATCACCGCGCGCTGTCTGACCGATGTGGCCTCGGTGCATGCCCGGCCGGTCGCGGTGATCGCCAACCGCTGCGACCCCGGCCTGCTGGCGGAGGTCACCCAGGCGATGGCCGACATCGGCGTGCCGGCGTTCGCGGTTCCGGAAGTGCCGTTGCTGTCCGCGCCGACGATGGCGGAACTCTGCACTTCCCTGGGCGGCACCGTCTACAGCGGCGACCCGGAGCTGATGCGCCGAGAGGCGCTCAGCGTGATGGTGGGCGGGATGACAGCCGAGAATATCCTGGAGCGCCTGACCGAGGGGCAGGTGGTGATCGTGCCGGCCGACCGCTCTGACGTCCTGCTGGCACTGCTGAACGCTCATGAAGCGCAAGGGTTCCCGTCGCTGTCGGGGATCATCCTCAACGGTGGCCTGCTGCCGCACCCGGCCATCGACAAACTGGTCAAGGGGATGCGGCCCAAGCTGCCGCTGATCGCCACCGGCCACCGCACCTACGACACCGCCGAGCAGGTGTCGCACACCGGGTCCCGGATCACCGTCGACTCGCTGCGCAAGATCGACACTGCGCTGTCGGTGATGGCCGCCCACGTCGACGGTGCGGAGTTCGCCGAACGGGTCCGGGTGCCGGCCTCGACGGTGGTGACGCCGCAGATGTTCGAGTACCGGCTGCTGGAAAGGGCCCGGTCCGACCGGCGCCATATCGTGCTCCCGGAAGCCTCCGATGACCGGATCCTGTTGGCGGCAGGGCGGTTACTGTCTCGCGGCATCGTCGACCTGACCCTGCTCGGGGTCGAGGATGTGGTACGCAGGCGCGGCGCCGAACTCGGGGTGGACCTGGGCGCTGCGCACGTGGTCGACCCGAGCACCAGCGGCCTGCTGGAGTCCTTCGGCGCCGAATACACCCGGCTGCGCGCACACAAGGGGATGACCGAGGAGCGCGCTCGCGAGATCATGCGCGACATCTCCTATTTCGGCACCATGATGGTGCAGCTGGGGATCGCCGACGGGATGGTGTCGGGTGCCGCGCACACCACTGCGCACACCATCCGTCCGGCGTTCGAGATCATCCGCACCGCGCCCGGGGTGTCGACGGTGTCCAGTGTGTTCCTGATGTGCCTGTCGGATCGGGTGCTGGCCTACGGCGACTGCGCGGTGGTCCCCGATCCGACGGTCGAGCAACTGGCCGACATCGCCATCTCCTCGGCGGCCACCGCGGAGGCGTTCGGTATCGAACCCCGGGTGGCGCTGCTGTCGTACTCGACCGGCGAGTCCGGTTCCGGGGCGGGTGTCGAAAAGGTGCGCTCCGCAACGCAACTGGTGCATGAGCGGCGCCCCGACCTGCTCGCCGACGGGCCGATCCAGTACGACGCCGCCGTCGATGAGACGGTGGCGGCCGCCAAGATGCCCGACTCGCCGGTCGCCGGGCGGGCCACGGTGCTGGTGTTCCCGGACCTGAACACCGGAAACAACACCTACAAGGCGGTGCAGCGCAGCGCTGGAGCGGTGGCGATCGGGCCGGTGCTGCAGGGCTTGGCCAAACCGGTCAACGACCTGTCCCGGGGCGCACTGGTCGACGACATCGTCTACACCGTCGCGATCACCGCGATCCAGGCGCAAGGTGTCGGCTCGTGAGCAACCCCGGCCTGGTGCTGGTACTCAACTCCGGCTCGTCGTCGATCAAGTACCAGCTCGTCGATCCCGGCGCCGGAACCGCGGTGGTCTCCGGCCTCGTGGAGCAGATCGGCGAGGCGGACGGACCGGTCGTCGATCACGCCGCAGGGCTGCGACTGATCCATCGGCGGCTCACCGATTCCGGGGTCGATCTGGCCGCCGTGCGCGCGGTGGGGCATCGCGTGGTGCACGGCGGCAGCCGGTTCTTCACGCCCACGCTGATCACCGACGCGGTGGTGGCCGAGGTGCAACGGCTCGCCGAATTGGCGCCGCTGCACAACCCGGCCAACGTGATCGGGATCAAGTTGGCCCGCAAGGATTTTCCCGATGTTCCGCACGTGGCGGTGTTCGACACCGGCTTCTTCCATTCGTTGCCGTCCGCGGCCGCCACTTACGCGATCGATCACGGCGTCGCCACCCGATACGGCATCCGCCGCTACGGATTCCACGGCACCTCCCACGAATATGTCTCCGCGGAGACGGCCGCGGCCCTGGGGCGCGACCCGGCCGAGCTGAACACCATCGTGTTGCACCTGGGCAACGGCGCCTCGGCGTCGGCGGTGCGCGGTGGAGTGGCGGTCGAGACGTCGATGGGGCTGACCCCGCTCGAGGGGCTGGTGATGGGCACCCGCAGCGGCGACCTCGACCCCGGCGTGCTGTTTCACCTCAACCGGACCGCCGGGATGGGGGTCGAGCAGCTCGACGAGTTGCTGAACCGCCGCTCCGGACTGAAAGGACTCAGTGGGGTCAACGACTTTCGTGAGTTGCTGGAGCAGCGGGCGGCCGGGGGAGCCTCAGGCGAGGCGGCCGGGCTGGCCTATGACGTCTACATCCATCGGCTGCGCAAGTACGTCGGCGCCTACCTGGCAGTGCTCGGCCGGGTCGACGCGATCGCCTTCACCGCCGGGGTGGGGGAGAACGTGCCCGACGTGCGTGAGGACGCCCTGGCGGGTCTGGACGGGCTGGGCATCGCCGTCGACCCGCACCGCAACCGCTCCGGCACGGGCGCGCGGATCATCTCGACCGACGCCTCGCGCACCACCGTCATGGTGGTACCCACCAACGAGGAGCTGGCGATCGCCCGCGCCGCCTGGGAATTCGTGTAGTCGAGCGGTCAGTACCAATAACGTCGGCCGCCGACCGGACGCCCGACGGACCCCAAGATCCACAGGATCGCGCCGATCACCAGCAGGACGATGCCGATGCTCCACAGGATCTGGATCCCGAATACGAAGCCGAGTATGAGCAGAAGAACTCCCAGGACGATCATGGCTACTCCATTCCTATGAGGTGTTCGATGCCGCCGCCGGGAAGTGAGCTGGGCTGCGGCAGCTGACATTGCGACACTTGAGGATTGACGCCGCCGTAGTTCAGCGGCCCGGCGAGCACGGTCAGTGCGATGGTGCCCGCTGATCGGCACGTGGGTTCGGCATTTTCCAGATAGCCGCGCTGCCACACCGCGATCGCCCCGATCAGCAACCAGATGAACACCACCGTGCCGAGTACATTGCCCAATCGCATCGTGGCCTCCGTTTTCGGTTGCGCCCCCGAGGTGGGAGCGACGATACCGCCGCAAAGCTTGTCGCGGACCCGGATTGGCTCGCGGACCGCAGTCGTCCTTGTGAAATACCCCGACGGAGCCGTCTCCAACCAACACCCCGCTCGCCTCGGGCGGAGTACAGTGATGAGCTGTGAAAATCGGCCGAGGGACCGTGTTTCTGACTCTGCTCACTGTTGGCGCACTGACAGTTTCGGGCTGCGGCGGAAACTCCGGTGAGTCGGGTTCGGCGGCCGACGCCTCGTCGTCGGTCGACTGCGGCGGAAAGCCGGAATTGCACGCCAGCGGCTCCACCGCCCAGGAGAACGCGATCGAGCAATTCGTCTACGCCTACATCCGGGCGTGCCCGGGCCACACCTTGGACTACAACGCCAACGGGTCGGGCGCCGGGGTGGACGACTTCATCGGCAACCAGACCGATCTCGCCGGATCGGACGTGGCGCTGGACGCCGCCAAAAGCCAGCCGGAACGCGCGGCGGAGCGGTGCGGTTCGCCGGCCTGGAACCTGCCGATCGTGTTCGGCCCGATCGCGGTGACCTATCACATCAGCGGGGTCAACGCGCTGACTCTGGACGGCCCCACGCTGGCGAAGATCTTCAACGGCACAATCGGCAGTTGGGACAATCCGGCGATCAAGGCGCTCAACGCGGGCGTAGCGCTGCCCTCGATGCCCATCCATGTGGTCTACCGCAGCGACAAGTCGGGCACCACCGCCAATTTCCAGAAGTATCTCGATGGTGCCTCCGACGGCGCGTGGAACGGGGGAACCGGCGAGATGTTCAACGGCGGCGTCGGTGACGGAGCCGCCGGAAACAACGGCACCTCGGCGGCGCTGCAGAACACCGACGGTTCGATCACCTACAACGAGTGGTCGTTCGCGGTCGGCAAGCAGCTGCCGATGGCGCAGATCATCACCTCGGCGGGCCCCAAACCGGTGTCCATCTCCGCCGACTCGGTCGGCAAGACGATCGCCGGCGCGAAATTCGCGTCGCCGTCCGGGCAGCCCAATGACCTGGTGCTGGACACGTCGTCGTTCTACAAGCCGACCGAGGCGGGCGCCTACCCGATCGTGCTGGCGACCTACGAGATCGTCTGCTCGAAATACCCCGACGACGCCACCGGGGCGGCCGTCAAGGCGTTCATGCAGGCTGCCATCGGCCCTGGCCAGGACGGGCTGGATCAGTACGGCTCCATACCGCTGCCGGATTCCTTCAAATCGAAGCTACTGACGGCGGTGAACGCCATCTCGTGACCATTTGCGGGGGTGACGCCGGTTAGGCTGGTGGGCAGTCTTTCGCCGCAGATCGCGGCACGGGGGTGCTGGTGAGGCGAAGGGAGCGACGTCGGTGAACAACACCGAGCCGGGTTCGCGGGCCGGGTCGCGGTTCGGCCCCTACCGGCTTGAGCGTTTGCTGGGTCACGGCGTCGTGGGTGAGGTCTACCGGGCCGAGGACACCCGCAGCGACGAGATGGTGGCGCTGAAGCTGATCTCCGAGGCGTTCTCCGGCGACGAGGCGTTCCGCAGCCGGCTGGAAGACGAGGCTGAAGCCGCCGGTCAGCTCATCGAACCCCACGTGGTGCCGATCCGGGCCTACGGCGAGATCGACGACGTGCTCTACCTCGAGACCGGCCTGATCGACGGCACCGACCTGGCCACGTTATTGGCGGAGGACGGCCCGTTGAGTCCCCCGCGGGCGGTGGCCATCGTGCGGCAGATCGCCGCGGCGCTGGATGCCGCCCACGACGCCGACGTCACCCATCGCGACGTCAAGCCCGACAACATCCTGGTCACCGGGGACGATCTGGCCCACCTGATGGACTTCGGGGTGGCTGCGGCCATCGGGGCTCCGGGGATGCCGGCAGATCCGGCGACCGGCACCGTGCGCTACATGGCGCCGGAGCGCCTGACCGGCGAGCAGGTGACCCACCTTGCCGACATCTATTCGCTGGCCGGTGTGCTGGCCGAGTGCCTGAGCGGAGTGCCGGCGTTCTCGGCCGGCACCGTCGACGACGCGGTCGAAGAACGCCGGACGGCGGCGCCGCCGCAACCCAGCAAGCTGCGCCCGGGACGTGTCCCGGCCGCCATCGACGACGTGCTGGCCCGCGGGTTGGCCCGCAAGCCCGAGGACCGCTACAGCAGCGCCGGCGAGCTGGCCGCGGCCGCCTACCAGGCGCTGACCGAGGCCGAACGCCACCAGGTGGCCAGAATCCTGCGGCGCGGCGAGCCCGCCCTGCACCTGCCGGGCGGGCTGGAAGCAGAGACCCGCCCCGAACCCCGAACCGGAGCCTGGGGCGATACCGCCCCGCAGCCGGTGGCGTTCCCGGTGTCCCCGCTGCTGCGCGCCGAGACCCCGGCTAAGCCCTCCTTGCCCACCCCGTCTCGGCGCGGACGGCTGCCGCGCAAGCCGGTCCTGCTGGCGGCGGCTGCGCTCGCCGCGGTCGCGGTGGTGGCCGGCGTCGGCCACCTGGTGAGTCGTCCCTCGTCGGCGTCGGCGGTGGCGTCGCCCCCGCAGGAGGTGCTGTCCTTCACCGATCTGAACTACCGGCTCTCCCCGGCCGGGGTGGCGCTGGATGGCGACGGCAACGTCTATGTCACCAGCGAAGGCATGCAGGGCCGGGTGGTGAAACTGGCGGCCGGCTCGGATGCCACCGCGGTGCTGCCATTCAGTGATCACTATCAGCCGCGCGGGCTGGCGGTCGACGGCGACGGCAATGTGTACTTCTCCGACGTCAACAACCGGGTGGTCAAGCTGGGTTCCGACTCGCACACGGTGTTGCCGTTCGCCGGCCTGGACGATCCCGACGGGGTGGCGGTCGATTCTGACGGCAACGTCTACGTCGCCGACCGCGGCAGCGATCTGGTGTTGCGGCTCGAGTCCGGCTCGAACGTCCAGACCGTGCTGCCGTTCGTCGGCCTCCACAAGCCCGTCGGGGTGGCGGTGGATTCAGCCGGCAACGTCTATGTCACCGACACCGGCAACAACCGGGTGCTCAAGTTGGCGGCCGCCGGAGACGAGCAGGTGGTGCTGCCGTTCGCCGGGATCGTCTCACCGTGGGGTATCGCGGTGGACGACGGCGGCGACGTCTACGTCACCGAGCGCAGCCGCAACAAGGTGGTCAAACTGTCAGCCGGGGCAGCGATCCCGGAGGTGTTGCCGTTCACCGGTCTCAACGCGCCGCTGGACGTCGCCGTCGACAAGCACGGCAACGTCTACGTCGCCGACCGCGGCAACGATCGGGTGGTGATGGTGGAGGAGAACCGATGAGGACCGGTGCATAACGGCGGCCCAGGCTCGCGTGCCGGTTCCCAGTTCGGGCACTACCGGCTGATACGACTGCTGGGCAGCGGCGGGATGGGCGAGGTCTACGAGGCCGAGGACGTCCGCAAGCGCCGCATGGTCGCGGTGAAGCTGATTTCGCCGCAGCTCTCCGACGACCCGGTTCTGCACGCGCGTCTGCAGCGCGAGGCCGACACGGCCGGGCGGCTCACCGAACCGCACGTGGTGCCGATCCACGATTACGGCGAGATCGATGGCCAGTTCTACGTGGAGATGCGCCTGATCCAGGGTCAGTCGCTGCGCGCGCTGCTGCATCGCCACGGCCCGCTCAGCCCGGCCCGGACGGTGGCGGTGATGCGTCAGGTCGCGGCTGCCCTGGACGCGGCGCATGCCGCGGGGATCATGCACCGCGACGTCAAGCCGGAGAACATCCTGGTGACCGACGAAGATTTCGCCTACCTGGTGGATTTCGGCATCGCCCGCGCGGCCACCGACCCCGGCCTGACCCAGATCGGGACCGCGGTGGGCACCTATAACTACATGGCCCCGGAACGGTTCACCGGCGGCGATGTCACCTATCGGGCCGACATCTACTCGCTGGCCTGCGTGCTCGGTGAGTGCCTGACCGGCGCGCCGCCGTATCGGGCCGACAGCATCGAGCGAATGATCGCCGCGCATCTGACCGAACCCGCCCCGCGCCCCAGCGCGCAGGTCGCCGGTGTTCCGCCCGCCTTCGACCAGGTGATCGCCCGCGGGATGGCCAAACGGCCCGAGGACCGCTATCGCAGTGCCGGCGAGCTGGCGGTGGCTGCGCACGCGGCGCTCACCGGCCCGCAGCAGGACCAGGCGGCCACCATTCTGCGGCACGGCGAAGAGGCCGCCTTCAACACCGGGACGGTGGCGGCGCCGGTCGCTCCGTCCTCTCCGGGGGCTCAGGTCACCGGCTGGCGCAGCCAGCCCGCACCGCCACCCCCGACGGCGCGCCGGCCACCGGCGTATGTGCCGCCGCCGGCATCACCGGCGTTCGGGCGGGCACCTTCCGGCCCCGGCTCCCGGCGCTGGGCGCTGCTCGGCGCCGCGGCCGTGGCGCTGCTGGTGGTGGGCATCATCGGCTACCTGATCGCCCGCCCGTCGCACCCGTCGACGGCGGCGCCGCCCGGGCAGAGCGAGCTGCAGTTCTCCGGCATCAACTTCCGGCTCTCGCCGAGCGGGGTGGCGCTGGACTCCGACGGCAACGTCTATGTGGCCAGCCAGGGCATGTACGGCCGGGTGGTCAAGCTGGCGGCCGGATCCCGCGCGGCGACCGTGCTGCCGTTCAGCGGCCTCTACCAACCGCAGGGCGTGACGGTCGACAAGGACGGCACCGTCTACGTCTCGGACTTCAACAACCGGGTGGTGAAGTTAACGGCCGGCTCGAACGACCAGGTGGTGCTGCCGTTCAACGGGCTGAGCTACCCCGAGGGCCTGGCGGTGGACTCCGGCGGCAACGTCTATGTCGCAGACCGCGGCAACGACCGGGTGGTCGAGCTGGCGTCCGGGTCGAACAGCCAGACGGTGTTGCCCTTCAGCGGACTCAACAATCCCGACGGGGTGGCGGTGGACGGCTCGGGCACCGTCTACGTCACCGACACCGACAACAACCGGGTGCTCAAACTGGCGGCCGGCTCCACCGACCAGGTGGTGCTGCCGTTCACCGGGGTCGCGGTGCCGTGGGGCATCACCGTCGACTCCGCCGCCAATGTCTATGTCACCGAACACGACGGCAACAAGGTGCTCAAGCTCCCGGCCGGGGCGACCAGCCCGAGCCCGCTGGGCTTCACCGGGCTCAACACCCCGCTGGACGTCGCGGTCGGCAAGGACAACACGGTCTATGTGGCCGACCGCGGCAACGACCGGGTGGCGCGGCTCGCTCCGGGCTGAGCCGCGCTGACCACGCTCCGCGGGCGGTAGCATTTCCTGCGTGGACAGTGGGATCGGGAGCCCCGAATCAGTGGGCGTCGTCGATGCCTGTGCCGTGCCCCATGTTCACCCCCATCCGGTGCAGCCGGTGCTTGACGCCGGCTGGCACCGCGCCGCGGACTGGGCTCGCCGGCTCGCCTGGGTCAGCCTGGTGGTGGTGGGGTTCGAAGGCGTGCTGGGCCTGTGGCAGGGCCTGGCGGCCGGCTCGATCGCGCTGACCGGCTGGGCGCTGGGCGCCATTCCCGAGGCGATGGCCGGGGCCATCGTGATCTGGCGGTTCACCGGCGCCCGTACGCTGTCGCCGACGGCCGAGCGGCGCGCCCAGATCGGGGTGGCGGTGTCGTTCTGGATCAACGCCCCCTACATCGCCGCCGAATCGGTGCGCCACCTGGTGGGTGACCACCGCAGCGAGAGCAGCGTCATCGGGATCGCGCTCACCGCGGTGGCGGTGCTGGTGATGCCGATTCTGGGCCGCGCGCAGCGCCGGCTCGGCACCCGGCTGGGCTCGGCGGCCACCGTCGGCGAGGGCGTGCAGAACTACCTGTGTGCGATCCAGGCCGCCGCGGTGCTGGTCGGGTTGACGCTCACCACCCAGTGGGCGGGCGGATGGTGGCTGGACCCGCTGATCGGTCTGGCGGTGGCCGCGGTGTCGGTGTGGCAGGGCGTCCGGTCCTGGCGCGGCGAGGGTTGTGGCTGTTAGCCGCTGCTAGGCAAAGTCCCGACTGCCCTGGAGCTGGTGGTGTTGCTCGACAGGGACAGTCGGGACGGACACAGATTACGCCCCGGCGGGGGCGGATGCCATCGGTTCGGCGTCCAGTCGGTAGCGGATCAGCCGCGAACTGTTGGCGACCACGGCCACCGACGACGCGTTGTGCAGAATCGCCGCCAGCACCGGTGACAGCGCACCGCCGGCGCCGATCAGCAGGCCGGCAGCGTTGACCGCGATCGACATGCCGTAGTTCTGCCGGATCACCTCGACGGCCCGGCTGCCCAGGTCGCGGACGTCCAGCAGCCGCCGCAGGTCGTCGTTGGCCAGGGCGACATCGGCGGTCTCGACCGCCACATCGGTGCCCGCCAGGCCCATCGCGATGCCCATGTCGGCGGCGGCCAGCGCGGGAGCGTCATTGACGCCGTCACCGACCATGCCCACCACGTAGCCCTCGTCCTGCAGGTCGCGGACCACCTGCAGCTTGTCTTCGGGGAGCACCTCGGCGCGCCATTCGGCGATGCCGAGCTCGGCGGCCACCGCCGCCGCGGTCTCCGGGTGATCGCCGGTTAGCATCACGATGCGGCGAATACCCTTGGCGCGCAACTGCTCAAGCACCTCGTGTGCCTCCGGGCGCACCTCGTCGCGCAGGCTGATCAACCCCACCAGGGTCCCGTCGACCGCCAGCAGCAAGGGGGTCTCGGCCTGGGCGCGCAACTTGGTGACCCAGTCCGCCGCCTTCTTGGAGATGCGGACCTTCTCGGCGCGCAGCAGGTTCGGGCTGCCCAGCAGCAAGGTCCGTCCATCGGCCCAGGTGCGGATGCCGAGCCCGACCAGAACTTCACACTCTTCGTGCGGTGGGATGCTGATGTGGCGTTCCTCGGTGGAGCGGATCACCGCCTCGGCCAACGGGTGCCGCGAGTGCAGCTCCGAGCTGGCGGCGTAGGCGAGCACCTGTTCGGGCTGCCAATCCTTATGGAGAGCAACGATATTGGTCACCACCGGGCGGCCGACGGTGAGCGTGCCGGTCTTGTCGAACACAATGGCGTCCACCCGGCCGGCCTGCTCGAGATGCGAGCCGCCCTTGATCAGGATGCCGCGCCGGGCGCCGTTGCCAATAGCCGCGCTGATCGCCGTCGGAGTGGCCAGCCCGACCGCGCACGGGCAGGCGATCAGCAGCATGGTCATCGCCCGGCGGACATCGCCGGTGACCAGCAGGGTGAACGCCGACAGGATGAACGATGCCGGTACGAATCGGCGGGAGAAGTTCTCGCCGACGGTCTGGATCGGAGCGCGGTCGTGTTGGGCCTCCTCGACGCGGCTGATGATCCGGCCGATCACGGTCTGGCTGCCGACCGCGGTGGCGCGCACCACGACTCGGCCGCGCACCACCACCGATCCGGCGTGCACGCGTGCCCCGGCGATCACGCTGACCGGCAGAGTCTCGCCGGTGATCGCGGACTGGTCGACGATGGCCTCGCCGTCGATGATCTCGCCGTCGACCGGGATCGCGACGTGGTCGTGGACGATCACCTCGTCGCCGAGCTGCACCGTGTCGATCGGTACCTGGACTTCGGTGTATTCCGGGCTTTCCGGGGGACCTTGGCCTAACCGCACCCAGGCGGTGTCTTGGCTGCCGCGCAGCAGATCCGAGATCGCGCGGCGGGTCCGGCGCAGCGTCAGATCTTGCAGATACTCGCCGATGTTGAGCAGCCACAGCACGGTGAGCGCGACCACGTTCTCCCGCAGCACCAGGCTGGCGATGGTCGCGGCGGTCACCAGGGCATCGGTGCCGGCCTTGCCGGAGCGGATCGAGCGCAGCGCACCGCGCAGGAACGGATAGCCCATGAACACCGTCGCCCCGGTGGCGACCAGCTGACCGCTCGGTCCCAGCAGCGGCGGCCGGGCGAAGACGTAGCGGCGCACGCCCAGCAGCGCCAGCGCCGCACCGCCGATCACCATGCGCAGCACGTCGGTGTTGCGGATGTCCGCCGAGCGCGGGGTGCGGGCCGGGATCAGCTCGGCGGCGACGCCGGCCGCCTCGCGGATCGCCGCCAGGATTTCCGCGGTATCGCACCGTTTGGGGGAGTACCACACCACCACCGCGCCGGTGCGCGGATAGGCGTGCACGGTGCGCACCCCGTTGACCCGGCCGGCTGTCTCCTCGACCGCCACCGCGCGCCGCGAGTCGCTGCGGACCCAGGGCACCCGCACCCGCATCCGGCCGGCGGCGTCGGAGACGACGACCAGTTCATCGACGGCGTGGGTCACGATCAGTGGTCGTGGTCGTGTGCGACGGCCGCAGCAGGCGGTGTCGCCTCTTCACCGATGCGTTCGCGGGCCTCGGCGACCACGTCGGCCACCTTGAGGCGCGCCGACTCGGCGACCTCCTCGGCCCGCCGGGTGCCGCGCAGGCTCCATTCGGTCGCGGTCACCGCGGCCTGATGCAGCGGAGCCTTTTCCAGCGCCTTGCGAGCCAGCTCGTAGGCACTGACCCCGACCAGCCCGGTGAACACCGTTCCGGCCGCCTTCGCCAGCAGTCCCTGTACCGCCATGAGTCATCCCCTCCGTGGGTCGTCCGTCTTAACCAGCGAGGGTATCAGCATATAAGCATTTCTGCATATATCGCGGTGTCGGCACGGTCCGACGTGGCAAACGTGCCGAGTGTGCGGTGTCGTCGCGGCACGCCGGCGCGCGTGTACCGAACCGCACACTCGACGGCTAGGTCGCCTAATCCAGCGTCCGGGTGACCTTCTCGCTGTCCCGGCGGCGTTGCTGCGCGGCCGGATCCGGATTGGCGACCTGCACCAAGGACGCGCCGACGGCGAACACCGCCAGCATGTTCTCGATCAGCTCCGCGGGTGTCGCCCAGGCGTTGGCCGACCACACCCGATCCGATGACGTCAAAGACATTGCGGCCGCGGATTTCTCGCAGAGGGCCAACACCTCGTCGGCGGATGATCCCTCCAGCGCCGGGCCGGGGCGCGGCTCCGGGTCGATCTGGTCGCCGTGCACCCGCACCGCCGTGGCGTAGTCGGTGACGCCCACCGGCAGGTCCGGGGCCGGGCGCCCGAACGGGTCCAGCGACAGCACCACCACCTCGCCGCCGGTGGTGGCTACCGCCGCGTCGGCCTCGTCGAGCCGGTCGGCGGTGCACAGGGCGATGTCGGCGTCGCCGTTCGGTGTGTCCAGCAGCACTTCGGCCCCGACCCACCAGGCGCCGAGCAGCACCGCCGCCGTCTGCCAGTGCGCGGGCAACAACACCGCAATACGACTGCCGGTGCCGGCGCCGAGCTCGTCGCGTAGCAGGTTGCCGGTCTTGGCCGCCCAGTTCGCCAGCGTCGCCGCGGACAGTTCGATGCGCTCGGCGGAGGCGTCGTCGTAATAGGTGATCCGTGGCCCCACCGGGTCGGCACGCATCATCGGATCGAGGATCGCCGAGGCAAGGTTGATCACCGCACCGACGCTAGTTCACGCACTGCGGGTCGTTGGAACCCGCGGTCAGAATCGGTGACGGAGCGGGGATTTCGGACAGCTGCCCGGCGTCGGCACCCGAGTAGCCGGCCATTTCGGCGCGGTCCCCGGCGCCCAGGCCCGATCCGGGACCGGTGTAGTCGTTGGCCAGTAAGACGCGTACCGCCCCGGCGGGCACCGCCTCGTTGGAGACCACCGGCAACCCGCCCAGATCCCGGGCCACCGCCTGCGCACCGGGGTCGTCGGTGTTGGCGGCCTGCACCTGGCTGGTCGTTACCCGGGCTGCCTCGTTGTTGCCGACCGACCCGGTGCCGAATCCCTTGGCGTTCAGCACGCTTGAGACCGCTGCGGCCAAGCCGTTGATGTCGGTGTCGTTGTACACGCTGGCGGTGGTGTGCTCGGGGTCGTAGGCACGTTGGTCGGCTTTGCCCTCGTCGGTGTCGTGCAGCAGTCCGTCCACCCAGTCGGCCACCTGCTGCGGGTCGACGCGCACCACGCTCTGCATGCCGTCGTCGCTCCAGCCGGACTCTTCGAGCACCGGGATAGTGGCGAAGGCCACCTTGCCGGCCGCCAGATCCTGCAGCTTGGTGATGAAATCCATCACGTCCCAACCCTCTGACAGCACGACCGAGCGCTGGACCGCCGCCTGCAGTCGGGTCAGGGTGCCCGGACTGGACAGCGTCTTGCCGGAGATCACCTGGTGGGCCAGCGCCGCCATCACCGCCTGCTGGCGACGGACCCGGTCCAGGTCGCCGTGCGGGAGTTCATGGCGCTGGCGCACGAAACTCAGCGCCTGGGCGCCGTCGAGCCGCTGCCAGCCGGCCGGGAAGTCCGCGCCGGAGAGCTCTTCGTACACCGGTTCCTTGAGGCAGACGTTGACGCCGCCAAGCGCGTCGGTGATCAGCGAGAACCCGAGCAGGCCGACCTCGGCGTAGTGGTCGACGGTGACCCCGGTCAGGTCGGCCACCGTCTTGATCAGGGCCTCCCGACCGGCCTGGGTGCCGCGGGCCTGGGCCTGCACCGGATCCATGCCGGTTGCCACCAGGGCGTCGGCGGTCTCGAGCCGGGTGGCGCCGTAGACGCCGTTGATCTTGGTCTTGTCCAGCCCGGGCGCCGCCACGTAGGAGTCGCGGGGGATCGAGATCGCGGTCGCCGACTTCCCGTTGTTGGGGATGCGGACCAGGATGATCGTGTCGGTGTTGGTGGCGTCGTCGTCGCCGACTCGCAGCGCCGCGAGTTCTTCGGGGGTCAGCGGGTTGCCGTGGGCGTCGGTGCGGCTGTCCATTCCGACCAGCAGGATGTCGACCGCGCCGTCGGCTCCGCCTTTGCCCAGCGCCAGCGACGCCACGTGGAAGATGCCGTCCTCGAAGGACCGCACCCGACTCCAGGCCACCCCGGTGCCGAGGACGACGGCGACGGCTGCCACGGTCGCGATCACACGAATCACACGTTGCGCAGGCATCACTTGAGGCTACTTGTGTAACTGCTGTATCGGCGGTAGCTGCGGTCGGCGTGCCAGACTCGGCTGGAGCCGCCGCATAAGCTCGGCGGTTATGACTTCTGGGCAGCGGATCGTGATCACCGGGGCCGGCGGCCAGGTCGGCAGCTTTCTGGCAGTGCGCGCCGCCGAGAGCGGCCACGACGTGCTCGCGCTGTCCTCGGCGCAGTGCGACATCACCGACCCGGCCGCCGTCGGCGCCGTCGACCTGCGCCCCGGTGATGTGCTGGTCAACTGCGCGGCCTACACCGCCGTCGACGCCGCCGAGGACGATGCCGAACGTGCTCATGCCGTCAACGCGGCCGGCCCTGGCCACCTGGCGGTCGCCTGCGCCCGGGCCGGGGCGCGACTGATCCACATCTCCACCGACTACGTCTTCGACGGCGACTTCGGCGGCGCCCCGCCGCGCCCGTACGAGCCGGGGGAGGCGACCCGGCCGCTGTCCGTCTATGGCCGCACCAAGCTGGACGGCGAGAACGCGGTGCTGGCGGCGTCGCCGGAGGCGCTGGTGGTGCGCACTGCCTGGGTCTACACCGGCGCCGCCGGCGGGTCGGACTTCGTCGCCGTGATGCGGGATAAGGCCGCAGGCTCCGGTGCGGTGGAGGTGGTCGACGACCAGGTCGGCTCACCGACCTTTGTCGGCGACCTGGCCGATGCGCTGCTGGCCTTGGCGCGGGCGTGGCCCGCGGCGCGTGTGCTGCACGCGGCCAACGGCGGTGCGGCCAGCCGCTACGAGCAGGCCCGCGCGGTGTTCACCGCGCTGGGCGCCGACCCGCAGCGGGTGGCACCGGTCAGCAGCGCCGCGCGGCCCCGTCCGGCGGCTCGGCCCGCGTACTCGGCGTTGTCGGGCGTCGAATCGGCACGAGCCGGCCTGGCGCCGCTGCGCCCATGGCGCGATGCGCTGGCCGCGGCACTGGCCAGATAACCTCTACGCCGTGAGTGAGGCCTTGCCGGTGGTGACGGTGACGTATTCGCCGGGTTGGCATCTGGACCGCTTCCTGGCGTCGCTGTCGTTGGCGACCGATCGCCCGGTGCAGGTGGTGATGGCCGACAACGGATCTACCGACGGCGCGCCGCAGGAAGCCGTGCAGCGCTACCCGGACGCGCAGCTGTTCGAGACCGGGGCCAACCTCGGCTACGGCGGCGCGGTCAACAGCGCGGTGGCCCTGCTCGGCGACCGGGGCAGTGAATTCCTCATCGTGGCCAACCCCGACGTGCAGTGGGGCCCGGGCAGCATCGACGCCCTGCTGGAGGCGGCCGCCCGGTGGCCGCACGCGGCGACGCTGGGCCCGCTGATCCGCGAGCCCGACGGCTCGGTGTACCCCTCGGCGCGCCACCTGCCGAGCCTGATCCGCGGCGGCATGCACGCCGTCGTCGGCCCGATTTGGCCGAACAACCCGTGGTCGCGGGCCTACCGCCAAGAACGCCTGGAACCCAGCGAGCGCCCGGTGGGATGGCTGTCCGGCGCCTGCCTGCTGGTGCGCCGCGCCGCGTTCGATCAGATCGGCGGCTTCGACGAGCGCTACTTCCTCTACATGGAAGACGTCGACCTGGGCGACCGGCTGGGCAAGGCCGGCTGGCTCAACGTCTACGTGCCGTCTGCGGAGGTGCTGCACCAGAAGGGCCACGCCACCGGCAAGGATCCGGCGGCCAACCTGGCGGCGCACCACCGCAGCACCTACACCTACCTCGCCGACCGGCACCCCGGTTGGTGGCGCGCGCCACTGCGCTGGACCATGCGCGGGGCGCTTGCGGTGCGCTCCGGCCTGGCCGTGCGCAGCGCCCGGCGCAAGCTGACGAAAGGACGTCCGTGACGCTTCAGCAAGTCGATGCCGTGCTGTTGGTGGGCGGCAAGGGCACCCGGCTGCGGCCACTGACGCTGTCGGCGCCCAAGCCGATGCTGCCCACTGCGGGGCTGCCGTTCCTGACCCACCTGCTGTCGCGGATCGCGGCGGCCGGCATCGAACACGTGATCCTCAGCACGTCCTACAAGCCGGAGGTGTTCTCCGCGGAGTTCGGCGACGGATCCGCGCTGGGCCTGCAGATCGACTACGTGACCGAAGACGAGCCGCTGGGCACCGGCGGCGGCATCGCCAACGTGGCGGCCAAACTGCGCCACGACACCGCGATGGTGTTCAACGGCGACGTGCTCTCCGGGGCCGACCTGGGCGAGCTGTACGCCTATCACCGCGAGCATGCCGCCGACGCGACCCTGCACCTGGTGCGGGTCGGCGACCCGCGCGCGTTCGGCTGTGTGCCCACCGACGACGGCCGGGTCACCGCATTTTTGGAGAAGACCGAGGACCCGCCGACCGACCAGATCAACGCCGGCTGTTATGTGCTGTCCCGCAACGTGATCGACCGTATTCCGCGGGGCCGGGCGGTCTCGGTGGAGCGCGAGGTGTTCCCGGCGCTGCTGTCCGACGGCGTGAAAGTCTGCGGCTACGTCGACACCAGCTACTGGCGTGACATGGGCACCCCGGAGGACTTCGTGCGCGGCTCGGCGGATCTGGTGCGCGGCATCGCGCCGTCGCCGGCATTGGGCGGTCAGCGCGGCGAGTCGCTGGTGCACGACGGTGCCGCGGTGGCGCCGGGTGCGGTGCTGATCGGCGGCACGGTCGTCGGTCGCGGCGCCGAGATCGGCCCGGGCGCCCGGCTGGACGGCGCGGTGATCTTCGACGGGGTCAAAGTCGAGGCCGGCTGCGTGATCGAGCGCTCGATCATCGGGTTCGGCGCCCGCATCGGGCCGCGGGCGCTGATCCGCGACGGGGTGATCGGCGACGGCGCCGACATCGGGGCGCGCTGCGAGCTGCTGCGCGGGGCGCGGGTGTGGCCGGGAGTGTCGATCCCGGACTGCGGGATTCGGTACTCCAGCGACATCTGAGCTACCCGAGCTCGGGGCGGTCTTGCAGCCATGGTGTGGCAGCGGCCAGCAGCGCTGCGCGATCGCCGTTGCGCGGCGGGTAGATCCGGCGGGTGTTGATCGTCTGCTTGGTGGCCTTGGCCTCCGCGCCACACGCCACCACCTGACGGTCCCAGCCTTCGGTGTACACCGCCCCGGCTGGTCCCAGGTCGAGAACCGTGACATACCAGGGGATCCGCAGCTTCAGCATCGGCTCGTCGAATAGATCGCTGATGACGTTGTAGCCGGCGTAGCGTCCCATCGGTCGACCGTGTTGACACGACATCACCGAGAGATGTTCGTCGTCCATCTGCGCGGCGGCCACGTCGCCGGCCGCGAACACCGACGGAACCCCGACGACCCGTAACTGGTCGTCGACTGGAATCCGGCCGAACCGGTCACGGGACACTGGCAGTTGCGCGGTCAGTGCGCTGGCCCGCATCCCGGCGCACCAGACGACCGTCGCGGCCGGCACCACCTCACCGGAGGACAACGTCACGCCATGCTCGCCGATGGCTGTCACCGTGACGCCGGTTCGGGTCTGAATACCGATGCCGGACAAGGCCGCCTCGATGACCGGGCGAGCCGATGACCCCATATCGGAGCCGACGTGGTCGTTGTGGTCGATCAGCACGACCTGGGGCGTGACCTCGGCGCCGACGATCGCGGCGAGTCTGCCGGGCAGCTCGCAGGCCGTCTCAAGCCCGGTCAACCCGGCGCCCACCACGACGGCAGTGGCCGCCTGGGCGGGATTCGGTCCCCGCCGGCCCAGGCCGCGCAAGTGCTTCGCGAGCGCCATGGCGCCGCCGTAGGTGTCGACGTCGAAGCCGAACTGCGCCAAGCCGGGGACGTCTGGTTTGACTACCTGGCTTCCTGATGCCAACACCAGTCGGTCGTAGGGGTACGTGGCTCCGGTCGCCGTGGTGACGCTGTCGGTGGCAGTGTCGATCCCTGTGACCTCAGCGGTGACGTGCCCAACGCCAGCCGGCTCGAGCAGATCCTCCAGTGCGATACGACAATCGCGTAGGTCAGCCTCGTAGTTGCGTACCCGGATATCGTGGAACGGGTTGGCGCTCAACACGGTAATCTCCACCGCTCCCGCTGGAAGGGCGAGTTCGTCAATGCGGCGGGCAGCACCCAGGGCGGCCCATAACCCGGCAAAGCCGGAGCCGACGACGATAACCCGTTTCACCGGCCGCAATTTACTCCTTGAAGCGGTTTATCTTGGCGTACACGGTGAACCCGGTGGTGTGCGGCCCCGATGACCGCGAATCGCGTACTCGCGTCGCCGGGTGGCCAACGGCAGGTCGAAGGTCAAGCAGATGCCTGCCTGAAGGTAGTCGGTGGCCCTGACTCAGCGCCGATTTCGCGCCGCACCAACCAGATACCGCAGCGCGTCGTCGGCATCGGATGGCAGCGCGTCGACCGGCCACCAGCGCAGGTCCACCGACTCGTCACTGATCCCGATCTGCGCGCCGGCCGGTGCGTACGCCACGAATTGCAGGTCCAGATGCCGGGTCGGCACCCCCAGCGAGCAGGTCACCGGGTGCACGTGCACCGCCGCCAGTTGAGGGTCCAGCCGCAGCCTGGCGATGCCGGATTCCTCGGTCGCCTCGCGCAGTGCGGCGCCGACGATATCGGCGTCGGTGTCCTCGCAGTGCCCGCCCAGTTGCACCCAGCGGCCGACCCGCGGGTGCAGCGTCAGCAGTACCCGCTTGCCGGTGTCGTCGAGCACCAGCGCCGAGGCGGTGATATGGCCGGGAACGCATTCGCGCGCACAAGCGTCGGCGCGGGCATCAAGAAACGCCAGAACCGCGTGTCGCAGCGCGTCCTGCGCGAAATCCGGTGCTGCCCAGGCTCGCAGTGTCGCGACCGCGGAGGCGTGCGTGCTCACCGGCGCACCAGCAGGTCATCGACCGGAGCCGGCGAACGGGGCTCGGCCGGCTCCGAAGGGTAGCCGATTGCGATGGCGCCCAACGGCTCCCAGTCCGGCGGCAGATCCAGTTCGGCGCGCACCAGTTCCGGAGTGAAGATGGTCGAACCGATCCAGCAACTGCCCACGCCGCGCACCGCCAGCGCCACCAACAGCGCCTGCACTGCGGCGCCGACCGCTACGGTGAACATGGTGCGCTCGGCGGCGGTGCGGGCCGCGTCGGGGTAGGAATGGGCACCGTCGGGAACCATTACCGGGATGACGACTTCGGGTGCGTCGTAGAGGATCCGGCCGCGCGAGACCCGGGTCTGGATCGCCTCGGGAGACTTGCCGTCGCCGGCCAGGTCGGCGCGCCACTGCTGTGCCATCGCGTCGAGCAGCCGGGTGCGCACGCCCGGGGTCTGCAGCCAGACGAACCGCGCCGGCCGGGTGTGGTGCGGCGCCGGGGCGGTCAACGCCTCGGCCATGGCGTCGGTGACCAGATCGGCGGGTACCGGTTCGCCGGAGAACGTGCGCACCGACCGGCGCAGCAGCTGGGCTTGGCGGCGCCCGGTCTCGATGGCCTCGGCGGTGCCCAGCCAGAACAGGTCGTCGGAGCCGGAGCGCACCAGCGAGGCTGCGGTGGAACCGTCGTCGGGACTGGCCACTCCGCGTACCACCGCTACCGGAACATCGGTGAGCTTGCCCTTGACCAGGTCGGCGGCCGCGGCCAGTTCGTCGGCGACCGCCACTTCGGTGACGAACAATTCGTTGCCGTGCCGGTCGACGGCACCGGCGTAGCTGTTGAGGACGCTTAGGCCGGACGACCCGATCGCGACGTCGATCTGCCCGTTGCGCCAGGCGCGGCCCATCGTGTCGGTGATCAGCACCGCCACGTCCACGCCGAGCCGCTCGGCCAGGCCGGTGCGCAACGCGGCGGCGCTTCCGTCGGGATCGACCGGCAGCAGTGCGAGTTCGTCGGAGCCGACGTTGGAGCCGTCCACGCCCGCGGCGGCTTGCACCAGGCCGAGCCGATTCTCGGTGATCCAGGTGCGGCCCTTGCGGGCCAGCACCCGCACCGCCTCGGCCTCGACCAGCTGGCGGCGCAGGGCATCTCGCGCTTCGGCGTCATGCGGCGCCGGCACGATACGGCCTTCGCACTTGGACACCACCTTGCTGGTGACGACCACGATGTCGCCGTCGGCCAGCCATGGTGCGCCGTGTGCCAGCGCGGCCGCCAGGTCATCGCCCGGCCGGAATTCCGCCAGGCCGGTGACGGGGAGGATCTCGACCTTGGCGGCGCTGCCGTGTTCTGCCCGCCCTGTTATAGCGACACCCCCGCTAACTCCAGCCCGGCGCGCACCATCTGGGCCGTCGCGGCCGGATCGGTCATCAGCAGCGGGGCGGAACGCACCGTCACACCGGGCAGCTCGGCGTCCTCGCCCTCGTGCACCAGCCAGTAGTCCAGGATCCCGGTTCCGCTGCGGGCACCGTAGTGGGCGCCCACCGCCTGCGAGGTGGAATCCAGGCCGATCACGCTCAAGCAGGTGTCAGCCATGCCGCGCAACGGTTTCCCGGCGATGATCGGCGAATAGCCGACGATCGGAGCCTGGGTAGACCGCAGTGCGGCGCGGATGCCCGGGACGGCAAGAATGGCGCCGATGCTCACCACCGGGTTGGACGGAGCCAGTAGCACGATGTCGGCTTCGGCGATGGCCTCGGTGACTTCGGCTGTCGCGCTGGCCTTCTCGCTGCCGACGAAGCCGAATCCGTGGGTGGGGACGTCGGCCCGGTATCGTACCCACCACTCCTGGAAGTGGATGGCACGCTGAGAGTCGTCGGCGGGATCGGTGATCACGACATGGGTTTCGCAGCTGTCGTTGGTTACCGGCAGCAGCCTCGCGCCCGGCTGCCAGCGCTCGCACAATGCCGCGGTCACTTCGGTCAGCGGATAGCCGGCGCGTAGCGCCTGGGTGCGGACCAGGTGGGTGGCCAGGTCGCGGTCGCCCAGACCGAACCAGTCCGGCTGCATGCCGTAACGGGCCAACTCCTCCATCGCGTGCCAGGTTTCGTCGCGGTGACCCCAGCCGCGCTCCGGGTCCACGCCGCCGCCCAGGGTGTACATGCAGGTGTCCAGATCCGGGCAGATGCGCACCCCGTGCATCCAGGCATCGTCACCGACGTTGACGACCGCGGTCAGTGCGTGCGCGGCGCTCTCGCCGTCAACGGAGCCACCGCCGAACTGGCCCAGGCCCAGCAGTTTCTGCACGCCGAGCAGGAACCGGGCACCGCCGACCCCGCCGACCAGAACCGTGACCTTCACAGCGCACGACAGTACCTTTGGTGTGGATGCGGCCGGTGTGGCGGTGCGTCCCAGCGACCCTCGCAAGACACGCCGTAGGGCCGGTGTGGGCTAGACGACACGGACTCGCCGGTCTCGGACACGTCCGAAATCGGTCACGGGATGGTAAGGAATTTGGCCATTCGGCTTGACCGGGCCAAGCAACCCGTGTCTAATCACATCAGTGTCATTTCCCGGTTGGCCAGCCGATTCCGGTGTCGCAGACCGAGATTCGATCACATGTTCGAATTGGTACGGACAACATCGCAATAGCGGGCGACAGATCAGGATCGCGCAACCAGGTGAGGAGGCCCAGCATGTCCTATGAGCACCTTTGGGGCGTAATCGGGGGGGCACCGCAAGCTCATACCGCAATGCAGCCAATCGAGGCCGAGCTGCCGCCCAGCCGGCCGCATTTGAGCCTGGTTCCCGAACCGGACGGCTACGACGACTTCGACCCGTTCGACGCCGAGACGGCCACCAACGAGGAATGGCAGGACCGCGCCCTGTGCGCGCAGACCGACCCCGAGGCGTTCTTCCCGGAGAAGGGCGGCTCCACCCGCGAGGCCAAGAAGATCTGCCAGCGCTGCTCGGTGCGCAGCGAGTGCCTGGAGTACGCCTTGGCGCACGACGAGCGTTTCGGCATCTGGGGTGGGCTGTCCGAGCGTGAGCGCCGTCGCCTCAAGCGCGGCATCATCTGAGCCCGTTCGCGTCAGTTTCGGGAGCTAGTCGTCGATCGTCGGGTCGATGACGGTGGGTTCGACATCCAGGTAGGTGGCGACCTGAGCCACCAGAATTTCGTGCAATAAATCTCCGAGCTCGGTGCTGTCGTTCGCCCGTTGCTCGATCGGCTTGCGGAACAACAAGATTCGCGCCCGCGTCGGGTTGCCCCGGACATCGACCCCGGCGGGAATCAAGCGGGCCAGCGGAATCGGCCCGTCGGCGACCACTTCCGGGGGCCACTGCACGCTGTCGGGGTCCTTCGCGGCGATCCGCGGGATCTCGTCGACCGCGATGTCGAGCGCTGACAGCCGTTGTTTCCAGCGTTGTTCGATGGGCTCGTAGGCCTCCAGCACCGCCATATCGAACCGTTCGGCGCGGGTGCGCCAGCCCGGCACGGTCGGCGGAAGCAGCGGACCGCGGGGCTCGCGGCCGCGCCAATGCCGACGCGTTGCGATCACGCAGACGATGGTAACGGTTGCGCATAGCGTGCCCGCCCGTTGCGCGTGTCCGGCGCCGCGGCGGTGCGCGGCCACGATAGCCTCACGGGCGTGAACGTTCCGCGTCGCTGCTGTCGGCCAGCGTGCCCGCACTACGCGGTGGCGACCCTGACGTTCGTCTACTCGGACTCCACCGCCGTGGTCGGCCCGCTGGCCACCGCCGCCGAGCCGCATTCGTGGGACCTGTGCTTCAACCACGCCGGCCGGATCACCGCCCCGCGGGGCTGGGAACTGGTCCGCCACCCCGGCCCCTGGGTGTCCCCCGAAGACGACGACCTGATCGCACTCGCCGAAGCGGTTCGCGAACGTCAGTCCGGGCAGGCCGGGTCTTCTGGGCCGGCCAACGGGTGGTACCCGCAGACCGGCCCCGCGGATTCCGGCGCCCGGGGCGCACCCGCCACCGCCCCCGGCGGCGGGGTGCTGGCGCCGCCCGGCCCGCCCGCCAAGAGCAACGGCCGGCGGCGTGGTCATCTTCGCGTGTTGCCAGACCCGTCGGACTGATCGCCGGTTGCGGGCTAGGCTTGAGCGGCAAGAGTCCACTTCGTCAGGAGCCCTGTCCATGTCTCGGCCCGCTGCGGCTGTCCACCGTGTGATCAAGGCGTACGACGTACGTGGCCTGGTCGGTTCGGAGATCGATGAATCACTGGTTACCGAGGTCGGGGCCGCATTCGCCCGGCTGATGGGCGACGAGGGCGCCCGCCAGGTGGTGATCGGCCACGACATGCGCGAGAGCTCGCCACCACTGTCGGCGGCGTTCGCCGAAGGGGTGGTCGCCCAGGGCCTCGACGTGGTCCGGATCGGTCTGGCTTCGACCGACCAGCTCTACTTCGCCTCCGGCTCGCTGGACTGCCCGGGCGCGATGTTCACCGCCAGCCATAATCCGGCCGCCTACAACGGGATCAAGCTATGCCGGGCGGGCGCCAAGCCCGTCGGCGCCGACACCGGCCTGGGCCGGATCCGCGACGAGCTGATCGCCGGCGTGGACCCGGGTGCCGGCCGGTCCGGGCAGCGCGGCGCCATCACCGATCGGGACGTGCTGGACGACTACGCGGCGTTCTTGCACTCCCTGGTCGACATCAGCGGCTCGCGCCCGCTGCGGGTCGCCGTCGATGCCGGCAACGGGATGGCCGGCCACACCGCCCCGGCGGTGTTCGGCTCAATCGAGGCGGTCACGCTGCTACCGCTGTACTTCGAGTTGGACGGCAACTTTCCCAACCACGAAGCCAACCCGCTGGACCCGGCCAACCTCGTTGACCTGCAAGCCTTCGTCCGAGACAGCGGTGCCGACATCGGCCTGGCCTTCGACGGCGACGCCGACCGGTGCTTCGTCGTCGACGAGCGCGGTGAGCCGGTGTCCCCGTCGGCGGTGACCGGTCTGGTCGCCTCCCGCGAGCTGGCCCGCGAGCCCGGTGCGACGGTGATCCATAACCTGATCACTTCGCGGGCGGTGGCCGAACTGGTGGCCGAGCGCGGCGGTACCCCGCTGCGGTCGCGGGTCGGGCACTCCTACATCAAGGGGCTGATGGCAGAGACCGGCGCCATCTTCGGCGGGGAACACTCGGCGCACTACTACTTCCGTGACTTCTGGGGCGCCGACTCGGGCATGTTGGCCGCCCTGCACGTGCTGGCCGCACTCGGCGAACAGCAGCGGCCGCTGTCCGAACTGACCGCCGACTATCAGCGGTATGCGGCCTCCGGCGAGATCAACTTCACCGTTGATGACGCAGCGGCGTGTGTGGAGGCGGTCCTCGCGGCGTTCGGCGAGCAAGCCTCCGTCGACCGCCTGGACGGGGTGACCGTCGATCTGGGTGAGGGCAGCTGGTTCAACCTGCGCAGCTCCAACACCGAACCGCTGCTGCGGCTCAATGTGGAGGCGCCCGACGCCGCCGCGGTGGATGCGGTGGTGGCCAAGGTCGCCGAGCAGATCGAGGCCGTGCCCGCCGCCGAGAAGTCACGGTCGTGAACGCGTTCTCTTCCACCGTTGACCTCGACGACACCGAGGCGCTGCTGGCCGCCGACCGGGACGGGGCGCTGTGGGCGGCGTCGATGGCCGGGGCGCAGGTGCGCGCCACCGCCGCGGCGGTCGCCGAGGGCGCCTTGGACGCGGTGCGCAGCGACAGCCGGGACTATCCGCCGCGCACGCTGATCTGGGTGGCGACCCGCGGAACGGCGGCATCGGCGGGCAGCCTGCTGTCCGCGGCTCGCGGGGACTCGGCTCGCGAACCGCTGGTGCTGGCCGCCGAGGCCCCGGCGTGGGTCGGGTCGCTGGATGTGCTGGTCGTCGCCGGTGACGATCCGGGGGATCCGGCGCTGGTCGCCGCCGCCGCAGCCGGGGTGCGGCGCGGCGCGCGGGTGGTGGTGGTCGCGCCTTACGAGGGCCCGCTGCGCGATGCCACCGCCGGCCGGGTCGCGGTGCTGGAGCCGCGGCTGGGTGTCCCGGACGAGTTCGGCCTGCCGCGCTACCTGGCCGCCGGGCTGGCGGTGATGGACGCTGTGGAGACAGCGGCCACCGCGACCGACCTGGGCGCGCTGGCCGACGAACTCGACGCCGAGGCGCTGCGCAACAGCGCCGGGCGCGAGCTGTTCACCAATCCGGCCAAGATGTTGGCGGACCGGATCATCGGCCGCGAAGTCGCGCTGGCCGGTGACTGCGCGGCGACGCTGGCGCTGGCCCGGCACGGCTGCGCGGCGATGCTGCGGATCGGGCTGACCACGGTGGCCGCGACCGGACTGGCCGATGCGGTGAGCGCACTGCGGGCCCGGGCCGCCGCGGGATCCGCCGACATCTTTCATGACGAGCAGATCGACGGCCCGGCCGCCGACCGGCTGCGGGTGCTGGCCTTGACGCTGGCCGCCGACCGTACCGTGGTCGCGGCCCGGGTCAGCGGCCTGGACGACGCCGACCTGGTCGGCGCGGGGGATGTGCCGCTGTCGCCGGGGGCGCCGGAGGAAACCGCGGCACCGGCTGGGTTTTTGGAGGCGCCGGCGCCGACCGGCCCCGGCGGGGTCGAACAGCAGCTTGCGGTGTTGGCCGTGCGGTTGGAGATGGCGGCCGCCTATGTGCGACTTGTGCGGGGTTGACGAGAACTGTGGAACCACTACGGGGCGCGATACGGACCTACGCCTGGGGCTCGAGGACCGCTATCGCCGAGTTCACCGGTCGGCCGGTCCCAGCGGCACACCCGGAGGCCGAGCTGTGGCTGGGCGCGCACCCCGGGGACCCGGCCTGGCTGGAGACTGCCGACGGCGAGGCATCGCTGCTGGACGTCTTGACCGCCGACTGGGAGGGGCAGCTCGGCGCGGTGGCGCACGCCCGCTTCGGTGACCGGCTGCCGTTCCTGGTCAAGGTGCTGGCCGCCGACGAGCCACTGTCCCTGCAGGCCCACCCCAGCACCATGCAGGCCATCGAGGGCTACGAGCGTGAGGAGCGGCTCGGGGTTCCGGTGTCCTCGCCGATCCGCAACTATCGCGACACCAGCCACAAACCGGAACTGCTGGTGGCGCTGCAGCCGTTCGAGGCGCTGGCCGGTTTCCGGCCCGCGGCGCGGACCATTGAGCTGCTGCGGGCGCTGGCGGTCTCGGACCTCGACCCGTTCATCGACCTGCTCGGTGCCTGCCCGGACGGTGGCCAGTCCGACGCCGACGGCCTGCGCGCCCTGTTCACCACCTGGATCACCGCACCCCAGCCCGATCTCGACGTGCTGGTGCCCGCAGTGCTCGAAGGGGCCATCCAATACCTCAGTTCCGAGGCCGGCGAATTCGCCGCGGAGGCCAAGACGGTGCTCGAACTCGGTGAGCGCTACCCGGGCGACGCCGGCGTGCTGGCCGCGCTGTTGCTCAACCGGGTCAGCCTGGCCCCCGGCGAGGCGATCTTCCTGGCAGCCGGCAACCTGCACACCTACCTGCACGGTGTCGGGCTGGAGGTAATGGCCAACTCGGACAACGTCCTTCGCGGCGGGCTGACGCCCAAGCACGTCGACGTCCCGGAACTGCTGAGGGTGCTGGACTTTACTCCGACCACCGCGGAGGCGCTGCGATCGGCGGTGCACACCGAGGGACCCGAGGTGGTCTACCAGACCCCCGCCGAGGAGTTCGCGGTGTCACGGCTGACGCTGGACGGCGCCTACCTCGGTCATGAGGTGGACGCGCCGGCCCACCATGACGGCCCGCAGATCCTGCTGTGCACCGAGGGCTCGGTCACCGTGCACGCCAAGACGGGGACGTTGACGCTGCACCGTGGCGAGTCGGCCTGGGTGCCCAGTGACGACGGGCCGATCCGGCTGCTGGCCCAGCAGCCGGCGGCACTGTTCCGCGCGACGATAGGCCTGTGAGTGTCCTCGTCCGGTAGTACCAGGGCGATCGTCGCGGCGCTGGTCGCCAACGCCGGAATCGCCGCGGCGAAGTTCGTCGGCTATCTGATCACCGGCAGCGCCGCCATGCTCGCCGAGGCGGTGCACTCGGTGGTCGACACCTCCAACCAGGCGCTGCTGCTCTACGGCCAGCGGGCCGCGGCCAAAGCTCCCGATGCGCTGCACCCGTTCGGGCACGGACGCAGCCGCTACTTCTGGTCGTTCGTGGTGGCGCTGGTGCTGTTCAGCCTCGGCTCGATGTTCGCGATCTACGAGGGCTACGAGAAAGTCCGCCACCCGGTCGAGTTGAGTTCCCCGCTGGTGGCGGTGGCGATCCTGGTGGTGGCAATCGGATTGGAAACCTACAGTTTTCGCACCGCGGTGCGCGAGTCGCGTCCGCTGAAGGGCGAGGGCAGTTGGTTGCGGTTCCTGCACACCTCGCGCAACCCGGAGCTTCCGGTGGTGTTGCTGGAGGACACCGCCGCGCTGATCGGCCTGATGCTGGCGCTGGCGGGGGTGGGCTTGAGCATGCTCACCGGCAACCCGGTATGGGACGGCGTGGCGACCCTGGGCATCGGCGCGCTGCTCGGGGTGGTCGCGGTTTTCCTGATGGTCGAGATGCACAGTCTGCTGATCGGGGAGGGCGCCACCGTCGCCGAGGACCGGGCCATTCGTGCGGCGCTGGAACAGACCGCCAACATCACCCGGCTGATCCACATCCGCACCCAGTACCTGGGGCCCGACGAAATGTTGGTGGGGGCCAAGATCGCGGTGCTTCCCCGGCTGGATCTGGCCGCGATCGCGGCCACCATCGACGACGCCGAAGCCAACATCCGCGCGGCCGTGCCCGCAGCCCGGGTCATCTTTCTCGAACCTGACCTGGACCGCACCCCTGTGCCAGACTCGCTGGAGTAGAAAGTTGACCGTCTTGTCCCGCTTCTCCTACCAACAGCTCACCGCCGCGTGTCAGGCCGGCGGGGCCAGCACGTTGAGCCTGGCCACCGAGTTGGCGCCGGCGGGCGGCCCCCACGCCGCGATCAGCCCGGCCCGCCGGGCCGGACGCGGCCCGTCGGCCATCGCCACCGAGACCCGCCTGATCGATGGCAACCCGACGGTGACAGTGGTCGTCGACGACAACCAGGGCCAGATCCAGCGCATGGAAGCCGCGATCCTGCAAGGCGTCCGCGATCAGCACCCGGTACTGAGCCGGGTGCCGCGCATGGAGGTCTCCTACGAGGGCGGCCGGACGGTCTACACCGATCTCGAACTGCCGCAACGGGTTTTCGACGGCCACTTCCTGACCGGGTCGATCGACGCCCACCCGGCGATCGCCCACCCGGTCTACCGGGCCGCTCGGGAGAGCGCCCCCGAAAACGCCCGCGCCCTCATGGAATTGAGCCCCGGCAGCCTGGCTTTCGGCGCGATCGACGCCGCCCGCGGCACCGGCCAGAGCCGCTTTCGCGGGGCGGTCTCCGGTGAGATCATCGGCGTGCTCGTCGAAGGCGCGGCGGCGGATTCGCGCGCGGGCTCCGACACCGTCTGCTGCAGCCGCATCCTTCGCACCCAGGTACTCAGCTTCGCCGCCCTGCGGCAGCTGCGATTCGACTGCGGCCCCGCCGGCGACGAGGCATGCCGGGCGTTGCTGGGCGCCTACGCGCTGGCCGGATTGGCGCGCTCGAATGCCGAGCTGAGCATCCGCGCCAACTGCGATCTGGTCGAGACCGGGCCGACGACGCTCAAACTCGACGCCCGCGACGGCGACTTCGTCGAGCTGGCAGCGCTTTCCATTGAGCAGGCCGACGAACTGCTGGAGCGCGCGCTGGTGCAGGCCTACCGGGAGGCCGACATCACCTGGCGCGGCCAGGTGCTGCGGGTCACCGGTAATTCGGGCGCCTACGCCGCGGCTCAGAACGGGGGAGTGGCGCAGGAGGCACCGGTCGCGCATGAGCCGCGCCGGTTCCGGCTGCCGCACTTCATCGAGAGCCGGCGCACCGCGGCGCACTGACCGCGCTACCCGGCGGGCAGTTCGATGGCCGCGAAGTTCACCGTCGCGGTGGCCGCGAGCTCGTCGTCGTTGCCCCGGTAGATGTCGACCTGCACGACCACCGAGCGTCGGCCGGTGCGCAGAATGGCTGCCACCGCCCGGGCCGGTCCGATCTTGATCGGCCGCAGGTAGCGGATGAAGAGATCGGTGGTGGCGATGCCGTTGCCGAATGCCGTGCTGCGAGCGGCGAGCTGCCCGGCCGCGACATCGGCCATGGTGGCGATCAACCCGCCTTGCAGTCCGCCGGCGGTGTTGACCACCCGCTCGTCGACGGGCATCTCCATGGTCAGGGTGCCGTCCGCCGACGGCACTTCCTGCAGGCCGAGCTGGGCGAACAGCTCCCTGATCGATTGGGGTGCGGTCATGGCTCGGTCAGCGCGACTCGACGCGGTCCCAGGCCTCGTCCATGGCGCGCAGAATCTCCTCGGCGCGACCGAGCCCGGCCAGGTGGCTTTCCCCGGCGATCGGATACAGCCGGGCGTCGGGGAGCAGGGAGACGGCGTGTTCCCCGTGCGCGAACGGAACGATGTGGTCGGCGTCGCCATGCCACCAGTGCACCGGCACCTTCACCTCGTCCAGCCGGAAACCCCAGTCACGGGCGAACAGCACGGCGTCGGCGATGGGAGCGGCGAGCTGCTTACGGGAGCCGTTGAGCAGGTCATCGAGGAACATCGCCTTGAACTCCGGCCGGCCCAGCAGCCGACGGTCGCCCTCGGGGGAGATCAGCGCGTAGAGCTCCAGCGCCGGTTCGGCCACCGGCCGGATCATTCGGATCAGACCGGTGGCCAGGATGCTGATCGGGCGCCCGGCGCGCTGCAGCACCGGCTCGGCGATCCGGGCCAGCGTCATCAGGCCGCTGTCGATGGCGTCGGGGCCCACCGCCGGGGCGACCCCGCCGAGGATCCCGGCGGCCACCACCCGCTCGGGCATCGCCGCCGCGCACGCCAGGGTGTAGGGGCCGCCGCCGGACAGCCCGATGACCGCCATCTTGTCGATGCCGAGCGTGTCGGCCACGGTGCGCAGGTCGTCGGCGAACTGGGACACCGTCTGGTACTGATACGGCGTCGAGGAACCGATGCCGGGCCGGTCCACCCCGATCAGGCGAATGTTCGCCTCCTTGGCGTAGACCCGCGCCTCGACCGGGATCTGGCGGCGGGCGCCGGGGGTGCCGTGCAGCCAGAACATCGCGCGGCCCTGCGGAGCGCCGAACTCGGCGAAGCCGAGCTGACGGTCTTCACCGACGGCAATGTTGCCCTCGATCTGCGGGCGGGCGATCGCGTAAACCATGCCCCGAGTGTGGCATGAGTCTGGGAGCTGGGTCACATCCCGGTTGTCGGCATGGACATCACCGTGGGCTGGGCACGCCCGCGCAGCACCGCCGAGCCGTGCCGCGCCCAGTTCCTGCGCTCGTGCTCGTCGGCGCGTTCCAGCGCGGTCTGCGAGCACAGCACGCGGGCGCTGACGGCCTTGGCGCGGTCGGCCAACCGCGCCGCCTCGTTGACGGCGTCACCGACCACCGTGTACTCGTAGCGGTTCTCGCTGCCGATGTTGCCGGCGAACACCGGACCCGCCGAGACGCCGATCCCGAAGTCCACCAACGGCAGTCGGCGAAGCGCGGTGTGCAGGGTGCGGGCGGTGGCCAGCGCCGCCGCGGCCGCACCGTCGACGGGGACCGGGGCGCCGAACACCGCCAGGGCGGCGTCGCCCTGAAACTTGTTGATCGAGCCGTGCTGCGCGTCGACGGCGGCCACCACGATGCGGAAGAAGTCGTTGAGCACCGCGGCGACCTCGTCCGGGGGATGGGTGGCCGCCAACTCCGTCGAACCCACCAGGTCGATGAACAGGATCGCCGCCTCCTGCACGTCGCCGGCGAGCGCGCGCTCCTGCTCGACGGCCAGGCGGGCCACGTCCGGGCCGACATGCCGGCCGAACAGATCCCGCAGCCGGTCGCGTTCGCGCAGGCCGGCCACCATCCGGTTGAATCCGGTTTGCAGCCGGCCGATCTCGGAGTGTTCGTAGACGCTGACCGAGACGTCCATCTCGCCGTGCTGGACCCGGGCCATCGCGGCGACGACCTCGCCGACCGGATCGGAGACCGAACGAGCCACCAGGATCATGGCGCGCATCCCGAGCAGCACCGCGACCAGGCACAGCACCAGCACCGGGGTCTCCACCGAGGCGCTGCGGTCGATGACCCACCCCATCCGCCGGCAGGCGATCAGGACGACGATGGCCGCGGCGGGCAGCGCGCAGGTGATGAACCACATGGTGACCAGCCGGGCCAGCACGCCGGGAGCAGTGGCGCGGACATCGGTATTGCGCCAGGTGGCCGCCACGATCGGCCGGAAGGTGCGGTGGGTGAACAGCATGCTGGTGCACACCGAGGCGGTTCCGCCGAAGACGACGACCATGGCCAGCAGCACGATCAGCCCGACGTCTGTCGAGCGCAGCGCGGCCAGGCCGATGGCCCCGCCGATCACCCAGGTGCCCAGCACGATCGTCGACTGGCGCCGCAAAATGTTGATCGCGCCCTGACGTTGCCCGGCGTCGGGCTGCTGACCGGCGGTGTACCAGCGCAGCGACGGCACGATGTTGGCCGTTCCCGCGATGACCACGGCCAAGGTGCCCAGCCCGACCAGCGCCGCGGTCAGGATCACGTGCTGCGGGCGCAGCAGGATATTGGCGCCGGTGGGGGTTTCACCGCTCAGGGACAGCACCACCGCGATCGCTTCGGCGCTGGTGAGCAGGTGGGCAAAGGCCAGCCCGGTCGCATAGTCGGCGCCGACCCGGAAGGCCGAACGGGGCCGCGAAGCCGCGCTCGAACCCGTCCTCGAACCTGCGCCCGTCATCGCGGTGGTGCCCATCGGTGCGTGCCCTCTGCAGTCAAAGTGCACTCAAAGCTATACGGATCCGTCGACCGCAGTGCGCCAAATCTGTGTGTACAAATTGCCATCTAATGTCTAGACAGCCGACGTGCAAACAGGTAATGTCCATCCGCAACGGTGGTCGAACTCACAAGGAGGGGCTCGGGATGGCGCAAACGGGCGCGGCGGCGGCAGCACCGCAGGCATGGCGGGACAAGAAGCGATACCTGTGGCTGATGGGCTTGATCGCTCCGACCGCACTGTTCACCATGTTGCCGATCATCGCGGCGATGAACCGGCTCGGCTGGCACACCGCCGCGCAGCTGCCGTTCTGGATCGGGCCCATCCTGGTCTACCTGCTGCTGCCCGCGCTGGACCTGCGCTTCGGCGTCGACGGACAGAACGCTCCCGATGAAGCCATGGCGCAGCTGGAGAACGACCGGTACTACCGCTACTGCACGTATGCCTACATCCCGTGCCAGTACGCCAGCGTCGTGCTGGGCGCCTACCTGTTCACCGCCACCGACCTGAGCTGGCTGGGTGTCGAGGGGTCACTCAGCTGGTTCGCCAAAATCGGGCTGGCGCTGTCGGTGGGGGTGCTGGGCGGCGTCGGCATCAACACCGCCCACGAACTGGGCCACAAGCGCGACTTGCTGGAGCGCTGGCTGTCCAAGATCACCCTGGCGCAGAGCTGTTACGGCCACTTCTACATCGAGCACAACCGCGGCCACCACGTGCGGGTGGCCACCCCCGAAGACCCGGCGTCGGGCCGGTTCGGCGAGACGTTCTGGGAGTTCCTGCCGCGCACCGTCGTCGGTGGGCTGCGTTCGGCGTGGCAGCTGGAGGCGGCGCGGCTGCGTCGGCTGGACAAGAGTCCCTGGCGGTTGTCCAACGACGTGCTCAACGCATGGCTGATGTCGGTGGTGTTCTGGGGTGTGCTGATCGCGGTGTTCGGCCCGGCGCTGATCCCGTTCGTCGTCATCCAGGCCGTCTACGGCTTCTCGCTGCTGGAATCGGTGAACTACATCGAGCACTATGGCCTGCTGCGTCAGACCCGCGCCAACGGCCGCTACGAACGCTGCACGCCCGAACACAGCTGGAACTCCGACCATCTGGTCACCAACCTGTTCCTCTACCACCTGCAGCGGCACAGCGACCACCACGCCAACCCGACCCGGCGCTACCAGACGCTGCGCAGCATGGCCGAGGCGCCGAACCTGCCCAGCGGGTACGCGTCGCTGATCGGGCTGACCTATATCCCGCCGCTGTGGCGGAAGCTGATGGATCACCGAGTGCTGGCGCACTACGGCGGCGACATCACCCGGGCCAACATCGACCCGCGCCGGCGGAAGAAGATCCTGGCCCGCTACGGGGCCAGCGACATCGAGCGGGCGGCCGCGTGATGGCGAGCTACCGCTGCCCGGGCTGCGACTACGTCTACGACGAGGCGCTCGGCGCACCCCGGGAAGGATTTCCGGCCGGCACGGCGTGGGCGCAGATCCCCGAGGATTGGTGCTGCCCGGACTGCGCGGTCCGCGAGAAGCAAGACTTCGAACAGGTCCAGGCGTGACACCCACTAATCTCGCGGTGGTGAAACGCATTCCCTACGCCGAGGCATCCCGGGCGCTGCTGCGCGACTCGGTGCTCGACGCGATGCGGGAGCTGCTGACCAGCCGGGACTGGTCGTCGATCACGCTGGCCGCGGTGGCGGAGGCGGCCGGCGTCAGCAGACAGACCATCTACAACGAGTTCGGCTCGCGCCAGGGCTTGGCGCAGGGCTATGCCATCCGGCTGGCCGACCGGCTCGTCGACTCCGTCGAGCGCGCGATCTACGGCAACGTCGGCGACGTCCATGCCGCGTTCCTGGAAGGGTTCCGGTCCTTCTTCTCCTCCTCGGCCGCCGACCCGCTGGTGATCTCGCTGCTGACCGGTGTCGCCAAGCCCGACCTGCTGCAGATCATCACCACCGACAGCGGCCCGATCATCACCCGCTGCTCGCAGCGGCTCACGTCGTCGTTCATGCACAGCTGGGTCAAGGCCAGCGAGGAAGACGCCGGCATCCTGGCCCGGGCCATCGTCCGACTGGCCATGAGCTACGTCTCGATGCCCCCCGAAGCCGACCACGATGTGGCCGCTGACCTGGCCCGATTGTTCACCCCGGCGGCAGAGACCTACGGGGTCATCGACGGCGATTGACCCGCTCGAGCATTCTCCGACCTCCGCCGGTAGCTTGTAGCGGAGCTGATTTCACTGAACCTACGGGGGCGCACTGATGAGTTTGACCGCGGACAGCCGCAACGGCATCGACTACAAGGTGGCCGACCTGTCGCAGGCCGAGTACGGCCGCAAGGAGATCCGGCTGGCCGAGCACGAGATGCCCGGCCTGATGGCGCTGCGTAACGAGTACCACGGCGTCAACCCGCTCAAGGGCGCCCGCATCACCGGCTCGCTGCACATGACGATCCAGACCGCGGTGCTCATCGAGACCCTGGTCGACCTGGGCGCAGAGGTCCGCTGGGCGTCCTGCAACATCTTCTCCACCCAGGACCATGCCGCCGCTGCGGTCGTCGTCGGGCCGCACGGCACCGTCGAGGAGCCCAAGGGCACCCCGGTCTTCGCCTGGAAGGGCGAGAGCCTGGAGGAGTACTGGTGGTGCGCCGAGCAGGCCCTGACCTGGGACGGCGAGCCGGCCAACATGATCCTCGACGACGGCGGCGACGCCACCATGATGGTGCTGCGCGGCGCCCAGTACGAGAAGGCCGGCGTGGTCCCGCCGGCTGAGGACGGCGACTCGCACGAGTGGAAGGTCTTCCTCAACACCCTGCGCGAGCGTTTCGAGACCGACAAGACCAAGTGGACCAAGATCGCCGAGTCGGTCAAGGGCGTCACCGAGGAGACCACCACCGGTGTGCTGCGCCTGTACCAGCTGGCTGCCGCCGGTGAGCTGGTGTTCCCGGCGATCAACGTCAACGACTCGGTCACCAAGAGCAAGTTCGACAACAAGTACGGTTGCCGGCACTCGCTGATCGACGGCATCAACCGCGGCACCGACGCACTGATCGGCGGCAAGAAGGCCCTGGTCTGCGGCTTCGGTGACGTCGGCAAGGGCTCCGCGGAATCGCTCAAGGGCCAGGGCGCCCGGGTGACGGTCACCGAGATCGACCCGATCAACGCGCTGCAGGCGCTGATGGAGGGCTACGACGTCCAGACCGTCGAGCAGGCCATCGGCGACGCCGACATCGTCATCACCACGACCGGCAACAAGGACATCATCACCCTCGAGCACATGAAGGCGATGAAGAACCAGGCCATCCTGGGCAACATCGGGCACTTCGACAACGAGATCGACATGGCCGCCCTCGAGACCTCCGGCGCCACCCGCGACAACGTCAAGCCGCAGGTCGACGTGTGGACTTTCGGTGACACCGGCAAGTCGATCATCGTGCTTTCCGAGGGCCGGCTGCTCAACCTGGGCAACGCCACCGGGCACCCGTCGTTCGTGATGAGCAACAGCTTCTCCAACCAGGTCATCGCCCAGATCGAGCTGTGGACCAAGGGTGACGAGTACGACAACGAGGTCTACCGGCTGCCCAAGCACCTCGACGAGAAGGTGGCCCGCATCCACGTCGAGGCGCTCGGCGGCACGCTGACCAAGCTGACCAAGGACCAGGCCGAGTACATCGGCGTCGACGTCGAGGGCCCCTACAAGCCGGACCACTACCGGTACTGATCTTTAGGCCTGGCAAAACCCCCGTTCCGGCGCCGGAACGGGGGTTTTTGCGCGGGGAACCTCCGGCGTGCGGGAGCCGCCGAGGCGGCGGGTCTCCGCTCCGAGGACTACGGTGGGTGCAGAAGCTGATGAAGAGGGGAGACTGAGTCCATGAGTTCATCGCGATCGATTTCCACAGCGATCAGCCGCATCGCGGGTGCCGCTGTGCTGGCCGGCGCCATGGCGGTCATTGGTGTTCCCGCCGGTGAGGTCGCTGTCGCGGCGGCCAGCCCCGCGGTCGCCGGTCCCTCCGTTCCCGCTGATCTACCGCCCGGCGTCGATGGGATGCCGTTGGGCGGCGGCTGGGGGCACGGCGGTGGCGGTCACGGTGGTGGCGGCCACGGCGGTTGGGGTCACGGCAACGTGGGCAAAGGCAACTGGGGCAACAACGGCTGGATCAACGGCGGTCGGATCAATGGATTCATTCACAGCGGAGGGCGCGGCGGCTGGTAAGCCAGCCGCTCAGCGCTTGGCGTGAGCCATGATCTCCGCCGGCGTGCCGCAGGCTTTTGCGTCACTGATAGACGGCCACCGGTCGGGCATGCCGGACTGATCCGGTCCACCACCATCGCCGTCGGGCGGGTCGATCGGGTGGCTGCCGGCGAAATCGATGACTCGCTGGATCTCTTCGGGCGTATAGCCGTTGTGGGACTGGGTGAGCACGAAGTCGCTGTAGGCGACGCACAGCGCCTGGTAGGCGGGCTTGATGCTGTTGGAGGCCGCGTACTCGGTTTTGCTGTGGGTGACGAAAGCGAAGAACGCCGCTATTGAAGCGGCCACCGCGGCGATCACGGCGGCAGCCGCCGTGATCCAGTTCGCCCCGCTGCGTCGAGAACCTGTATCTGCGGTCATGAGCTTCCCCCTGGGTCGGCGGATGTCAGTTTAGCGGTCAGCGGTACTCCGGGTGGCAGGAAACGTGGGTAGGCTGCCGCCGTGCTGATTGCGATCGAAGGGGTCGACGGCGCCGGCAAGAACACCCTGAGCCGGGGCCTGCGGACGGCGTTCGAAGCCGCCGGGAAATCGGTGGCCACCTGCGCGTTCCCGCGCTACGGCAGCTCGGTGACCGCCGACGTCGCCGCCGAGGCGCTGCGCGGGCAGCACGGCGACCTGGCCGATTCGGTGTACGCGATGGCGTTGCTGTTCGCGCTGGACCGGGCCGGCGCCAAAGAGGAGATCGCGAGCCTGCACACCAGCAACGACGTGGTGATCCTGGACCGGTATGTGGCCTCCAGTGCGGCCTACAGCGCAGCCCGGCTGCATCAGGACGCCGACGGCGAGGTGGTGGGCTGGGTGCGGCAGCTGGAATTCGAGCGGCTGCAGCTGCCCGCGCCGGACTGGCAGATCCTCCTGGACGTCCCCGCCGAGCTCGCCGCCCAGCGCGCCCGGAATCGCGAGGTGCACGACACCGCCCGGGCCCGCGACAGCTACGAGCGCGACGACGGCCTGCAGCGCCGCACCGGCGAGGTGTACCGCGGACTGGCCCGGGCCGGGTTCGCCGGGCGGTGGCAGCTGGCCGGCCCGACGGTCTCGGCGGCCGAGCTGGCCGGCGTTCTGCACGTTTAACCTGCGAAACACGCGCGTGGTAGCAGGATTTTGTCTCGATCTGATGACACGATGTACGCCATGAGGCAAAGGATTCTCGTCGTCGACGACGACGCTTCGCTGGCCGAGATGCTCACCATCGTGCTGCGTGGGGAGGGTTTCGACACCGCGGTCGTCGGTGACGGCACCCAGGCGCTCACCGCGGTGCACGAGCTGCGGCCCGATCTGGTGCTGCTGGACCTGATGCTGCCCGGCATGAACGGCATCGACGTGTGCCGGGTGCTGCGCAAGGACTCCGGGGTGCCGATCGTGATGCTCACCGCCAAGACCGACACCGTCGACGTGGTGCTCGGTCTGGAGTCGGGCGCCGACGACTACATCATGAAGCCGTTCAAGCCCAAGGAACTGGTGGCCCGGGTGCGCGCGCGGCTGCGCCGCAACGACGACGAGCCTGCCGAGATGCTCTCCATCGCCGACATCGACATCGATGTACCGGCGCACAAGGTGAGTCGTGCCGGTGAGCAGATCTCCCTGACGCCGTTGGAGTTCGACCTGCTGGTGGCCCTGGCACGCAAGCCGCGCCAGGTGTTTACTCGTGAAGTGCTCCTCGAACAGGTCTGGGGATACCGGCATCCGGCCGACACCCGGCTGGTGAACGTGCACGTCCAGCGCCTGCGGGCCAAGGTGGAGCAAGACCCGGAGAACCCGACCGTGGTGCTGACCGTTCGAGGAGTGGGTTACAAGGCCGGACCTCCGTGATCCCCACCGGGGAGCGGCGCACGTGATCTTCAGCTCCAGACGGCGCCCCCGGCGGTCGGGTCCCCTGCTGCTCGGCGTGAACACGCTGCGCCGCGCGGTGCAGGTCGCCTGGCGCCGGTCACTGCAGCTGCGGGTCGTGGTGCTCACGATGGGGTTGTCGGCTGCGGTCATCCTGGCGCTCGGATTCGTTTTGACCAGCCAGATCACCGACCGGGTGCTGGACGTCAAGGTTCGGGCGGCGACCGAGCAGATCGAGCGGGCCCGCGTCACGGCCGGCGGCATCGTCGGCGGTGAGGAGGCCCGTTCGCTGACCTCGAGCCTGCAACTGGCCCGCAACACGCTGATGAGCAAAACCGGCCCGGCCGCCGGCAGCGGAACCGCGGGCGCGTTCGACGCGGTGCTGGTGGTGCTCGGCGAAGGCCCGCGGGCGGCGACCACCGCCGGGCCGGTCGAGCAGGTGCCGGCCGCACTGCGCGAATTCGTCAAGGCCGGTCAGGTCAGCTACCAGTACGCCCCCGTGCACGTGGAGGGGTTTTCCGGCCCGGCGCTGGTGATCGGGACGCCGACGACGTCGCGGATCACCAACCTGGAGCTGTACCTGATCTACCCGCTGGGGACCGAGCGCAACACGATCAGCATGGTGCGCGGCACCATCGCCACCGGCGGCCTGGTGCTGCTGGTGCTGCTGGCCGGCATTGCGCTTTTGGTGTCCCGGCAGGTGGTGCTGCCGGTGCGGTCGGCCTCGCGGATCGCCGAACGGTTCGCTGAGGGGCACCTGTCCGAACGCATGCCGGTCCGCGGCGAAGACGACATGGCCCGGCTCGCGGTCTCGTTCAACGACATGGCCGAGAGTCTGTCGCGCCAGATCACCCAGCTCGAAGAGTTCGGTAACCTGCAGCGCCGGTTCACCTCCGACGTCAGCCATGAGCTGCGCACCCCGCTGACCACCGTGCGGATGGCCGCCGACCTCATCCACGACCACAGCGAAGACCTGGAGCCCTCGCTGCGACGCTCCACCGAGCTGCTGGTCAGCGAACTCGACCGGTTCGAGTCCTTGCTCAACGACCTGCTGGAGATCTCCCGGCACGACGCCGGGGTGGCCGAGCTGTCGGTGGAGTCGGTGGACCTGCGCTCGACGGTCAAGAGCGCGCTGGACAACGTGGGACATCTGGCCGCCGAGGCCGGCGTCGAGCTGCGGGTGGACCTGCCGGGCGAAGGAGTGATCGCCGAGGTGGATCCGCGCCGGGTGGAACGCATCCTGCGCAACCTGATCGCCAATGCGATCGACCACGCCGAGCACAAGCCGGTGGTGATCCGGATGCGCGCCGACGACGACACCGTCGCGGTCACGGTCCGCGACCACGGGGTGGGGTTGCGGCCGGGGGAGGAGAAGCTGGTGTTCAGCCGGTTCTGGCGCGCTGACCCCTCGCGGGTGCGGCGCTCCGGGGGGACCGGGCTGGGGCTGGCGATCAGCGTCGAGGACGCCCGGCTGCACCAGGGCCGGCTGGAGGCCTGGGGCGAACCCGGCAAGGGCGCCTGCTTCCGGCTGACCCTGCCGCTGGTGCGCGGCCACAAGGTCACCACCAGCCCGCTGCCGATGAAGCCGGTGACCGCCGCCGAGCGCCGCGAGCTTCGGCAGCGAGCGCGTGAACACGCCGAGCGGAGCGGGTGATGGCGCGGGTTCGGATGCGGCGGTCCAGCTTCGTCTCTCCTGCGTCGAGCCTCGCTAACCGCCGGCTGCGCGCGGTGGCGCTGATACCCGCCCTGGTAAGTACCGCCCTGGCGTTGGCGGGCTGCGCCGGAGTGCCCAGCACATCGGCCCCGCAGGCGATCGGCACCGTGCAGGCGCCGCCGCCGACGGTGCTGCCCAAACCCACCCCGGGCATGGACCCCGATGTGTTGCTGCGCGAATTCCTCAAGGCGACCGCCGACCCGGCCAACCGGCACCGCGCGGCACGGCAGTTCCTCACCCAGTCGGCGTCGGATGCCTGGGACGACGCCGGCAGTGCGCTGCTGATCGACAACGTGGTGTTCGTCGAGACCCGCAGCGCCGACCGGGTTGCGGTCACCATGCGCGCCGACATGCTGGGTTCGCTGTCGGACATGGGGGTGTTCGAGACCGCCGAGGGCGCCCTGCCCGCCCCGGAGCCGATCGAACTGCTCAAGACCTCCGACGGCTGGCGCATCGACCGGCTGCCCAACGGAGTCTTCTTGGACTGGCAGCAGTTTCAGGCCACCTACAAGCGCAACACGCTGTATTTCGTCGACCCGACCGGCAAGACGGTGGTTCCCGATCCGCGCTACGTCGCGGTGTCCGACCCCGACCAGTTGGCCACCGAGCTGGTGTCCAAGCTGATCGCCGGCCCGCGCCCGGAGATGGCCGGTGTGCGCAACCTGCTGGCGGCACCGTTGCGGCTGCGCGGTCCGGTGACCCGGGCCGACGGCGGCAAGAGCGGGGTGGGCCGCGGCTACGGTGGGGCGAAGATCGACCTGGACAGCCTGTCGACCACCGACCCCAACAGCAGGCAATTGCTTGCCGCCCAACTGATCTGGACGCTGGCGCGGGCGGATATCAAGGGCCCGTACGTGATCACTGCCGACGGTGCGGCGCTCGACGACCGGTTCCCGGATGGCTGGACGACCTCCGATGTGGCCACCACCGACCCGGGCGCCTCCGACGGCGCCGGCGCCGGAATACATGCGCTGGTCGGCGGGTCGCTGCTCGTCCTGGACGGACAGCAGGCCAACCGGGTGCCCGGGGCGTTCGGGCGGGAACCCGACCAGGAGGCGGCGGCGTTGTCGCGCAACGGACGTCAGGTGGCCTCGGTGGTGGTGCACCCGGGTGCCCCCGACCCGCCGGCCACGTTGTGGATCGGAGACCTCGGCGGCGAGGCGGTGCAGGCCGCCGAGGGGCACACCTTGTCGCGGCCGAGCTGGTCGCTGGACGAAGCGGTATGGGTGGTCGTGGACGGCAACAACGTGCTGCGCGCGATCCAAGAGGTGGCCTCGGGGCGCCCGGCCCGGATCCCGGTGGACTCCGGGGCGATCAACGCGCGGTTCCCCGGACCGATCAGCGAGCTGCAGCTGTCCCGCGACGGCACCCGGGCCGCCATGGTGATCGGCGGACAGGTGATCCTGGCCGGCGTCGAGCAGACCGCGGCCGGCCAGTTCGTGCTGAACTATCCGCGCCGGCTGGGCTTCGGGCTCGGCTCCTCGGTGGTGTCGCTGAGCTGGCGCACCGGCGACGACATCGTGGTGAGCCGATCCGACCCGAAGCACCCGGTGTCCTACGTCAACATCGACGGGGTGAACTCCGATGCGCCCAACGGCAATCTGCAGCTGCCGGTGTCCACGATCGTCGCCGACCCGTCCACGGTCTATGTGGCCGACCCGCGCGGGGTGTTGGCGCTGTCGTCGTCGCGGGCCGAGGACGAACAGAGCTGGTCGCCGCTGGGCCCGTTCATGGTCGCCGGCGCACAGCCGGTGCTGCCGGGCTGAGCCCCAGCTCAGCCGGTCGCCACCAGCGACGGGCGCCGGTGTTCGGCGTGCTCCCGGTTGGTCTTGCGCCGCTTGGCGGCGGCCACCAGCCGGGCCACCGCCGTCTCGATGCTGCGGGCGAATTCGTCGACGTCGGGCATGGTGTCGTAGTCGGCCAGTACGCCGAAGAACAGGCTCTCGGCGTAGCTCAGCATCGCCACCCCGGTACGCAGCTGCAGCGCGATCGGCGGCACCGGAAGCACGTCGAGCACCGTGCGGCCCATGATGTGCAGGGTCTGCGACGGACCCGGCACATTGGTCGCGATGGTGGTGACGCCCTGCTGAGGCAGCCGCGTCAACAGCCGCACCGCCCATGCGGTCAGCGGGAACGGAATGTGGTTGGCCGCCGAGACGAACGCACTGCCGGCCTGGCGCTGCCCGGTGCGCTTGGTTCGGCTCAGCCGCGCGTGCACCAGTTTCAGCCGCCGCACCGGGTTGTCCTCCTCCACCGGCAGGTAGGGCAGCATCACCGACACCCGGTTGTCGGTCGCGTCGACGGCGCCGCCGCCGCGGGTGGACACCGGCACCAACGTGCGCAGCGTTTCGGGCAGCGGGCGTTCGCCGCGGCGGTGCAGCATGCCGCGGTAGGCCTCGGTCAAACCGGCCAGCGCGACATCGTTGAGGGTCACGTCGAACGCCTGACAGATCTGGTGGACGTCGGCGAGCGATACCTTCGCCGAGCTGTACCGGCGCATCGCGCTCATCGGTCCGTTCAACGAGGTGGGGGTGCCCTGGTGCAGCAGCCCGGCCGACAACTCGACGGTGCCGCGGGCGGCCCGTAGGGCCGCGGCGCTGATCGCGGTCGACACATTCCACAGATCGGCGGCCCAGGCCGCAGGGCTGGTGTTCACGGCGGGAAGTCCGAAATGCCATTCGCCCGAATGCGATTCGTGCGAGCCTCGAAGGTGGCCGGCGAAACTCGCCACCCCGTCGCCGAGGTCGTCGCTTTCATCGCAGAGCCCGGTGAACAGGTGCGAGGTCGCGATCCCGTCGCCGATACAGTGGTGAATTTTGACCAGCATGGCCCACCGGTCGCCGGTCAGCCCCTCGATCACCCAGATGTGCCACAGCGGCCGATCCCTATCCAGCCGGCGCGCCATCTGGTCGGCGACGAAGCCGAACAGTTCGGCGTCGCCGCCCGGGTCCGGCAGCGCGACCCGCCGCAGGTGATGCGCCATGTCGAAATCGGGATCGGCCACCCACTGCGGCGGCGCCAGGTCGAACGGGTGCACCAGCAGTTTCTGGCCGAACCGCCGGCAGCCGCTGATCCGCGCACCCAACGCGGAGATCAGGGCGGCGTAATCCGGCGGCGGCCCTTCCAGGATGACCAGCCCGCCGATCGCCAGGCTGATGTGGCGGTCGGAGTCCTCGGCCTCGAGAAAACCCGCGTCCAGTGTGGTCAGTTGCTCCATGTTGCGGACCTCCTGCCTGCGTCCGCTCCTTATGATCCGCCCGCACCGGCCGGGGTCGGCAGGGCCAGAAGTCCCTACTCGCCGAAGCTTGCGACCCGGTGGCCCAAAGTCCTTTCCAGCCGGGGCCTTCCTGCCCTGTGCGGGCCTACCGGCCCAGGAGCATGGTGAAAAAGTCACGGGTCCTTGGGTTCGGTGCCAGATCGGCTCAAGACCGTGCCGGAAGAACGGGGACCGGATCATGGATGACCAGCCTGCCGGCTACCCGGACCCCGCGGCCGTCCGGGAGACCGTTCGCACTGCGCTCGAGCTGGCGATCCGCGCACCGTCGGTGCACAATTCCCAGCCGTGGCGCTGGCGGGTGCAGACGGCGACACAGCCGCCTCGGCTGGAGCTGTTCGCCGACCTCGGCCTGCACCTGCGCAGCGTGGATCCCGACGGCCGCGGTCTGATCCTGAGTTGCGGCGCGGCGCTGCACCATTGCGTGGTCGCCCTCGCCGCGCTGGGTTGGCGCAGCAAGGTCCACCGGCTGCCCGATCCGGCCCACCCCGAGCACCTGGCGTCGATCGAACTGTTCGGGCCCGATCCGGGGCGGCCGCCCGAACAGGCCGACGTGGCACTGGCTGCGGCGATACCGCGGCGGCGCACCGACCGCCGCTACTTCAGCGGCTGGCCGGTGGCGGCGGCCGACGTTGCGTTGATGGGTGCCCGCGCCGCCCGCGCGGGGGTGATGCTGCGCCGAATCGACGCGCTCGACCGGCTGAATGCGGTTGTGGCGCAAGCTGTCTTCGCCCACCGCGGCGACTATGACTACCTCGCCGAGCTGGCGAGGTGGAGCGGTCGGTACGGGTCGGTGGCCGGCGTTCCGGCACGCAGTGTTCCGGCGCCGAGTGCCGGCACGCCGATTCCGGGGCGGCTGTTCGCCGACCCGCTGCTGGCCCAGCCGCCCGGTGCCGGTCCGGCCGAGGACCGCGCGGTGATGCTGGCGTTGGGCACCGACGACGACGACCGGCTGGCGCAGCTGCGTGCCGGTGAGGCCACCAGCGTGGTGTTGCTGACCGCGACGGCGCTGGGGTTGGCCAGCTGCCCGGTCACCGAGCCGCTCGAGATCGCCGAAACCCGGGCCGCGGTGCGCCGCGACGTCTTCGGCACCAGCGGCTATCCGCAGATGTTGCTGCGGGTGGGCTGGGCCCCGATCAACGCCGACCCGCTGCCGGCGACCCCGCGACGCTTCCTCGATGACATCGTGGAATGGCTGCCTGCTACGTCATCAGCGGTGCGGACCAGCGCAGTACGGTGCCGCCGCCCGGGGCCGGTTCGATGCTGAAGGTCCCGCCGGCCTGCGCGGCGCGCTGGCGCAGGTTGTCCAGGCCGCTGGGGGTGATGACCTCCGGCATCCCGCGGCCGTTGTCGGTCACCTCGATGGCCAGGTCGTCTTCGACCTTGATCTGCACGCTCAACGCGGTGGCGCCGGAATGCCGAACCGCATTGCTGACCGCCTCGGAGACCACCGCCTCGGCGTGATCGGCCAGCGGTGGTTCGACCACCGACAGCGGGCCGACGAACTGCACGGTGGTGTGCAGCCCCGATCCGGAGAACTGCGAGACGGCGTTGTCCAGCCGTTGCCGCAGCCGGGTCACCGCCGAGGAGGCCCCGTGCAGATCGAAGATGGTGGTGCGGATCTCGCCGATGATCTCCTGCAGGTCATCCACCGCGTCGCTCAACCGGCGCTGCACCGCGGCGGAGCGGGCCCGCGGAATGGTGCCCTGCAAGGACAACCCGACCGCGAACAGCCGCTGGATCACATGGTCATGAAGGTCGCGGGCGATGCGATCCCGGTCGGTGACCACGTCGAGTTCGTGCATGCGGCGCTGCGACGTGGCCAACTGCCAGGCCAACGCGGCCTGGTCGGCGAACGCGGCCATCATGTCGAGTTGTTCGACGCTGAACGGATTCGCGGTGCCGTTTCGCGCCACCACGACGACGCCGGCCACCGCGTCCGCGGCGCGCAACGGCAGAATCAGCGCCGGGCCGGTCACGTCGACGCCGGTCAGCCCCAGTCGGTCCACCTTGCGCGGCATGCGCTGGGCGAATGCCTCGCCGACCGGAGACCCGGCGACCGGGATGGTGTCACCGGCGATCGTCTCCATTGCCGCGCCCAAGGTTTCGACCACCAGGAGTTCTTTGACGTCCGCGTCGAAGGTGTCCGCTTCCAGCGGGATGGCCACCAGCGCCGACTCGGCGCCGGTGAGCTTGCTGGCTTCCTCAGCGATCAGCCGGAACACCGTGCTGGGATCGGTTCCGGACAACAGTTCGGTGGCGATGTCACGGGTGGATTCGATCCAGGATTGGCGCGCCTTGGCCTGTGCGTACAACCGGGCGTTGGCGATGGCGATCCCGGCGGCGGCCGCCAGTGCCTGTACCAGCACTTCGTCGTCCTCGCTGAACGGCAGCCCATTGGCCTTCTCGGTGAGATACAGATTGCCGAAGACCTCGTCCTGCACCCCCACCGGCACGCCGAGGAAGGTGCGCATTATCGGGTGGTATGACGGAAACCCCACCGACGCAGGGTGTTTGGTGAGGTCATCGAGGCGCAGCGGGCGGGGCTCGTCGATCAGCAGGCCCACCACGCCCATGCCTTCGGGCAGCCGCCCGATCCGCGCGAAGGTGTCGTCGTCGATGCCCTCGTAGACGAACTCCCGCATCCGGCGGTCGTGGTCGTGCACTTCCAGCGCACCGTATTTGGCCTCGACCAGGTTGGTGGCGGTCTGCACGATGGAGCGCAGTGTGGCGTCGAGCTCCAGCCCGGAGGTAACCACCAGCATCGCCGCCAGGAGACCGTCGAGGCGGTCGCGGCCCTCCACGATCTGCTCGACCCGGTCCTGCACTCCGACCAGCAGTTCGCGTAGCCGCAACTGGGACAGCGTGTCGCGCAGGGGGCCCGGGCCGTCGGGGGATGCGTCGTCAGACATTCCGCGAGCGCTCGAGTTTGGTGGCGAAGACGGCGGCCTGGGTTCGGCGTTCCATGCCCAGCTTGGCCAGCAGTCGCGACACATAGTTCTTCACGGTTTTCTCCGCCAGGAACATCCGGTCGGCGATCTGCTTGTTGGTCAGGCCTTCGGCGAGCAGGCCCAGCAGGATGCGTTCCTGTTCGGACAGCCCCGACAGGGGGTCGGGTTTGGCGGTGGCGCCGCGAAGTTTGGCCATCAGTGCGGCGGCGGCACGGTTGTCGAGCAGCGAGCGTCCGGCGCCGACGTCCTTGACGGCGCGGGCCAGCTCCATGCCCTTGATGTCCTTGACGATGTAGCCGCTGGCACCGGCCAGGATGGCATCGAGCATCGCCTCGTCGGAGGTGAACGAGGTGAGGATCAGGCAGCGCAGCTCCGGCATGCGGGACAGCAGATCACGGCACAGCTCGATGCCGTTGCCGTCCGGCAGGCGTACGTCGAGCACCGCCACGTCGGGCCGCAGGGCCGGGATGCGCGCCAGCGCCTCGGCGACCGATCCGGCCTCGCCGACGACGTCGAGTTCCGGATCGGCGCCGAGCAGGTCGATCAGGCCGCGGCGCACCACTTCGTGATCGTCGACCAGAAAGACCGTGACGGTGGCGCGCCCTTTCGCCGCGGCGGTCATCGCGGCGTCCCGCCGACGGTGAGCACCGAACAGCCGCCGGTGCCGCCGGCCCAGCCCAGGCTGCGCCGATCGCGAGTTCCCGAGACGAACAGCTGGATCGACCCGGCGTGCGCGGCGAGGTAGCCCTCGACGTCACCGGAGGTGACCAGCCGCAGCGGCGCGTGACGCAGCTCGGCTTCGGCCCTGGCCCATCCCAGCACGGTCTTATTGTCCGGTGACGCATCGATTTCGGCAACGATCGCCCCGTCGTGTCGGGGAGTGCCGGGACCGCGGATCACGGCCACCGGGCAGTCGGTCGATCCGGCCAGCGCCGCGGCGGTCGAACCGGCGCGATGGCAGGTGTGGGCCACCCCGACCGATCCCACCACGACCATTGCCGCCGAGTGGGACAGTTCGATCAAGGTGGCGAGCGGGTTTCCGTGCAGCGCCTCGGTTTCGATCTGCGCGCCGGCGGCGGCCCGGGCCGCCTGGCGGGCCTGCGACAGTGCGCTGGAGGCGGCGGCCTGCGGGTCGGGGGGATCGGCCGGATCGCCGGCCGAATGGATGACATAGACCAGCTTCAGCGGCAGGTTCCGATCGGCCGCTTCGCCGGCCGCCCAGACCGCGGCGCTGTGCGCGGCCGGTGACCCGTCGATACCGACGACGACCGCCTGTGTTGACTCCCGATCACCCATGATGGCTCCCGACTGGCCGGCCGGACGTCGACCGCGCCCGGCACTGCCCAGGGTAACCGCGCCGACACGCCGAGAGCAGTGCCATTGGTCCATATCAGCGTCTGGGTGCGCCGCCCCCCAGAAACGGGGTGATGATGTCCACCGGCAGCGGGAAGACCACGGTGGAGTTCTGGTCGGCGCCGAGCTCCAAAAGGGTTTGCAGGTAACGCAGTTGCAGCGACGCGGGATTGCGCGACAGCGTCTCGGCGGCCTGGCTCAGTTCCTCGGAGGCCTGCAGCTCACCGCGGGCGTTGATCACCTTCGCGCGCCGTTCGCGCTCGGCCTCGGCTTCGCGGGCCATCGCGCGCTGCATCGACTCCGGGATCTCCACGTCCTTGATCTCGACCACCCGGACCTGCACGCCCCACGGCTCGGTCTGGGTGTCGATGATGGTGCGCAGGTCGGCGTTCAGGTCGTCTCGGTGCGCCAGCAGGGTGTCCAGATCGGCCCGGCCCAGCAGCGAGCGCAGGGTGGTCTGGGCGATCTGGGAGGTGGCCACCGCGTAGTTCTCCACCGCGAGAATCGCTTTGAGCGGATCGACCACCTGGAACATCACCACCGCGTTCACCCGGGCGGGCACGTTGTCGCGGGTGATCACCTCCTGCGGGGGGATCGTCAGCGTCACCACCCGCTGGTCGACGCGGATCATCTTGTCCACCAGCGGAACCAGGATCCGCAGTCCCGGCTGATACAGGGGGCGGGCATGCCCGACCCGGAAGACGACGCCCCGCTCGTACTCCCGCAAAACGTGGATCGAGAAGTAGGCGAGCGCGGCCAGTACCGCGATCACGATCACCGCTACGGTGATCAGGCCCTCACTCATTGATGCGCTGCCTCCTCGAGCTGTCGGAAAAACCGCCCCAGCGGGTGGAGTATCGGTCGATGGCCGCTTCGACCTGGTCGAGTTGCGCCTGCGGGTCGATCCGGTGCGGTCTGTCGTGCGGGGCGTCCTGTGGGGGGTTTGAGGGAGTGTTCCACAGATGGCGGAGCAGGGGGGAGCCGCCGGCGAGCACGATCAGGATCGCTGCGGCCAGCACCAGCACATCGGCGGGCCGGTGGTTGCCGATCAGTGCCGCCAGCGGCATCACCACCCCGAATCCGGCCACCGCGCAGGCGATGCCACGGTGGAACCGGCCCGCCTCGGAATGCGGCCAGGGGTCGACCGGCCGGCTGATCTGCCGACCATGATTCGACGTGGTGCAGGTGTCCTTTACCGGGCAGGCGTTGCAGATCGACGGCGTCGCCTGGTACCGCATCACCCGGTTGTCCGGGTCGAACGAGGTCGGCCAGAGCCACTGGTCCTCCGGGCATTTCCAGGCGTCGTGATCTTCGTGGTAGGTGAACTTTCCGGTGCGCCACTGGGCGGCGCGATCGGAGGTCCGCTTGGCCATGCCGTCGAAGCCCCACGCGAACACGAGCAGGAGCAGCGCGTAGCCCGACATCAGCCACACCCATGCTCCCGGCATCGTCATCGTCGATCAGCCCTGTTTCGCGGCTTCGGTCTCGGTCGCGTCGGTCGCCACCGAGGTGTACAGCGCGTGCTCCGGCAGCTCGTCGACGGTCTGACCGGAACGGAAGTGCCGCAGTGCAATCCAGGCGATCCAGCAGAACGGCACGACGCCGCCGACGATCAGGATCGCATCGCCTGGCAACCGCAGCCACTCCAGCACCGCGTTGCCCGGCTGAGTGATGTAGCCCAGCGACCGCGCTTCGAAGTAGCCGGCGTTGACCGAGTGGAACAACTGCAGCACACCCAGTGGCAGCAGGGTGACGAACACCATCCAGGCCAGGCCGATGTTCATGCACCAGAACGACAGTCGGGCCAGCTTGTTCGGCCACTTGTCCGCCGGAATCACATACCGGAAGGCGAACATCGCCAGGGCCACCGCGAGCATGCCGTACACCCCGAACATCGCCGCGTGCGCGTGGTTGGCGGTCAGCGCGGTGCCGATCTCGTAGTAGGACACCACCGGAAGGTTGATCAGGAAGCCGAAGATGCCCGCGCCCAAGAAGTTCCAGAACCCGACCGCGACCAAGAACATCACCGCCCAGCGCGCCGGGAAGTTGTGCTCACCGCCGGCTTCCTGGCGAGCGCCCAGCTGCAGGAATGCCCATGCCTCCACGGTCAAGAAGGTCAGCGGGATGACCTCGGCGGCGGAGAAGAAGGCACCCAGCGCCATGTGTTCGACCGGGGTGCCGGAGAAGTACAGGTGGTGCATGGTGCCGATCACGCCGCCGGCGGAGTACAAGATGATGTCGAGGAAGATCACCAGCAGCGCAACCTTCTCCCGCACCACCCCGAGCTGGACGAACAGGTAGGCCACCATCGCGGTGGTGAACAGCTCCAGGAAGTCCTCGACCCACAGGTGCACCATCCAGAACCGCCAGAAGTCGGCGACCGAGAAGTGCGTCTCGCTGCCGGCGAGCAGGCTGACCGCGTAGAAGGCCGGGATGGTCAGGCCGGTGAAGAAGAACACCCAGGGCAGGTTCATCCGCGAGGTGCTGGCCAGCTTGGAGCGCATGCCGCGCCAGATGATGAAGATCCACAGGAACAACCCGACGATCAGCAACAGCTGGAATACCCGCGGCAGGTCCAGGAACTCCCACTGCTGCGACAGCACGGTGCCGGGCTCGACCTTGCCGAAGATCGACAGCGCCTCGAATCCCAGGGACCCGAAGACCACCACGGCGAGCGCTCCGAGCAGGCCGTAGACCAGCCACGACTGCTTGGCGGGCTCGCGGCGGGTGATGAAGGGCACCAAGAAGATGCCGCCGGCCAAAAACGCTGCGGCGGTCCAGAACAGCGACAGTTGCAGGTGCCAGGTGCGGGCCAGGTTGTAGGGCAGGAACTTGGCGAGGTCGATCCCGTAGAACTCCGCCAGGTCCGCGCGGTAGTGCTCGACGGCGCCGCCGAGCAGTGTCTGGATCAAGAACAGCACCGCGACGACGGCGAAGATCCAGACCGCGGCCCGCTGGGAGCGGGTCAGCGGCACCTCGCCGGGTTGACGGAACTCGAGCCTTGTCGTCTCGGCGCCGTGCCAGCCGATGTTCTGGCTCCACCGGCCGTAGACGGTGAACATGATCCCGATCCCGCCGAGCAGCGCGATGAGGGACAGCACCGACCACACCACGACCGATCCGGTGGGGCCGTTGTCCACGCGCGGCTCCGAGGGCCAGTTGTTGGTGTAGCTGTAGGCGTGGCCGGGCCGGTCGGCCGCCGACGCCCAAGCGGTCCAGGCGAAGAACGCGGTCACGTCGCGGATCTCGCCCGGGTCGGTCATCATGTGCGGCAGCAGGCCGTATTTGGTGGAGGCTTCGCCGAAATAGTCGGCGTAGTGCCGCTGGATATCGGTGAACGCGCGGGCCTGTTTGTCGGTGAAGACCAGGGTGCCGGTGTCGGCGTTGTAGCGGTTGGTCCGGAACTCGGCGACCACATCGTCGTGCGGGCTGGTCACGCCCTGCGCCTCGAACTGGCCGGTGACATTGTCGGTGGCCATCCGCAGGTATTCGGCGGTGTAGTCCGGGCCCAGGTAGGCGCCGTGGCCCAGCACCGAGCCGTACTGCATCAGTCCGCGGGCCTGGAACAGGGTTTGGCCGCGGGTGATGTCGTCGCCGGTGAACAGTTGTTGTCCGGTCTCGGTGACCACCTTGTCCGGCATCGGCATCGATGCGGTGTAGGTGCGGTAGGCCAGGATGCCCATCACCAGGAATCCGAAGATCATCACCAGGGCCACGCCTTGGGCCCAGCCTTTGCCGATCAACGCCGTGGCGCCACCGGATTCGGGCTCTGCTGACGTGTCCAACTGCGTTGGTTTGGAGGTCATGGACGGCGACGCTAACAGTATCGAGGAATAAAATTCGTGAATCTGTAAGGGACCTCACGGTTTCGGCGTTTGGTGATGCTGCTACTGCGGACTAAAGGCCCCTTGACATGCGAATACGACATGACGTAGCACGACTTTTAGGGGCCGGTTGTCGGTGGCCGGTGCCAGTCTCAGGCGCATGCTCGACGGTGGGTTGGATCTGGTGCTTCCCCGGCAGTGCGGTGGCTGCGGCGCCCCGGCCACCGGTTGGTGCGCCGGCTGCGCGGCGCAGCTCGCCGTCGGGCCCGACGAGCCCCGCCTGGCCAGTCCGCGGCTCGACCCGCAGGTGCCGGTGTTCGCGCTGGGCCGCTACGCCGGGGCCCGCCGTCAGGCGATAGTCGCGGTGAAGGAGCGGGGGCGCACCGACCTGATCGCGCCGCTGGCTCTACCGCTGGCCGTCGCGCTGTACCGGTTGCTGTGCTGGGGGATGCTCGACCTGCCGCTGACGATCATTCCCGCGCCCACCCGGCGCAGTGCCGCCCGCCGCCGCGGCGGTGACCCGATCGGGCGGATCGCGGCCGCGGCGTCGGCCCGGCTTCCAGGCCTCACGGTGGCGCCGGCGCTGCGGATGCGGGCACTGACCCGGGACTCGGTCGGGCTGGGCAGCGGCGCCCGCGAACGCAACGTCGACGGCCGGGTGGTGCTGAGCCGGCGCCGGCTGCCCCCCGGTGACGTACTGATCGTCGACGACGTCGTCACCACCGGCGCCACCCTGGCCGAGTCGGTGCGGGTGCTGCGTTCCGGCGGTGTTGCGGTGGCCGCGGCATTGGTGATCGCGGCGGCTTGATGGCGGTGCGGCCACCAACTCGCAACGGGTCCGTCAAAGCAGTGGCACGTATCCGGCGGCATGGCTACGGTCGTCATCAAGGACGGGAACCGTGAGTACGTGGTCGAGACGACGAGAAAAGAGTGTCGAGCATGGTAAGTCAATTCGTGGAAACCAGCCGTGCGCCGGTCGATGCCGACGAGAGCCTCGATCAGTCGGGCGCCGAAATCGTGGTCAAGGGCCGCAACGTCGAGATACCGGACCACTTTCGGGTCTATGTCTCGCAGAAGCTGGCCCGCCTGGAGCGGCTGGACCGTTCCATTCGCCTGTTCGACGTCGAGCTCAAGCACGCGAACAACCGCCGGCAGCGAAAGTCCTGCCAGCAGATCGACATCACCGCGCACGGCCGCGGGCCGGTGGTCCGGGGCGAGGCCCGTGCCAACAGCTTCTACGCCGCCTTCGAGGCCGCGATCGACCGCCTGGAGAGCCGGCTGCGCCGAGGCAAAGGCCGCCGCAACGTCTCCTACGGCGACAAGACTCCGGTCTCGGTGGCCGAGGCGACCGCGCTGGATCCGGAACTCCTGGCTGCGGCGTTCAACCGGGACGGCATCGCCGAACCGGACCGCGACGGGTCCGGGCACACCGACGGCGCGCTGCATGATGGCCACGACCACGAACCGGGCCAGATCGTCCGCACCAAGGAGCACTCCGCGACGCCGATGTCCGTCGACGATGCGCTGTATGAGATGGAACTCGTCGGGCACGACTTCTTCCTGTTCCATGACAAGCAGACCGACCAACCCTCGGTGGTCTATCGCCGGCACGCCTATGACTACGGCTTGATCCGTTTGGTGTGACGCCGTTTGAATGACACCGCCGGAACCCGGCGGGGCCGCCCCTTGCAACAGTGTCACCTACCATGGGTGACGCTCGATTAATGCCGAAGACTGAGTAGGGGACCAGCCGTGCTGTCCAAGTTGCTGCGTTTTGGTGAAGGCCGCATGGTCAAACGGCTCAGGAAGGTCGCCGACTACATCGACACGCTGTCCGGAGACGCCGAGGCGCTCACCGACGCGGAGTTGCGGGCCAAGACCGACGAGTTCCGGGAGCGCTACGAAGGCGGCGAATCCCTCGATGACCTGCTGCCGGAGGCGTTCGCGGTGGCTCGCGAGGCGGCCTGGCGGGTGCTGAGCCAGCGGCCGTTCCACGTGCAGCTGATGGGTGGGGCGGCGCTGCACTACGGCAACGTCGCGGAGATGAAAACCGGTGAGGGCAAGACCCTGACCTGTGTGCTGCCGGCCTACCTCAACGCGATCTCCGGCAAGGGCGTGCACGTCGTCACGGTCAACGACTACCTGGCCAAACGCGACGCCGAGTGGATGGGCCGCGTGCACCGCTTCCTGGGTCTGGAGGTCGGGGTGATCCTGTCTCAGATGACCCCCGACGAGCGGCGGGTCGCCTACAACGCCGACGTCACCTACGGCACCAACAACGAGTTCGGCTTCGACTACCTGCGCGACAACATGGCGCATTCGCTGGAGCAGCTGGTGCAGCGCCCGCACAACTTCGCCATCGTCGACGAGGTGGACTCGATCCTGATCGACGAGGCGCGCACCCCGCTGATCATCTCCGGGCCGGCCGATGGCGCCTCCAACTGGTACACCGAGTTCGCCCGGATCGTGCCGCTGATGGAAAAAGACGTCCACTATGAGGTGGACCTGCGCAAGCGCACCATCGGTGTGCACGAGCTCGGGGTGGAGTTCGTCGAGGACCAGCTGGGCATCGACAACCTCTACGAGGCAGCCAACTCGCCGCTGGTCAGCTACCTCAACAACGCCCTGAAGGCCAAAGAGCTGTTCAACCGCGACAAGGACTACATCGTCCGCAACGGCGAGGTGTTCATCGTCGACGACTTCACCGGCCGGGTGCTGGTCGGGCGGCGCTACAACGAGGGCATGCACCAGGCCATCGAGGCCAAGGAGCAGGTGGAGATCAAGGCCGAGAACCAGACGCTGGCCACCATCACCTTGCAGAACTACTTCCGGCTCTACGACAAACTCGCCGGGATGACCGGCACCGCCGAGACCGAAGCCGCCGAGCTGCACGAGATCTACAAGCTGGGCGTGGTGCCGATCCCGACCAACAAGCCGATGGCGCGCACCGACCAGATCGACCTCATCTACAAGACCGAGGAGGCCAAGTTCGCCGCGGTCGTCGACGACCTGGCCGAACGCTACGAGAAGGGTCAGCCGGTGCTGATCGGCACCACCAGCGTCGAGCGCTCGGAGTACCTGTCCAAGCAGCTGACCAAGCGGCGCGTCCCGCACAATGTGCTCAACGCCAAGCAGCATGAGCGCGAGGCGCACATCATCGCCGAGGCGGGCCGGCGCGGTGCGATCACCGTGGCGACCAACATGGCCGGCCGCGGCACCGACATCGTGCTCGGCGGCAACCCGGACTTTCTGGCCGACCAGAAGCTGCGCAACCAGGGCCTGGACCCGGTCGAAACCCCCGAGGAGTACGAGGCCGCCTGGGACGAGACGCTCACCGCGATCAAGGCGGAGGCGGCCGCCGAGGCCAAGGAAGTGATCGAGGCCGGCGGTCTCTACGTGCTGGGCACCGAGCGGCACGAGTCGCGGCGCATCGACAACCAGCTGCGCGGCCGGTCCGGCCGCCAGGGCGACCCCGGCGAGTCGCGGTTCTATCTGTCGCTGGGTGACGAGTTGATGCGCCGGTTCAACGGTGCGGCACTGGAGTCACTGCTGACCCGGCTGAACCTGCCCGACGACGTGCCGATCGAGGCGAAGATGGTCAATCGGGCGATCAAGAGCGCCCAGACCCAGGTCGAGCAGCAGAACTTCGAGATCCGCAAGAACGTCCTCAAGTACGACGAGGTGATGAACCAGCAGCGCAAGGTGATCTACGCCGAGCGCCGCCGGATCCTCGACGGCGAGAACCTGGCCGAGCAGGCCCACGACATGCTCGTCGACGTGATCACCGCCTACGTCAACGGCGCCACCGGCGAGGGCTACGCCGAGGACTGGGATCTCGAACAATTGTGGACCGCGCTGAAGACGCTGTACCCGGTCGGCATCGACTACCACGAACTGCTGCACGCCGCCGACGTCGGTGAGGCTGACGACCTGACCCGCGAGGAGCTGCTCGAGGCGCTGCTCGCCGACGCCGAGAATGCCTACGCCGCGCGCGAGGCCGAGGTCGACGGCACCGCCGGGGCCGGCGCCATGCGGGAGCTGGAACGCGGCGTGCTGCTGTCCGTCCTGGACCGCAAGTGGCGCGAGCACCTCTATGAGATGGACTACCTCAAGGAGGGCATCGGCCTGCGGGCGATGGCGCAGCGCGACCCGCTGGTGGAATACCAGCGCGAGGGCTTCGACATGTTCACCGGCATGCTCGACGGGCTCAAAGAGGAATCGGTCGGCTTCCTGTTCAACGTCGCCGTCGAGGCCGCACCGGCGCCGTCGGTGGCACCGGTGGACGCTCCGCAGGGGCTGGCGGAATTCGGGTTGCGCGCCAAGGGAATCGACGGCGCCAACGGGGCCAAGGGCGCCGACGGCGCCGACGGTACCGCGGGGCTGACCTACTCCGGTCCCGACGAGGACGGCTCGGCGCAGGTGCGGCGCAGCCGCGACCTGCAGCCGGCGGGTGCGGCATCGCGGCGTGAGCGCCGGGAGGCGGCCCGCCGCGAAGGCCGCGGACCCAAACCGCCCAAGACGCGCAAGAGCTGACCGCCCGCAACCAGCGCGAAGCCCTCAGCCGATGTGCAGGGCGACGATCTGCCAGGCCATCACAGCGCCGGGTCCGGCCACCCGCTCGATGCGGCAGGCCAGCGCATGCGTACGCCGGCCACGCCGGTAGGTGCCGAACGCCTCGACGGCGCTGGTCGGCTCGGCGGGTTCATGCGGCGGTCCCAGCTTCGCCTCTCCTTCGTCGAGGCTCGCTGAACCGCCGGAATCGACCTGTTGCACGCGCACCCGCTGCAGTGTCGCCGGCCCGCCTCGGGCCCTGTCGACGGGCCGCGCCGCCAGTACCGATTCGGCCAGCCCGGTGGCCAGCAGCGGATGCAGATGCGCCGTTGGACGACGCCCATCGATGGCCTCCAGGACCCGGCGTAGCGCGGCGTCGGCGAAGACCGCGGCCGACTGCAGTGGGCCGGCCAGCCCGCCTCGCGCCGGCCGGTGCGGCCACAGTCCCGGCGGATGCCCGCGGCGCGGCCGCGACGAGGGCGCCGATACCGGCGGTACGGGCCGGCACGGAACCGCCGCGCGCGCCGGTGGTTCGTAGTCGATGACCGGCGCGACGCTCGAGCGCACGGGCGGGTTCGGGTTGAGGGTCACAGCAGCTCTCCACGAGTCGATCCGATCGGACAGCCCTGCTGGAGAGTGGCAGGATGTGTCCGGCGATCATGGCACAATCGCGGCGCGGCCGTATCCGCGTGCGCGGCGCAACGGCGGCGGGCTACCGTGAGCGGCAGTGTTTCTCCGGTTCGGGGCGCTTGCAGCGCCGTTCGGATCGAGTCGGCTGGGAGGGCGGGCTTCATGGTGAACCGGTTGTCGGCGACGGATGCGGCCTTCTACCAGTTGGAGAACACGACCACGCCGATGTACGTGCAGTCGCTGCATGTGCTGCGCAATCCGCGGGGCGGGCTGAGCTACGAGAAGTTGCTGGCCACCGTCGAGCAACGGCTGCCGCAGGTCCCGCGTTACCGGCAGAAGATCCGCGAGGTCAGCATGAGCCTGGCCCGCCCGGTGTGGGTGGACGACCACGAGTTCGACATCACCTATCACGTACGTCATCTCGCGGTCCCGTCTCCGGGCAGCGACCGGCAGTTGCACGAGCTGATCGCGCACCTCGGCCAGCAGCCGCTGGACCGGCTCCGGCCGCTGTGGGAGCTGTACCTGATCGAGGGCTTGGCCGACAATCGCATCGCGCTGTACATCAAGTCGCACCAGGCGCTGGTGAACGGAATGGCCGCACCGGCCCTCGGGCACGTTCTGGTCGACCGGACGCAGCGCCCGCCGCCGTTCGACGAGGACATCTGGGTGCCGCGCCGCGAGCCCGGCGCCGTAGAACTGGTCCTGGGCGCGGTCGGGGACTGGATGGCGGCGCCGCGCACCCAGCTGCGGGCGGTGGGGTCGACGGTCGGCAGCCCGCTGAGCTGGTGGGGTCGCAAGGCGTTCGACACCGCCCGGGCGGTCGCGCGCGGCACGGCGCCGAACAGTCCACTCAATACCCAGGTTTCGCAGAACAGGCTCTTCACCGTGGCGCAGGGCAAGCTGGAGGACTACCGCACGGTACGGGCCCGCTATGACTGCGCCATCAACGATGTCGTGCTCGCGGTGATCACCGGGGCGCTGCGCAATTGGTTGCTGTCCCGCGGCGAGCCGGTCGGATCGACCCGCACGGTGCGGGCCATGGCGCCGCTGTCGGTGTACCCCGACCACGAATACGACACCGCGGGCCAACCCATCGGTGCGGTGACCCCGTTCCTGGTGGATCTGCCGGTCGGAGAACCCAATCCGGTGGTGCGGCTTTCCCAGATCGCCTACGCCACCGAATCGCACCCCACTTCGACCGGCTTGGTGGACGCCCGCACCATCCTGACCGTGTCAGGGTTCGCACCACCGACGCTGCACGCGATGGGAGTTCGGGTTGCGACCGCCTTCGCGGGGTTCTCCGGGCGGGTGTTCAACCTGTTGATCACCAATGCTCCCGGCGCCCAGCGCCAGCTCTACGTCTGCGGCGCCAAGCTGCTCGAGACCTATAGTGTGCCGCCGCTTTTGCCCAACAAGGCGTTCACCATCGGGGTCACGTCCTACAACGGCACGCTGTACTACGGGGTCAACGCCGACCGCAAGTCGATGAGCGACGTCGGGCTGGTCTCGGCGCTGCTGGACGAGGCCCTCGCGGAGCTGCTGGAGGCGGCCACATGAGCGGCGAGCCCGCCGCCCGCCGAATCGCCGACAACGTATACGAGGCCGAGTTGCACCGGCTGCAAACCGAATTCGTCAAACTGCAGGAGTGGGTGCGGGCCACCGGCGCCCGGGTCGTGGTGATCTTCGAAGGCCGCGACGCCGCCGGCAAAGGCAGTGCTATCAAGCGCATCACCGAAAGCCTCAACCCGCGGGTGGTGCGCGTGGCGGCGCTTCCGGCGCCCACTGAACGCGAACGCGGGCAGTGGTACTTCCAGCGTTACGTCGCGGCGCTGCCGACTCGCGGCGAGATCACCCTTTTCGACCGGTCCTGGTACAACCGCGCCGGTGTCGAGAAGGTGATGGGATTCTGCACGCCGGACGAGCACGCGCGCTTTTTGGAGCAGGCCCCGGTCTTCGAGCAGCTGCTGGTCGACGACGGAATCCTGCTGCGCAAGTACTGGTTCTCGGTCTCGCAAGGCGAGCAGCTGCGCCGCTTCCGCAAGCGCCGCAACGATCCGCTGCGGCGGTGGAAGTTGTCTCCGATGGACCTCGAGGCGGTGAACCGCTGGGACGACTACTCACGGGCCCGCGACGAGATGATGGCGCACACCGACGTCGCGGCGAGTCCCTGGTATGTGGTCGAGTCGGAGATCAAGAAGCACGCGCGGCTGAACATGATGGCGCACCTGCTGTCGACGATTCCCTATTCCGAGGTGGCGCGCCGGCAGGTGGAGCTACCGGAGCGGCCCGTCGACACCGGGAACTATCAGCGCCCCGATCGCGAGAACTACCGGTACGTACCCGACTACGCCGCCACCTTGACGGGCGAGGCGTGAGCGGGCGCGGCTAAGGTCTTCGCTCATGCGGGTTTACATCCCGGCGACGCTGGCCATGCTGGCCCAACTGGTCGCCGACGGTTCACTGCTGGCGGTCAGCGGGACCGCGTTCGCGGTGACGCCGGCGCTGCGGGAGTCCTACGCGCACGGCGACGACGACGAACTCGCCGAGGTGGCCCTTGCCGAAGCGGCCATGGCCTCACTGCGGCTGCTGGCCGGGGCCGCGACGGACACCGCGGAATCGGCCGGCGAGCTGCCGACCCGCAGGGCGGTGCTGGTCGCCGAGGTCGAGCCGGTCACCGCCCGTCCCGAACTGGATGCCGCCGTGGTGCGGTTGGCCGGGCCGGTCGAGATCGGCGACGTGGTCGCCGCGTATGTGGACAACGCGGCCGCCGAGCCGGCGGTGCGTGCGGCGGTGGCGGTGATCGACGACGCCGATCTCGGTGACGAGGATGCCGAGCTGGCCGTCGGCGACGCCCAGGACCACGACCTGGCCTGGTATGCCACCCAGGAGCTGCCGTTCCTGCTTGACCTGCTGTGATGTCGGCCGGAGCAAGCTGCGCTACCGTAGTTTTTCCGACCCCCGGGCAGCGAGCAGGGAAGTTTCAGTGAGCAAGAAGTATTCGTCGATCAACGCCAACATCGGCGACACCAAGCGGCCGACGGTCGCCGGTGCCGACCGCCATCCGGGCTGGAATGCGCTGCGCCGCATCGCCACCCGCATCACCACGCCGCTGCTGCCGGATGACTATCTGCGGCTGGCCAACCCGTTGTGGTCGGCGCGCGAACTGCGCGGCCGGGTGCTGGAGGTGCGCCGCGAAACCGCCGATTCAGCGACACTGGTCATCAAACCGGGCTGGGGTTTTCACTTCGACTACTCCGCCGGCCAGTACATCGGCATCGGCCTGCTGGTCGACGGGCGCTGGCGCTGGCGGTCCTACTCGTTGACGTCTGCCCCGGTGAGCGGGTCGCGCACCATCGCCATCACCGTCAAGGCGATGCCCGAGGGCTTCCTGTCCAGCCACCTGGTGGACGGCGTGGCTCCGGGCACCGTGGTGCGGCTGGCCGCTCCGCGGGGCGAATTCGTGCTGCCCGACCCGGCGCCGGCCACCGTGCTGTTTCTGACCGCCGGCTCCGGGATCACGCCGGTGATGTCGATGCTGCGCACCCTGGCCCGCCGCGACGGCATCACCGATGTGGTCCACCTGCACTCGGCGCCCACCGCCGCAGACGTGTTGTTCGCCGAGGAGTTGGCCGCCTTGGCGCGGGAGCACCCCGGCTACCGCCTGCTGCTGCGCACCACCCGCTCCCAGGGCCGGCTTGACCTCTCCGGCCCGGATTCGCTGGACGCCGAGGTGCCCGACTGGCGCGGCCGGCAGACCTGGGCGTGCGGGCCCACGGCGCTGCTGGGTGACGCCGAGCGCATCTGGGCGGCGGCCGGGATCGCCGACCAGCTGCACATCGAGCGATTCACGGTGGCGCGCACCGCGGCGGCCGAGGGCGGGGGGACCGTCACCTTCGCGGCCAGTGGCAAGAGTGTCGTCACGGATGCGGCCACCACCCTGCTCGAGGCGGGGGAGAGTGCCGGGGTGCAGATGCCATTCGGCTGCCGCATGGGGATCTGCCAGTCCTGCGTGGTGGAGCTGGTGGCCGGGCAGGCCCGCGACCTGCGCACCGGCGCCGACCACGAACCGGGCACCCGGATTCAGACCTGCGTCTGCACGGCCGCCGGTGACTGCGAGCTGGACGTCTGACGGTTACCCGTTGGTAACCTACGCAAACGTAGGTTACGATTGAGTAGGTCAAGCAGGAACACATGTTGGGAAAGGCGGTTCGATGGCGGTAACCGACGTCGAGGTGTTTGCGCACCTGACCGACGCCGATGTGGAGAACTTCGCCACTGAGCTCGACGCCATCCGCCGTGACATCGAGGCCTCCCGCGGCGAGCGCGACGCCCGCTACATCCGCCGGGTCATCGCCGCCCAGCGGGTGCTCGAGGTCACCGGCCGGGTGCTGCTGGCCGGCGGTTCGCGACGCTCGGTCCGCTGGGCCGGCACCGCGACCCTGGGGGTGGCCAAGATCATCGAGAACATGGAGATCGGCCACAACGTCATGCACGGCCAGTGGGACTGGATGAACGACCCTGAGATCCACTCCGGCGGCTGGGAGTGGGACATGGCCGGGGTGTCCAAGCACTGGCGCTTCACCCACAATTTTCAGCACCACAAGTACACCAACATCCTCGGGATGGACGACGATGTGGGCTACGGGCTGCTGCGGGTCACCCGCGATGCGCCCTGGAAGCGCTTCAACGTGTTCAACCTGTTCTACAACGCCATGTTGGCGATCGGGTTCGAGTGGGGAGTCGCGTTGCAGCACTTGGAGATCGGCAAGATCTTCAAGGGCCGCAGCGACCGTGCGGCGAGCCTGGTCCGGCTGCGGGAGTTCTCCGGCAAAGCCGGCCGGCAGCTGTTCAAGGACTACGTCGCGTTCCCGGCGGTGACCGCGCTGTCGCCCGGCGCGACGTTCTGGGCAACGGTGCGGGCCAACGCGATCGCCAACGTGATCCGCAACGTGTGGTCCAACGCGATCATCTTCTGCGGTCACTTCCCGGACGGGGCCGAGAAGTTCACCAAGACCGACATGGCCGGTGAGTCACGCGGCCAGTGGTACCTGCGGCAGCTGCTGGGCAGTGCCAATATCGACGCCGGGCAGCCGATGCGGTTCATGAGCGGCAGCCTGTCGCATCAGATCGAGCATCACCTGTTCCCGGACCTGCCGAGCAACCGCTATCCCGAGATCGCGGTGCGGGTGCGTGCGCTGTGCGCAAAATACGACCTGCCCTACACCTCGGGGCCGTTCCTGGTGCAGTACGGCAAAACCTGGCGCACCATCGCCAAACTGTCGCTGCCAGACCGGTTCCTGCGCGACACCGCCGACGATGCCCCGGAGACCCGCAGCGAGAAGATGTTCGACGCGCTGGAGCCGGGCTACTCCGGGACCGACCCGGTGACCGGGCGGCGCCGCGGGCTCAAGACCGCGATCTCGGCGGTGCGGGGCTGGCGCCGGGACAAGGGCATCGACGGACTGGCGGCCTGACCTCAGCCCTGCGGTCCCTAGGTCTCGCGCAGCGTCGCCAACAGCTGTCGTGCGGCGGCGACCCGCCGTGCGGCCGGCCCGGTGAGTGTGTCCAGGGCACATTCGGGATCGGCGGGAGGTCCCAGGTGCCCGCAGCCGCGCGGACATCCGGTGATCGTCTCGGCGAGGTCGGAGAACGCCATCAGCACGTCGTCGGGGGCGATGTGGGCCAGGCCGAACGATCGGATACCCGGGGTATCGATCACCCAGCCGGATCCGACCAGTCGCAGCGCCACCGACTGGGTGGAGGTGTGCCGCCCGCGGCCGATGACGGTGACTTGACCGACAGCTCGATCTGCTTGGGGGACAAGACGGTTCACCAAAGTTGATTTGCCGACCCCGGAGTGGCCCAGCAGTACGGTGATCCGGTCGACCAACAACGCGCCCACCGCCTCGAGCGGATCGTCGCGGCCGGCGGTGACCACCGTGAGGTCCAGATCGGCGAACTGGCCGGCGAACGGTTCCGGATCGGCCAGGTCGGTCTTGGTCAGGCACAGTATCGGCGCCAGGCCACCGGCGTAGGCGGCGATCAGCGCCCGCTCGACCAGGCCGGTGCGTGGCGGCGGGTCGGCCAGGGCCACCACGATCAGCAGTTGGTCGGCGTTGGCGACCACCACCCGCTCGGTCGGATCGGTGTCATCGGCGGTGCGCCGCAACACCGTTCGCCTGGCTCCGCGCCGGACGATGCGGGCCAGCGTGTCGGGCCGGCCGGACAGGTCCCCGACCACGTCGACGTGATCGCCGACGACGATCGGTGTGCGGCCCAGCTCGCGGGCGCGCATCGCGGTGACCTGGCAGTCCGGGTCGCCGTCGAGCACGCACCCCCAGCGGCCGCGGTCGACGCTGACCACCATGGCCGGCTGCGCGTCGGCGTGCTCGGGGCGGATTTTCGTGCGCGGCCGGGAGCCCCGGCCGGAACGGACCTTGACGTCGGATTCGTCGTAGTCGCCGGGCTTCAAGCGCCCGAACCCGACTCGGCCAGCATTTCCGCCCACATCCGGGGGAACGCCGGCAGCGTCTTGGCGGTTGTCTCGATGTCCTCGACCTCGACGTCGGCGACCCGCAACCCGATGATCGCGCCGGCGGTGGCCATCCGGTGATCGGCATAGGAGTGCCAGGTTCCGCCGTGCAGCGGTGTCGCGGTGATCACCAGGCCGTCGGCCGTCTCGACGGCCTGGCCGCCCAGCCGGTTGATCTCGGTGGTCAACGCCGCCAGCCGGTCGGTCTCGTGCCCGCGCAGATGCGCGATCCCGCGCAGGTGCGACACCGACCCGGGTGCGGCCAGGGCGGCCAGCGCGGCCACCGTCGGCGTGAGCTCGCCGACCGCGCGCAGGTTCACGTCAAAGCCTTCATAGGTCCGCAGTCCGCGCACCTCCAGCTGGGTATCCGAGTGATCGACGACGGCGCCGGTCCGGCTGAAGATCTCGGTGATGACGGCGGCGGGCTGCACGCCGGCGCTCGGCCAATCGGCGATGCGCACCGTGCCGCCGGTGACCACCGCGGCGGCCAGGAACGGGGTGGCGTTGGACAGGTCCGGCTCGATTTCCCAGTGCCGGGCCGCCGGCGTCCCCGGTCGCACCCGCCAGCAGTTCGGGATGGTGTCGTCGACGTCGATTCCCGCTTGGCGCAGCATCGTCACCGTCATCGCGATGTGCGGCGCCGAGGGCAACGACGCACCGGTGTGCAGCACGGTCAATCCGGCGTCGAAGGCGGCGCCGACCAGCAGCAAGCCGGAGACGAACTGCGAGGACGCCGAGGCGTCGATCTGCACGGTGCCGCCGGCGACCGATCCGGCGCCCTTGATCGCGAACGGCAGCGTGTCACCGTCGACGGCGATACCCAGGCCGCGCATCGCGTCCAGCAGCGGCGCGATGGGCCGGTCGCGGGCCTGCTCGTCACCGTCGAAGATCACCGGAGCGGTGCCCAGCGCCGCCAGCGGCGGCACGAACCGCAACACGGTGCCGGCCAGACCGCAGTTCAACCGGGTATCGGGCTCGGGGTCGATCTCGCCGCTGACCGTGACCTGGTGGGCCACCGCCTCGACCCAGAACCCCAAAGCGCGCAGCGCGTCGAGCATCAAATCGGTGTCGCGGCTGCGCAGCGCACCGGAGAGGGTGGAGACTTGCCCGCCGCGCGCCGCCGCCAGCGCCGCCAGGATCAGCGCCCGGTTGGTCTGGGACTTCGAGCCGGGCACGGTGACCGTGGCCTCGACTGGGGTGCTGGTGGTCGGGGCCGGCCAAGTCGTCACAGGTTCATCCTGCCAGCGTTTCGCTCCGGTGCTGGTATCCGGCGGTTCGGTGAGGCTCGACGGAGGAGAGGCGAAGCTGGGACCGCCGCATCAACCCGGCGGTTCAGTGAGGCTCGACGGAGGAGAGGCGAAGCTGGGACCGCCGCATCAACCGGGCGGTTCAGGCGCTCGGTAGCGTTCTTTGCCGGTTGGCCGCTTTGCATCACCCGGCCGTTCACCCAGGATCATTACCATTGAGGACATGGCTCTGGCAGTGGGCTCGATTTTTGCTGAGTACACCATCCTCAAACTGTTGGGGGCTGGTGGCATGGGCAAGGTGTACCTTGCTCAGCACCCCCGGCTGCCGCGCCGCGATGCGCTGAAGGTGCTTCGCCGGTCATTGAGCGCCGACGAGGAGTACGAGGAGCGCTTCCGGCGCGAGGCCGAAGCGGCCGCCGTGCTCGACCACCCGAACATCGTGCGGGTGCACGATCGCGGCGAGTTCCGCGGGCGGCTGTGGATCGCGATGGAGTACATCGACGGCGAGACGCTCGGCGAACTGATCTTCCGCAGGTTTCCGGCCGGAATGCCGGCTGCTGACGTCGTCCCGATCGTCGCCTCCATCGCCGACGCGCTCGACTACGCCCACCGCAAGGGCGTGGTGCACCGCGACGTCAAACCGAGCAACATCTTGGTGACCGAGCAGGAGGACGGCGGGCTGAACGCGGTGCTGGCCGATTTCGGCATCGCCCGCCAGCTCAGCGGCCCCAGCGGTCTGACCGCGAGCAATTTGGCGATCGGCACCATCGCCTATGCCGCGCCGGAGCAACTGATGGGTTCCGAGGGGCTGGAATTCGCCGACCAGTACGCGCTGGCCGCCACCACCTTCCAGATGCTCACCGGCACGCCGCCGTTCCAGCACGACAACCCGGTGACCGTGATCAGCCACCATCTGAACACCCCGCCACCGCTGGTCAGCGCGCAGCGTTCTGAGCTGCAGCCCTTCGACGACGTGCTCGCCGCCGCGCTGGCCAAAGACCCCGCCGAGCGGTTCCGGAACTGTTCGGACTTCGTCACGGCGCTGGCCGAGCGGCTCGACGACTCGGACGCAGATGAGCCCTCCGACGCCGCCAGCACCGTCGTGCGGGGCGTTCCGGTACCGGCGTCCCTGGTCGCGCCGCGTCGAAGCCGGCTGGCCGTACTGGCCCGACCGGCGGTCGTGCTGCCGCTGGCGCTGGTGCTGGTGGGGTCGGTGGCGACCATCGTTCCGGGGCTGCTGGCCGACGAGCAGCCGGAGACGGCCATTGCGGCCGGTGAGGCGCCGGCCGCCATCGTGCCGCCGCCGGCCAAAGCGCCGGCGTTCGAGGGAACCTACCGCGTCGATGCCAACCGGGCGGGGGAGAAGTACAACGGTGTGCCCAATCCCCAGCCGCCCAACGTGAGCACCTGGTGGGCCGTCCGGTCGTCGTGCGACCACAACCTGTGCACCGCCACGGCGACCATGCTCGACCAGAAGGATCACCGCAAGGCGGCCACGCTGCCCGAAGGCGGCACCGACATGGTGCTCGAGTACGCCGGCGACACCTGGCGGTCTCGGCCCCAGCAGCTGGCGGCGCCGTGTCTGGGCCCCGACGGGCGGCTGGGCAACCAGACCACTACGCAGGTGCTGTCGCTGGAGCCGACCATCGCGGGCGTGCTGCACGGGGCGATGGTCGCCACCGTCGATACCAACGAGTGCGGCCAGCGCGGGGCTCAGATCTGGGTGCCGGTGGTCGCCAGCCGCTTCGGTGACGCGCCGGCCGAGGTAGTCGGCGATATCCCCAAGCCGGCCAAACCGGCCTGATTCGAACTCGACGACGCCCAGCGTGAAGCTGACTTCACGTTCGACCGTCGAGCGTGAAGCCAACTACCCGTTGGGGCGTTAAACCGCGGTTACCCGGCGCTCGGCGGCCGGTTCATCACCCGGTGGCGATAGCCGTAGCGCGGCACGAACCGGAAGCCGGTGGCCCCGCCGGCGGCAGCAGCACTGGACCCGGGCATGCCGGCCATTCCGGGGATACCGGCCATGCCGGCCCGGGGCATCACGCCGGCCTCCGTTGCGGCAGTCGTTGCGATCCGGCTGGACACCAGCGTCGCCGCGGACGGGTTGGCCGAAGCCGGTGCGACGGGCCAACTCTGCGGCACCGAAAGGGCTCCGACCTGGATACCGCGGCCCAGCGAGGCCGACGGCGTGGCGGCGCCGAAACCCGGGGTGTGGGCGGCCGCGGTCCCCGCGCTCTTGGTCGCCTCTACGGCCGGCGCCAGGGTTGCCAAGAATGCCTTGGAGTCCGCGACGGCCGGCCCGGAAACCTCCCAGCCGTTGAGCCCCTGGCCGACGGAGTCGCCGATCCGGAAGAGACCCATGGAGGAGTTGGCGAGGCGGGTGTAGGTCGTCAGCTGATTGACCATCTGTTGCAGGGCTGCCGTGGTAGGCGGCACGGTGCCGCTCCCCGGTGCGGCGGGTGACCCGGTTGCGGTGCCAGCCTGCGCGAGCGACTGCATGGCGGTCAGCGACTGTGACGACGCCTGCGAGGCCGCCTGCGAGGCCGCGGAGTTGCCGGCGGCCTGGGTGGTCGCGGCGGCCTGCGCAGCGGGCGCGGTGGGATTGGTGGTCTGCGGCGGCGAGGTGAACTCCGACAGCTGGGTGGCCGCAGCCGAACCTCCCGCGTAGCCGTACATCGCCGCGGCATCCTGCGCCCACATCGCCGCGTAGTGGGCTTCGGTCGCCGCGATCGCCGGGGTGTTCTGGCCGAAGAAGTTGGTGGCGACGAGCGTCATCAGCTGGACCCGGTTGGCCAGCACCACCGGCGGAGGAACGGTCATCGCGTACGCCGCCTCGAAGGCGGCCGCGGCGGCCTTGGCCTGGCTGGCGGCCAGCTCGGCTTGGGCTGCGGTGGTCTTGAACCAGGTGGTGAACGGTAGTGCCGCGGCGGCCATGGCGGTGGCCGAGGGCCCGCGCCACGGGCCGCTGGTCAGATCCGCGATGGTCATGTCCACCGCAGCCGCGGTCAGACTCAACTCTTCGGCCAGCACATCCCAGGCCGTCGCAGCTGCCAGCATCGGGCCGGACCCGGCTCCCGCGTACATCCGTGCGGAATTGATCTCCGGTGGCAGTGCCCCGTAGTCGATCACTTGGCCCCTTGGTGCTATCCGCCGAAGGGACGCCGTGGCATGACGGTCAACGCCGTCCCGTAGCGAGGCGCGCCGAACCCGCGGTATCCGGCACCGGCCGCGCCGGCCGCGCCGGCCGCGGCCGCCGGGACACCGGGCATACCGGGCATACCGGTCGGGGGCGTCATCGGCGTCGTACCGAGGATCCCGCCGGCTGACGGAACCGAAGCTGCCGCCGCGGGGCCGACCGGGACCCACGAGCCGCCGGAAACCGGTCCCAGTGCGCTCATCGGCGGTGCGGGCGGGACCCAGGCGGGCGGCACCGAGAGGCCGCCGATCGAGCCGGCCGCGCCCGAGGCGGCGTTGGCGGCACCCGATGCCGCAGCACCGGCGGCACTCGAGGCAGCACTGGAGGCGCCCTTCATCGCGTCAGCACCCAGCTTCTGCAGCCCGAGCACACCGCTGACACCACGCCAGACCGCACAGATGTTGTTCGACTGCAGGTTCGAGCCGGTCACCAGCTGGGTCATCAGCTGGTTGCCCAGGTTGTAGTTCGGGTCGTCGAGGATGTCCTGGGCCGGGTTGCCGGTGGTGTCGGTCGCCTGCGACGTCAGCGAGTTCACCAGGCCCTGCAACGTGCCGGACGCCTTGGTGGCCTGCGTCCCGGTGGCGCTGGCGGTCGCCTGGGCGACCGCGTTGCCGGTGGCGGCCTCGCCGCCGGGGTTGGTCGGGTTCGGCGGGGCGGTGAACTCATTCAGCGTGGTCGCTGCGCTGGACTGGGCGTGATAGCCGTACATCGCCATCGTGTCCTGCGCCCACATCTCGCCGTGCTCGGCTTCGGTGGCCGCGATCGACGGGGTGTTCTGCCCGAGGATGTTGGTGTTGACCAGCTGCTGCAGCAGCTGGCGATTGGCCGTGACCGCCACCGGCGGCACGATCGTCGCGCGCGCCGTCTCGTAGGCGGCTGCGGCGGCGCGGCCCTGCCCGGCGGCCTGCTCGGCCTGCGCAGCGGTGAGCTCCATCCAGTTGATGTAGGGCGCCGCCGCGGTGGCCATCGTCGCCGAGGCCGGCCCCAGCCATTCCTCGGAAGTCAGTTGGTTGATGACCGCCCGGTACGAAGCCGCGATCGATTTCAGTTCGGCGGCCAGCGAACTCCACGCCGACGACGCCACGGTCATCGGTTCCGAGCCCGGCCCGGCATAGATCTTGGCGGAGGTGATCTCCGGCGGAGAGGACAGGTAATCCATGGCCGTGACCTAACCGGCCGCGGCCGCGTTGGCGGCCTCGGTGGCGGCGTAGGCGTTGGCACCGTTGCTCAGGGCGTTCACGAACATCTCGTGGACGGCCGCGGCCTGGGCGCTGACGGCCTGGTAGGCCTGGGCGTGGGCGGCGAACTGCGCTGCGGTCAGCGCGGAGACCTCGTCGGCGGCGGCGGGAACGACGCCGGTGGTGGGGGCCGCGGCGGCGGCACTGTGGGCGGACATCGCCGACCCGATGGTCCGTAGGTTGGCAACCGCGGCCAGTAGCGCCTCGGGCTGCGTGGTTACGAACGACATAACGCTCCTCGTCGAGTCCTTCGTCTCTGCGATCATCGATCGCGCTACCCCGGTTGGGTACACCCCAGACGCTAGGCGATTTCGACGCCGCGACACACCTGCGGACGTGCGTTTTCGGAGACTGTCAGCAGTTGTTCACCGGCCGTTCGGAACCGCGCCTGTTTCATTCACCGAACCGCACCGCGAAGTCGTGCAACCGTCACCGGCAGTTCACCTTCAGTTCATCGTGTCGGCCAACAGCGCCAGAGTGGATTCGCGTCCCGGCGCGGTGGCCGGGTCGGTACCCCGGCGGGCCGAGGCGACCGGATTGAGCATCACCTCGTCGACCCCGAACCGGCGGGCCAACTCCCGCAACTGCGCGAGCGCCTCGGCCGGCGTTCCCACCACCGCACGCTCGAGTTCGCCCCGGGCGAAGCGCTGCTGCTGCGGCGTGAGACTCGCCTGCTGGGCTTCTTCGACCAGTTCCAGGCGGACCGGCGGTTGCCCGGTCGCCGTCCGCGCCTGCAGATGCAGGTGCGGAAGTGTCAAAGCGGTTGCCTCCGCGTGTGTTTCGGCGACCACGATGTTGACGGTCAGGAAGGTGATCGGCTCGCCGGCGACCTCGCTCGGCACGAACTCCGACCGGTAGAGGGCCAGTGCCTCGGCGGTCTGCTCGCCGAACAGGTGATGGCCGAACACGTAGGGCAGCCCCTTGGCCGCAGCGACCCGGGCCGAGGCCATCGAGGAGCCCAGCAGGAAGACGCGCGGTGAGCTCAGCGCGTGCGGCGTCGCCCTGAGCACATAACTGCCGTCGGGCAGCTCCACCGACACCCCCGCCGAGCCCAACAGGGCGATCAGGTCGTCGAGATGGTCGGGAAAGTCATCGGTGTCCCGATCGCCGCGGCCGACCGGACCGCGCAACACCATCGAGGCCACCGGGTCCGCGCCCGGAGCCCGTCCGATTCCCAGGTCGATGCGGCCGGGGTAGGCGGCTTCCAGCAGCGCGAACTGCTCTGCCACCGCCAGGGGTGCGTGGTTGGGCAGCATCACCCCGCCCGAGCCGATCCGTACCCGCGAGGTGGCGGCCGCCAGCATCGCGATCAGCACCGCGGGGCTGGTCGCCGCGACCGACGGGACGTTGTGATGCTCGGCGACCCAGTAGCGGGTGTAGTCGAGCCCGTCCGCCAGCTTCGCCAGGCGCATGGTGGCCGCCAGCGCGTCCGGACTGGACTGGTCGGTGCGTACCGGCGCGAGGTCGAGCACTGAGAGACGCACAGCGGCGATCTTGCCATCACCGGGCCGGTCATCGTTGTTCGTACACCGCCCGTTCTGAATGCGTTAACCGGCGTCACGCACAGTGGGCAGCGATGAACAGCGATACCGACTTCGTCGGCGAGGCCCCATCCGGGCCGCCCGAGCCCTGGGACATCGGCCGCCCGCAGCCGGCGGTGCAGCAACTCGTGGCCTACGGAGCGCTGCGCGGCGAGATTCTCGATCCCGGCACGGGCCCGGGGCACCACGCGATTTACTATGCGGCGCAAGGTTATTCGACGACCGGAGTTGACCAGTCCCCGGCCGCGATCGCGCAGGCGCAACGCAACGCCGCGGCGGCCGGGGTGACGGTCGACTTCCAGGTGGCCGACGCCGTCGAGCTCGCCGGGTTCGACGGCCGGTTCGACACCGTCGTCGACAGCGCGTTCTACCACGTCTTCCAGGACGACGAGGAAACCCAACTGCGTTATGCGCGAGCCCTGCATCGGGCCACCACGCCGCAGGCGCGGCTGTTCATGTTCGAGGCGGGCCGCCACAATGTCAACGGCTGGCAACTGGACGGCCTGTCACCCGAGCGGTTCGGGCCGGTGCTCGCCGAAGCGGGGTGGCGCATCGACCACATCGGAACCACCACCTATCAGGGCACCTTCGACCCCAATGCCTTCACCGAGATGATCGCGGTGATGGAGGCGCTCGGCCGGGAGGACCTGGTGGCCGGGGTTCGCGCGCTGGCGCAGCGGTTCGCGATCCTGCAGCCCCTGCTCGAAGACAACCTGGTGCACATGCCGTTCTGGGCCGTCACCGCCACCCGACTCGATTAGCTGCCACCATGGAGGCATGTGCGGGCGTTTCGCGGTAACCACCGATCCGGCGCTGCTGGCCGAGCGGATCGATGCGGTTAACGAGGTGCCGGCGGACGCTGATTCGGGTCCGAGCTACAACGTCGCCCCCACCGACCCGGTCGCGGCCGTGGTCAGCCGGCACACCGATCCCGACGATATGCCGACCCGCCGGGTCCGGCTGATGCGGTGGGGGCTGGTGCCGCCGTGGACCAAAGCCGGTCCCGACGGCGCGCCGGTCGCCGCCGGCCCGCTGTTGATCAACGCCCGCGCCGACAAGGTCACCACCTCGCCGGCCTACCGCTCGGCCGCCGAACACCGGCGCTGCTTGGTGCCGATGGACGGCTTCTACGAATGGCGCGCTGAACCCGCCGGTTCAGCCGGCAAGAAGGCCCGCAAGACACCGTTCTATATCCACGGTGACGGCGCGATGCTGTTCGCGGCCGGCCTGTGGTCGGTCTGGCGGGGCCACCGGCGATCCGCCCCGCTGCTCAGCGTCACGATCATCACCACCGATGCGGTCGGCGAACTCGCCGGGATCCATGATCGGATGCCGCTGCTGCTGCCCGAAAGCCGTTGGGACGCTTGGCTGGATCCGGATTCCCCGGTGGACACCGCGCTGCTGGCCGAGCGTCCGGACACGCGGGGGATCGTGCTGCGTGAGGTGTCGACACTGGTCAACAGTGTGCGTAACAACGGGCCGGAGTTGATCGCGCCGGCCGAGCCGCAGCCCGAGCAGGCCTACCTGCTGTAGCCCGATGGCGGCGACCGATTTCGTCGCGCTTGCGATCGCCGCTAGCCGACCTACCGGCCGACCAGGGCGCGTTTCTCGGCGGCGTACTCGTCCTCGGTGAGGATGCCGGCGCTGCGCAGCTCGGCCAGTTCGCGCAGTTCGACGTCGGCGCCCATCAGCAGGCCGAAGGCCGACTCCGGGGTCAGCTCGGGCAGCTCGTTGGGGCGCTGGGCCGGCCGTCGCGGCGTGGTGCTGCCGGTGGTCGGGACCCGCTGGCCCCGGGCGGCGCCCGCGCTGGCCCGGCCCGCCAGCCCCGCCGCGGCCATCCCCACCGCGGGAACCATCGTCTCGCCGGCGGCGACGGCTCCGGCCGCCTGGCCGGTGGAGGCACCGGCGGACACCAACGACACGCCGACCTGCCCGATCGCCGACGGCACCGCAGACGCCCAGGCCAGCGGCACCGACAAACCGCTGATCGAGGTCGCCGAGGACATGCTGGCCACCACCGGGAGGGCGCCGGCCAGCGCGGCCCGAGCCACTTCCTCGACTATCCCGAAGACGCCGAGCGGATCGATCAGGAAAGTGCCGAGCACATCGATGCCGAACGTGCCGATCGAGTCGACGACGAGTTCGAGGCCGGCGTTGGAGAGCTCGATGGTGGGCGCGCTGGCCGAGGCCGCGGCCGTCAACGGGCCGATGACACCGGCCAGCGCCGACGCACCCGCCGACGAGCCGGCCGGGAAGGTGGAGCCCTGCAGCGCCTGGGTGATGCCGGCGAGGAGCCCCTCACCCTGGCCCTCGGCGGCGCTGGCAGCGGCCTGCCCCACCGCACCTGCCTGGGCGGCGGCCCCGGCGGAATTGGTGGTGCGCGGCGGCTGGGTGAACGGGACGAGCTTGGTGGCGGCGGCCGCACCGGCGGCGTAGCCGGACATGGCGGTGGCGTCCTGGGCCCACATCTGCGCGTAGTGGGCCTCGGTGGCCGCGATCGCGGCGCTGTTCTGGCCCAGGAAATTGGTCGCGACCAGCGTCAGCAGCAGGCTGCGGTTGGCGGCGATGACCGGTGGCGGCACCGTCATGGCGAACGCGGCCTCATAGGCGGCGGTGGCGGCCCTGGCCTGAATGGCGGTCTCCTCGGCCTGGACCCCGGCGGTACGCATCCACTGGGCATACGGCGCGGCGGCCGCGGCCATCGCGGCGGCGCTGGGGCCCGCCCAGCCGGACGACAGCTCGGTGAGCACCGACTCGTAGGCCAGGCCCGCGCTGTTCAGTTCGGCGGCCAACGCATCCCAGGACGACGCGGCTGCCAGCAGCGGGCCCGCGCCGGCGCCGGAATACATTCGGCCCGAGTTGATCTCCGGCGGTAAGAACGCGAAATCCATGGTGTTACCGGCCGAGTAGGCGCCGCTTCTCCTGAGCGAACTCTTCTTCGGTGAGGATCCCGGCGTCGCGCAGGTCAGCCAGCTCCCGCAGCTCGCCGGAGATCCGGGTGATCGGACCGTTCAGCGGTCGCACCGGCGGCGCCGCCGGCTCCTCCGGCCGGTCGGGCAGCTTGACGGTCGGGCGGGCCGGCCGCTTGGCGGCCGTTTTCGCGGCCGCCTTGCCAGACGCGGCGCCGCCGCGCCCCCGCCCGACGCCGGCGGTGGCGCGCCCGGCCAGACCGGCGGCGGCCATCGCGGCCAGCGGCAGTGCGGTGGCGCCGGCCGCGACCGGTAGGGCGCTCTCGGCGGCCGTGGGCAACGCCCCGCCGACCTGCTGGATCACCGTGGTGGTTGGGGCGGCGGTGGCCCAGGCCTGGGGCACCGACAGCCCGCTGAGCGTGGCGGCCTCGCCCATTTCGGCGCTCACCGGGGTCACCGCGCTGGCCAGTGCCATCTCCGGCAGCAGTTCGCTCTCGATCTCGCCGATCCCGATCAGGTCGATACCGAAGGAACCGGCCGCGTCGACGCCGAACGTGCCCGCCGAGTCGATCACGAAGGTGCCGAACAGGCTGGCCGCCAGCGCCGCGTAGGAGGCCGCCACACCGGGCTCCAGGGCCGCCGCCGACCCGATCGAACTGAACAGGGAGGCATCGGATCCGGCCGCCGCGGCACCCGGTGTGGTCAGGCCCTGCAGCGCCTGGGTGACCGCCGAGGCCACCGTATCGGCGTGACTGCCGGTCGCGGTGGC
>NZ_LZMF01000072.1:0-20346 GCF_001673565.1 Mycolicibacter sinensis
CGCCCGACCCGGATCCGTCCCGGCTGGCGTGGCTGTTCTACACCAGTGGCACCACCGGACGCTCAAAGGGCGCGATGCTGACCCACCGCAATCTGATGGCGATGACGGTGGCGCACCTGGCCGACCTCGACGACCCCGACGCCGACTGCAGCCTGATCCACGGCGCCCCGATGTCGCACGGGTCCGGCCTGTACATCGCGCCCTACGTGCTGCGCGGGGCGCGGCAGGTGGTGCCGGCCTCCGGCTCGTTCGACGCCGACGAGTTCCTCGACCTGTGCGGGCATCACCACGGCGCCACCGCATTTCTGGCGCCGACGATGGTGGCGCGCCTGGTGCACACCGGACGCGAGCGCCCGGCCCACCTGCGCACCCTCATCTACGGCGGCGGCCCGATGTACCTCGGGGACCTCAAGCGGGCGCTGACCGCGTTCGGGCCGGTGTTCGCCCAGCTCTACGGTCAGGGCGAGGCGCCGATGACCATCACCGGCCTGCACCGCGCCGACCACGTCGGGGCCGACGACGCGATCCTGGGCTCGGTCGGCTATCCCCGCTCCGGTGTCGAGGTGGCGGTGCTGCGCGACGACGGCACGCGCGCGTCGGCCGGTGAGGTCGGCGAGATCGTCTGCCGCGGCGACGTGGTGATGGCCGGCTATTGGAACAACCCGGACGCCACCGCCGAGGCCATCAAGGACGGCTGGCTGTTCACCGGCGACAAGGGTTCCTTCGACGATCGCGGCTACCTCACGTTGCGGGACCGTTCCAAGGACGTGGTGATCAGCGGTGGCAGCAACATCTATCCCCGCGAGGTCGAGGAGGCACTGTTGGCGCATCCCGGCGTCACCGAGGCCGGCGTGGTGGGCGCCCCGGATGCCGAGTGGGGCGAGATCGTGGTCGCCTTCATCGTGGGTGAGGCCTCCGCCGCCGAGCTGGATCACCATCTGCTGGAACGCATCGCCCGGTTCAAGCGCCCGAAACGCTACGAGTTCGTCGACGCGCTGCCCAAGAACAGCTACGGCAAGGTGCTCAAACGCCAGCTGCGTTCGCTGGCCCGTGATCACAGGTGAAAACGCCTACTGCACCTTCGACTTCATGTCATCGAGGTTGACCAGCACCGGCCACCCGCACACCGACAGCGCATTGCCGTGCCCCGTTTCGTGGATGTCGAACGCGGACTGAACCGCCGAGTAAAAGCCCTGCACATCCAGGGTCTGGTTGACCGCGCGTTTGGCCTGCCGCAGCGCGAACGACGGCATGGTGGCGATGTGCTCGGCGAGCCGGCGGGTCTCGGCATCCAGCTCGTCGCGTGGAACCACCTTGTTGACCATCCCGGTCTGCTCGACTTCCTGAGCGGTCATCGCGCGGCCGGTGAACAGGATCTCCTTGGCCTTGCGCGGACCCAATTCCCAGGTGTGGCCGTGGTATTCGACACCGCCGATGCCCATCAGCACCACCGGGTCGGAGAACTGGGCGTCGTCGGCGGCGATGATCAGATCGCACGGCCAGCACAGCATCAGCCCGCCGGAGATGCACCGGCCCTGCACCGCGGCGATCGACGGCTTGGGCACATTGCGCCACCGCAGGGTGTACTCCAGATAGCGCTTGCATTCGTGCTTGTAGATGAACTCCAGGGTGATCTTGTCCGGCACCGGACCGCCGCCTTTGAGGTCGTGGCCGGCCGAGAAGTGTTTGCCGTTGGCCCGCAGCACGATGACCGCGACGTCGTCATCGTCGGCGGCGCGCGTCCAGGCCGCGTCGAGCTCGTCGAGCAACTCGGGGTTCTGGGCGTTGGCCGCCTCCGGCCGGTTCAGGGTGATCGTCGCGATCCGGTCGGCGACCTCGTAATCGATGTACATGGACGTCCTTACTCCGTTGCGGGATCGGCGCCGGCCGACACAATGCGAGAAGCTGCTTCTCCTCCTGGGAAAGTTACCATCTTCGAAGTCGGGACGGCAGCGCCCAGATCGGCGCCGTCGCTCTGGCGTCATTCTCCGGTAAGGTGCATGCGTGTTCTCCCAAAAAGGCAACCGCTGGAGCCGCTGGTGAGCAACCCCGAAGAGGAGCCCGTCTGGAAGCAGCGGGCGGTCGAGCGGTCGATCAAGACCGCGCGACTGCGGGCCGCCCAGCGCGTTCAGCGATTCCTGGACGCCGCCCAGGCCATCATCATCGAAAAGGGCAGCACCGACTTCACCGTGCAGGAAGTCGTCGAGCGCTCACGGCAGTCGCTGCGCAGTTTCTACCTGCAGTTCAACGGCAAACATGAGCTGCTGCTGGCGCTGTTCGAGGACGCCCTGAGCCGCACCGCCGACCAGATCCGCGCCGCCACCGAGGACAAGGCCACGCCGATGGAGCAGCTGAAAGTGGCCGTCGAGTTGCTCTTCGAGCTGTCCCGGCCGGACCCCTCTGCTAAGCGTCCACTGTTCACCGACTTCGCGCCCCGGCTGCTGGTATCGCACCCCACCGAGGTCCGAATCGCCTTCACCCCGTTGCTGGGCCTGCTCACCGAGCTGATGGAGGCCGCCGACGAGGCCGGCGAGCTGCGGAAGGGAGTCAACGCCCGGCGCATGGCGGCGATGACCATGCAGACGGTCATGTTCGTGGCACAGTCCAGCGCCGAGTCCGACGACCCGGCGGCCCATCCCATCAGCGCCGACGAGGTCTGGGACTTCTGCGCCCACGGCCTGGCCGAATAAGTCGTTCCTTCCCGCGAGGGAGCGCGTTTGTCCGCGACACGCCGGGTGAAGGTGTGCATCTGCGCACCCCCACGCCCCTAACTCCAACCGCCGTACCGCGGCCACGCCCGAGCCCGGCTTCCCTCGCGGACGCTCATATGCTCTAATCGAGAATGTGATTTCCACTCCGTGTCTGCGCTCCTCTACGGCGGGTCCCGCCGATGCGTAAAGTCCTCGCTCCCGATGTCACCAACTGGCCCGACGAGAACCCGGCCCTGATCGGCAGTCAATGCGACGACTGCGAGGCGACGGTGTGGCCCCGCCAGGACCACTGCCCGCGCTGCAGCGGCCCGCGGGTGCGTGATCTGCTGCTGCCCCGGCAGGGGACGTTGGAGGCTTGGACGACCCAGGGCTTCGTGCCGAAGCTGCCCTATGCCGGCGGCGAATCCGCCGAGGGCTTCGCCCCGTTCGGCGTCGGACTGGTGCGACTCGGCGATGTGGTCAAGGTTGAGGCCCGCCTGACCGAATCCGACCCCGCCAAGCTGAAATTCGGCATGGACGTCGAACTGACCATGGTGCCGTTCTACGTCGACGACGACGGGACCGAGATTCTCACCTGGGCCTTCCAGCCCGTCTAAGGAGACCTGGAAAATGACCGTAGCGAACAACGATGTGGCGATCATCGGCGTCGGGCTGCACCCGTTCGGCCGGTTCGACAAATCGGCGATGCAGATGGGCGCCGAGGCGATCCACACCGCCCTGGCCGACGCCGGCGTCGAGTGGCGCGACATCCAGTTCGGCGTCGGCGGCAGCTACGAGATCTCCAACCCGGACGCGGTGACGCGACTGGTCGGGCTCACCGGAATCCCGTTCACCAACGTGTTCAACGCCTGCGCGACGGCCGCCACCGCCACGCAGGTCTGCGCCGACAACATCCGCTCCGGCAAGTACGACATCGGTATCGCGATCGGCATGGACAAGCACCCCCGCGGAGCGTTCACCGACGATCCGGCCAAGCTGGCACTGCCCGCCTGGTACGCCGAGAACGGGCAGTTCGTCACCACCAAGTTCTTCGGCATCAAGGCCAACCGCTACCTGCACGACCACGGCATCTCGCAAGCGACGCTGGCCAAGGTCGCCGCCAAGAACTTCCGCAATGGAGCGTTGAACCCGAATGCCTTCCGGCGCAAGCCGATGTCCGAGGACGCCATCCTCAATTCGACGGTGCTCAACTACCCGTTGACCCAGTACATGTTCTGCGCGCCGGACGAGGGCGCCGCCGCGATCGTCATGTGCCGCGCGGAGATCGCCCACCGCTACACCGACAAGCCGGTGTATCTGAAGGCCACCGAAATCCGCACCCGAACCTTCGGCGCCTATGAGGTGCACGGGACATCGGCTCCGATCGAAGAGGACGTGGCGCCGACGGTGTATGCGGCGCGTGCCGCGTTCGAAATCGCCGGTGTGGCTCCCGAAGACGTCGACGTGGTCCAGCTGCAGGACACCGATGCCGGCGCCGAGGTGATCCACATGGCCGAGTGCGGCTTCTGCGCCGACGGCGACCAGGAGAAGCTGCTCGCCGACGGCGCCACCGAGATCTCCGGCTCGCTGCCGGTCAACACCGACGGCGGGCTGATCGCCAACGGCGAGCCGATCGGGGCGTCCGGGCTGCGTCAGTTGCACGAGCTGGTGCTGCAGCTGCGCGGCCAGGCCGGTGAGCGGCAGGTGCCGGGCGAGCCGAAGGTGGGGTTCGCGCAGGTCTACGGTGCGCCCGGGACGGCGTCGGCGACGATCGTCACGGTCTGAGGCGGGGCTCGCCCTGGTGAGCGATCGGCCATCGGTTCAATGTTGGCCGGGGGCTCCGAGAGAAACGCATTGTGAGCTAGACAAATGGCGCTCGGGCACACCGAATTGACGATCGAATGACGGGCGTGGTTTTTTGGCGGTGTCACACGTCGCCGGACGTGGTCACACCGCGCTTTGATCCAGCAGAGCACACCCAAGGTGTCGGAGGTGTGGGGCAGACTGGCGTCTATGCCTTCTGCTGAACCGACCATGGGTCGTCCGAATGCACCTCAGGTTGAGAAAGTGGCAGCGGAGATCCTGCGCAACTGCCTGATCGGTGACGGATCCCTGTTGACACCAGACGTACCCATTTGGACCCTCGACAACCTCGCCGAGCTCCGCCGGGTCTACGTCGACGCACCAGATGTCTCAGCCAAGTCGTTCTCCGAGAAGCTGAGTATCCAGCTATCGACAGCAACTCCGGGAGCTCGCCAGCTGTTCGCGGAGATCTACATCCTCAACGTGCTGCCAGTCGTGAACTTCCGATCGGCAACAAAAGCTGGGTTCATCGAAGAAGTGCTTGCACCTCTGCAATCTCCAGTCACGCTCACGCCTGATGTTCAACGCGGCTTCGACGAAGGTGTATTCAACGGTGGTCCAGCATGGAACAACCGGCGGTGGGCGCAACTGTCATTCCTCATCGAGTTCGCCGAACACTTCAAGCAGCAAGGCGGAGACACACGAGCCAGTGCTGCCACCGACCCCGAGGTGTTGCGAACCGTGGTGAAAGAATCGCCGGGGCATCGAGAGCCGGCACAACGGCAAGCCTTGTTGTACCTGTTTCAGCCCCGCAACTTCCCGCCGATTGTCTCCGAACAACACCGACGGCTACTGCGCGACGGGTTGTCCAAGTATTTACCTGACGAACCCACGGGCGACCTCGACGAAGACATCCGTTCGATCATCGACCGCGTAGAAGCTGAGAGCGGCGGTCCGGTGGACTTCTACGACGACACGTGGCGTAGCCGGTGGTTGGACAAGGCGGATCCCCATCCGGGGGGTGGCGGGACCGAGGGCGGTGGAGGTGATGGCGAAGCCCGCCCATTCTCTGTTGCCGACATCATCACCGACGGGTGCTTCCATTCGAAGGAACGGCTGCAGGAGATTCTCGATCACTGGCGCGATAAACGAAACTTGGTTCTACAGGGCGCCCCCGGCACTGGGAAGACCTGGCTCGCCAAACGGCTAGCTCAAGCTCTCATTGGGTCTCAAGCACCTGACGCGATCCGATCGGTGCAATTCCATCCGAACACCTCATACGAGGACTTTGTACGGGGCTGGCGCCCCACTTCGGGCGGCCAGCTGGTCCTGACTGATGGCGTTCTCATCCAGCATGCCGAGCGCGCCCGTGAGTCAGCGGACATACCCCATGTGCTGATCATTGAGGAGATCAATAGGGGCAACCCGGCGCAGGCCTTCGGCGAGATGCTCACCCTGATCGAGGGGAGCAAACGCAACCCGTCGGACGCTCTCATGTTGAGCTATCCGCGATCAGACGATGAGCAGTTCTATCTGCCGGACAATCTCTACATACTTGGCACGATGAACATCGCTGACAGATCCCTTGCCCTGGTCGATTTCGCGTTGCGGCGAAGATTCGCCTTCGAAACGCTCGACCCAGCCTTGACCGACTCCTGGGCCGCGCACTTAAGGAAGAAGCTCGGAAACGACACGTCGCTTGTTGAGAAGATCCGGCTGCGAATCAGCGAGCTGAACCAACAGATATCCGAAGATCCGATGCTCGGCGCACACTTTGCGATCGGCCACAGTTACGTCACGCCGACCGATTCACAATCGAACGGAACATCCTGGTACAACGGGGTCGTCGACACGCAGATCGCACCGTTGCTAGCGGAATACTGGTTTGATGACCGGGCGAAGGCGGATGCCGCCGTAGCAGCACTGAAACTGTGACGAGAGATTCTGGCAATGCTCGTCGTCGGTGAAGGCGCAACCCGGATACCCGTCCGCAGCCTCTGGCTCCTTTTGGTTTACGCCTCGGGGCTTTTACAACAGCTTCGCACCACCGAACAGGAAGCGATCCTCGCCGGCCAGCGCGACAACGATCTGATCGACGCCATCGCGGAGGTACTCGTCGCCGAAGTCGAAATGCGGTTGCGCCGGGAGCTGACCTTCCAGTACCGCCTACGCCATGCCGACCTGACACGTGTACGCGGTCGAATCGACCATCTCCGTACCTCCAGCCACCGGCTGACCGACCAGGGTCGCATTGCATGTCGTTTCGATGAACTCAGCGTCAACTCACCCCGCAACCGATTCATCGCCGACACACTTCTATTTGCCGTTCCAGCAGTCATCAGCCCGGAACTTGCGCACCGTTGCCGCGCGGCGGCATTCCGGATGCATCGGTTGGGTGTCAGCGACCGGGCGCCCTCAAAACAAGAACTCTCTGGCGACCGGATCGGTCGGCACGATGTTGGCGATCGACGGATGCTTGATGCCGCACACCTTCTGCGCCGGATGGCGATTCCAGTTCATCAGACGGGACCACTCAACGCCCCGAGGTTAAGCAACAATGCCGGAGTGCACCGCAAGCTCTTCGAAGCGGCTGTGCGGGGGTTCTTTCGCCACACACTGCGCGGGCAGGGCTGGCGTGTGCAGTCGACTCTCCTCCGTTGGACCTCGCCCGGGACGGACACAGATCAGTCGTTCCTGCCGATCATGAAGACCGACATCACCCTTGATCACGAAGCCAAGCAGCGGCGGATCGTTATCGAAACAAAGTTCACCGATGCACTCAACGACCACGAGGGCAAGACGAGTATCAAAACCGACTACCTGTACCAGCTTTACGCATACCTGGCGTCCCAGTCCGGGCGCGGTAGCCATCGGTTGGACACTGCCGAAGGCGTGCTCCTGTTCGTTAAGACTGCAGACCGGGATGTCTTCGACGGCGAGATGAACGTCCAAACCCACCGCATCCGATTCATGTCGGTTGACCTGTCGAAACCGCCAAACAGCATCCGCACACGATGGATGCAGTGCATTGATGAATGACTGCCTCGGCAAGACGCCCGCCCCTCACGATCGCGAAAGCATCGGCAAATACCCCGGCCATGTCGTGGCCGGCGAAGAGACCAACCACGCGGACTGGCAACAAGTGCAGCTGATGTAAGCGAGCCGTCAGTCCCCCAGCGCCGGCGGCGGCCGGTAGGCCGGCTCATACCCGGCGACGCGAATCGGGCTGCCCACCAACCGGAAATCACCGGCCGTGACGATCGCATGGGTGTATTCCTTGAGCGCTTCGGGCAGCGTGCGCACCGCGGCCGCCGGGATACCCAGCGGCCGCAAGCGCCGCTCCCAACCGACCGCGGTGTCGGAAGCCAGCGCGGCGGTGACCACGGCGAGCACTTCCTCGCGGCGGGCAACGCGCTCGGACATCGTGGCGAAACCGTCGACACCGGCTTCGCCCGCGAAACTCTTCCAGAACCCGTCGTGGGTGACGAACAGCGCCAGATAGCCTTCTGCGGTGGGAAACAGCTGCGCCGGAACGTAATACGAGTGGGCGCCGTGCGGATGGCGTTGCGGCTCGACGCCGTCGTTGAGGTAGGCCGACGCACGGTAGTTCAGTTGCGACAGCATCACGTCGAGCAGCGAGACCTCGACCTGGCCGCCGCGGCCGCTGACGATCTGGGCCAGCAGGCCCAGGGCGGCCGCCATCCCGGTGGAGTTGTCGGCTGAGGAGTACCCCGGCAGCGTGGGCGGCCCGTCCGGGTCGCCGGTCATCGCGGCGACCCCGGTAGCCGCCTGGATCACGTAGTCGAAGGCCGGTTCGTCACCGCCGTCCAGCCCGAACCCGGTCAGCGCCACGCACACGATTCGCGGATTGAAACGCTGCAGCGCCTCATAGGTCAGGCTCAACCGCTTGATCACCGACGGTTTCATATTCACCAGCAGCGCATGGGATTCGGCGACCAGCTCCCCGAGCCGGGCCTGTCCGTCTGCCGACTGAAGGTCCAAACAGATGCTGCGCTTGTTGCGGTTGAGGCTGGCGAAGTAACTCGGGCCGACCTGACGGGAGATCTCCCCGCTCGGCGGCTCGATCTTGATGACCTCGGCGCCGAGGTCGGCCAGCAGCATGGTCGCGTACGGACCGGCCAGCATCACCCCCACTTCGAGGATGCGGATCCCCGACAGCGGTCCGTTCACTTAAATCTCCTTGGCGAGCTCGGCGATCACCTCGCGCGTGCGGCGCTTGGAGGCGATCAGCTCGTCGCGGTTGTCACCGATCGGCAGCAGCCGTACCGATAGGTCGGTCACCCCGGCGTCGGCGAACTGCTTGAACCGCTTCAGGATCGATTCCTCATCACCGGCCGCACACAGGTCGCCGACATCGCGGGCCGAACCGCGGTCGAGCAGCCGCTGGTAGTTGGGCGAGGTCTCGGCCTCGGCCAGGATCCGGTTGGCACGCTCCTTGGCGGCCTCGATCTCGGAGTTGGCGCACAAGGTGACCGGGATGCCGGCGACGATGCGCGGCGCGGGTTTGCCCGCGTCCGCGGCGGCCTTGTTGATCTTCGGCGCGATGTGCTCGGCGATCGCCTTCTCGTCGGCCATCCACAGCGAGGTGCCATCGGCGTGCTCGCCGGCGATCTGCAGCATCACCGGGCCCAGCGCGGCCACCAGCACCGGCATCTTCGGCTCGGCCCCAAGCGCGGTCGGGTTGTGCACGGTGAAGTTGCTGTTCTCCACGTCAACAGGGCCGGGTCCCGCCAGTGCCGCGTTGAGCACTTCCAGGTAGTCGCGGGTGTAGGCGGCCGGCTTGTCGTAGGGCAGGCCGAGCATGTCCCGGATGATCCAGTGGTGCGACGGCCCGACGCCCAGCGCCAGCCGGCCGCCGGAAATGGCGTTCACCGAAAGCGCTTGGCGGGCAAGGGCGATCGGATGCTGAGCCTGCAACGGCACCACGGCGGTGCCCAGCTCGATCCGGGTGCTGTGCGAGGCCATCAGCGCCACCATGGTCAGCAAGTCGAAGTCGTCGGGCACCTGCGGCATCCACGCGGTGTCCAGCCCGGCCTCATCGGCCCACTCGATGTCGGCGATCAGCTTGGTGACCTTGCGCGCCATGTCGCCGCGCTCGGCCCCGATCATCACTCCCAGTCGCATGTTCAGTTCGCCTCCGCCTGGCTGATGACCTGCCGGACCCCGGTCACCAGGTCATCCAATGAGGTTCCGGTAGGAAAGACCGCCGCCGCGCCCAGCGACAACAGCTTCGCCACATCGGACTGCGGGATGGTCCCACCGACCACCACCGCGATGTCACCGCCGTCCGCGGCGCGCAGCGCCTCGACGATGCGGGCGGTCAACGCGACGTGGGCGCCGGACAAAATGCTCAGCCCGACCACCGCCACGTCCTCCTGCAGGGCGGTGGCGACGATGTCCTCGACCCGTTGCCGGATGCCGGTGTAGATGACCTCGAAGCCGGCGTCGCGCAGGGTCCGCGCGACGATCTTGGCGCCGCGGTCGTGGCCGTCCAGGCCGGGCTTGGCGACCAGGACCCGGGCCGGGACGGGGGAAGCGAGCGGAGAAGTCATCAGTACACCACCGGTTGCTGGAACTCGCCCCAGACCGACTTGAGCGCCGAAACCATCTCGCCCACTGTGCAGTAGGCGTTGGCGCAGTCGATCAGAGAATGCATCAGGTTGTCGTCGCCTTCGGCGGCGCGCGACAGCGCGGCCAGCTTCGCGGCGACGTCGCCGTCGTTGCGTTCGGCCTTGACCCGGGCCAGCCGCTTGAGCTGGACGTCGCGGCCCTCGGCGTCGAGTTCGTAGGTGGCGATCTCCGGTGCCGGTTCGTCGCTGGTGAACTTGTTGACGCCGACGACCGGCCGCTCGCCCGATTCGATCTCGTGATGGATCTTGAACGCCTCGTCGGCGATCAGGCCCTGCAGGTAGCCGTCCTCGATCGCGCGGACCATGCCGCCGTGGCGCTCCAGGTCGTCCATGATCTCGATGATGCGTTCCTCGGTGGCATCGGTGAGCGCCTCGACGAAGTAGGAGCCTCCGAGCGGATCGGCCACCCGGGTCACCCCGGTTTCGTAGGCCAGGATCTGCTGGGTGCGCAGTGCCAGCGTCGCGGACTCCTCGCTGGGCAGCGCGAACGGCTCATCCCAGGCGGCGGTGAACATCGACTGGACTCCGCCCAGTACCGCGGCCATCGACTCGTAGGCGACCCGCACCAGGTTGTTCTGGGCCTGGGGCGCGAACAGCGACGCCCCACCGGCGACGCAGCCGAACCGGAACATCGACGCCTTGTCGGCCTCGGCGCCGTAGCGCTCCCGCACGATGGTGGCCCAGCGGCGCCGTCCGGCCCGGTACTTGGCGACCTCTTCGAAGAAGTCGCCGTGGGTGTAGAAGAAGAACGAGATCTGCGGGGCGAACTGGTCGATGGTCATCCGCCCGCGCTCCACCACGGTGTCGCAGTAGGTGACGCCGTCGGCGAGGGTGAAGGCCATCTCCTGCACGGCGTTGGCGCCGGCGTCGCGAAAGTGCGCGCCGGCCACCGAGATCGCGTTGAACCGCGGCACCTCGGCGGCGCAGAACTCGATGGTGTCGGCGATCAGGCGCAGCGACGGCTCCGGCGGCCAGATCCAGGTGCCGCGGGAGGCGTACTCCTTGAGGATGTCGTTCTGGATCGTGCCGGTGAGCTTGGCCCGCGGCACCCCCTTGCGCTCGGCGGCGGCGACGTAGAACGCGAGCAGGATCGCGGCGGTCCCGTTGATGGTGAAGCTGGTGCTGATCTTGTCCAGCGGGATCGAGTCGAACAGGATCTCGGCGTCGGCGAGGGTGTCGACGGCCACCCCGACCCGGCCGACCTCCTCACCGACTTCGGGGTCGTCGGAGTCGTAGCCGCACTGGGTGGGCAGATCCAGCGCGACCGACAGGCCGGTGCCGCCCTGGTCCAGCAGGTAGCGGTAGCGCCGGTTGGACTCCTCGGCGGTGCCGAACCCGGAGTACTGCCGGAAGGTCCACAGCCGGCCGCGGTAGCCGGACGCGAAGTTGCCCCGGGTGAACGGGTAGGTGCCCGGCGCGGCGGGTTCGTCGCGCCGGTCTTCCGGCCCGTACACCGGTTTGAGCGGTATTCCCGAGGAGGTCTGCACTGGGTCGTTCATCGATGGATACGGTACTTGCAAAAAATGAGAATGCCAATACCACTTAGGTCACAGGGCCTCGTCGCAGCGGCTATCCGGCCAGGTTGAAGTTGCCGCTCGCGCCGTAGACCGACAGCGAGACGAGCAGCGTCACCGAGACCACCACCACCAGTGAGGTGCGCACCGCGTTGCCCACCGCGACACCGACGCCGGCCGGCCCGCCCGCGGCGAAGTAGCCGAAATAGGTGTGGATCAACAAGATGGTGACCGCCATGAGGAAGGCCTGCAGGAACGACCAGAGCAGATCGATCGGGTTCAGGAAGGTCCGGAAGTAGTGGTCGTACAGGCCGGCCGACTGCCCGAACAGAAAGACCGTGGTGAATCGGCTGGCGATGAACGACAGGATCACCGCGATCGAGTACAGCGGGGTGATGGCGACCAGCCCGGCGACGATGCGGGTGCTGACCAGATAGGCGATCGGTCGGATCGCCATCGACTCCAGGGCGTCGATCTCCTCGTTGATGCGCATCGCGCCCAGCTGCGCGGTCACACCGGCACCGAAGGTGGCCGCCAGCCCGATGCCGGCGACCACCGGGGCCGAGATGCGGACATTGATGAACGCCGCCAGGAACCCGGTCAGCGCCTCGATGCCGATGTTGCCCAGTGAGCTGTAGCCCTGGACCGCCAGGGTGCCGCCGGCGGCCAGGGTCAGGAACCCGACGATCACTACGGTGCCGCCGATCATCGCCAGGGTCCCGGTGCCCATGCTGATCTCGGCGATCAGCCGAATGACCTCCCGGCGGTAATGGGTGAACGCGAACGGCGCGGTGGCGATCGCCCGGCCGTAGAACAGCGTGTGATCACCGAGCCGGCCCAGCGCCGCGACGGGTCGCCGAAGCTGCCGGGCGACACCGGGATAGACGGCGGACAGAGCACGAAGCGCCACGGCTCAGCGCGCCGTCATCTTGATGCCGATCGCGGTGACGACCACGTTGACGACGAACAACGACATGAATGCGTACACCACGGTCTCGTTCACCGCGTTGCCGACGGCCTTGGCGCCGCCGCCGGAGATCGTCAGGCCGCGGTAGCAGGCGACCATGCCCGCGATCAGGCCGAACAGCGCCGCTTTGATGCAGGAGATGATCAGCTCGGGCACCCCGGTCAAAAGTGTGATGCCCGCCGCGAACGCACCGGGGTTGACGTCCTGCACGAAGACCGAGAACACGTAGCCGCCGAGGATCCCGATGATCACCACCAGGCTGTTCAGCAGCAGCGCCACCAGCCCGGCCGCCAGCATGCGCGGTGTCACCAGCCGCTGCACCGGGTTGATGCCCAGCACCTCCATGGCGTCGATCTCTTCGCGGATCGTGCGGGAGCCCAGGTCGGCGCACATCGCGGTGGCGCCGGCGCCCGCCACGATCAACACCGTCACCATGGGCCCGACCTGGGTGACCGCGCCGAACGCCGCACCGGCCCCGGACAGGTCCGCGGCTCCGAGCTCGCGCAGCAGAATGTTCAGGATGAAGCTGACCAGCACCGTGAAGGGGATCGCCACCAGCAGCGTGGGCGCCAGCGAGACCCGGGCGACGAACCAGGACTGCTCCAGGAATTCGCGGGCCTGAAACGGACGCTGGAACATGAACTTCACCGCGTCGACCGTCATGCTGAACAGTCCGCCGACCGCCTGCATCGGCTCCGCCAAGCGCCCGATCGCCAGCTGCGGGGACCGCGGAAGCAGATCCTTCATCCCCATAGCTGGTGGCTCCTTCGAGAAACACGCGCGACACGACGCGTGTGGATACTAACCGATTCGTGGTTAGTGCGATACCTGCTTCTACTTTTCGTGCACAGTCATTCTCATTTAAAGCAAATAGCTCATCTATAGTCGTCCGTCGATCCGTAAGGCCGGGTGCACCCACGCCGGTGACCTGCGCTCTTTGAACGCCCGGAACCCTTCCACGGCCTCCGGCGCACCCAGGCTGGTGCTCATCCCGATCCGGTCGAACAGCCCGAGGTAGGCGTCCAGGCTCGACTTGACCACCGCCCGCGCGGCCGGGGCCGTCCGGCAGCACTGCGCCAGCACCTCGTGTGCGGCGTCGGCCAGTTCGTCGTGCGGAACCACCCGTGCCACCATGCCCCACTCCAGTGCTTCCTGCGCCCCGAACGTGCGGCCGGTGAACATCAGGTCGCGGGTCCGGACCGGCCCGACCACCCGTGCCAGCATCTGGCTGTAGTAGGTGTCTGCGATGCCGCGGAACAGCTCGGGCACCCGGAACGTCGCCCGGTCGCTGACCACGGCGACGTCGCTGCACAACGCGATCTGCAGGCCGCCGCCCTGACACAGTCCGTTGACCGCCGAGACGATCGGCTTCACCGAGCTGCGCAACGCGTCGAACGGGGTGACGTCCATGCCCAGCGCGGACCCGAAGGTGATCCAGTTGTCCGCCCCGCCGCCGCCCATGTCACCGCCGGGGGCGAACACGTCGCCGGTGCCGGTGATCAACAGCCCGGCCAGGTCCGGATCCGAGTTGACCAGGCCCACCGCGTAGCGAATGCCGAAGTACATCGCGGGGGTCATCGCGTTGCGGGCTTCGGGGCGGTTCAGAGTGCAGACCGCGATCGGCCCCTCCCGCCGGAACTCGAGGAACGGGGTTCCGAGCCAGTCGCCCTCGGGGGGCCGCGGCGATTCAGCGTTCATGTGCACAGACCTCTCCCACCAGTTCCAGCGTGCCCAGGTCGCGGATCGCCGCACAGGCGCGCCGCAGCATGGTGACGAACATGTCGTCGCCGCGGTCGGTGCCGGTCGCGAAGACCAGCCCGAGCGCGCAGATCAGCGGAGCCTGCAGCACACCGAACCGGTAGTCCTGCCAACAGGTTTCCCGGTCATAGCCGGTCACACCGTAGTCCAGCAGCGCGCCGTGATACGCCGTGACCAGATCGGCTTCGATCGCCGAGCGCAGCTCGGGCACCAAGCTGGTGGCGGTGAAGAAGGCCAGGTCGCGGGCCGGCAGGCCGACGCCCAGGGTCTGCCAGTCGACCACCCAGACCTGTTCCCCATCCGGGCTGAACAGCATGTTGTCCAGCCGGTAGTCGCCGTGGATCAGCGCGAACCGGCCCAGTGGCGCTGACACCCAGGGCGTGATCACGTCCAGCGCGGCCGTCAGCGTCGCACAGTCGGCGTCGCCGAGTTGCGCGCCGAGCCGCTCGACGGTGGTGGCCGCACACATCCGGGCGATGTCGCCCATGCCCTTGGCGCCGGCCTCGTCCAACTGGGTCATCGCCAGCCCGGAAAACGTCAACCACTGTTCGTCGCACCAGGTGGGCGCGTGCAGCCCGGCCAGCGCGGTCACCGCCAGCCGCGCCTGCCGCTCGTCACATCCGGCGATCTGGTCGCCTTGGGACGCGGGCGCCTGGTCGGCGAGCAGCAACGCGTACTCGGTTGCGTCCGCGTTGATTTCGCAGTGGAAGCACTCCGGTATCGGGATCCGGACGCGATCGGCGACGTCTTGGTAGAAGGCGCACTCACTGCGGTAGCCCAGCACGACGCGATCGCGGACCGCATCGTCGCCGGCCGGAAGCTTGATCACGAAGGTGCCCGGCAGGCCGTCCCGATCGCCGGCGTAGTTCGCCGACACCCGGTAGGTGGCGCCGGTCTGACCGGTGCCGACCGGGGCGACGTCGACCGAGGCCACCTCGACCGGTTCCCCGCGGGCGCTCAGCACATCCGAGAGCCACCGGCTGGTCACCTCATGCGGATGGCGCGGAATCGGGCTCATGGTCATCAGTCCTCCGGCGCAACGGAACTCGTAGCCGGACACCATCCCGCAGGACCACTTCCGGCCATGCCGGGTGACGCTACAGTAAGAATTTCAGTATGGTCAACGAATGAGGACCGGTAGATGACGAACGGCTGGCAGGACACGCTGGACGACCTGGACCGGCGGCGCCGGCACACCCAGGCGATGGGCGGGCCCGAGCGGGTGGCCAAACACCATGGGAAGGGCAAGCTCGACGCGCGCGCCCGGATCGACCACCTGCTCGACCCCGGAACGTTCCGTGAGTTGGGCACCATGGTCGGGGGGGAGATCGCCGCCGACGGGATCGTGGTCGGGTCGGGGGAGATCAACGGCTCCCCGGTGATGGTGGGCGCCGAGGATTTCACCACGCTGGCGGGCAGCATCGGGCCCGGCGGCAACGCCAAGCGCTACCGCATCGCCGAACTGGCGCTGCGCGACAAGATTCCGTTGGTGATGCTGCTGGAGGGCGCCGGATTCCGTCCCACCGGTGAGCATTACGGGCGCACCCCCACCGACCTGCTGGCCCAAGCGCAGTGCTCGGGCCGGGTGCCGACCGTCGCTGCGGTGCTGGGCCCGTCGGCCGGGCACGGCGCCCTGGTCGGCCCGGTCTGCGACTTCCGGATCATGAGCCCGCACGGCGCGATCTTCACCGCCGGGCCGCCGGTGGTCAAAGAGTCGACGGGCGAAGACATCTCGAAGGAGGACCTCGGCGGCCCCGAGGTCGCCCTGAGAAGCGGGGTGATCCACAACCTCGCCGACGACGACGCGGCGGTGCTCGACGACATCCGCCGGTATCTGTCCTATTTCCCGCCGAGCGCCTGGTCGTACCCGCCGGCGCTGCCCGCCGATCCGGTCGCCGAGCCGCGTCCGACGCCGGAGTTGCTCGACATCGTCTCGCGCGACAACCGCCGGGTCTATGACATGCGCGCGGTTCTCGACGTCGTCTTCGACCGGCCGGACTGGTTCGAGGTGCAGCCCCGGTTCGGACCCGCGATCATCTGCGCGCTGGCCCATTTGGGCGGTCACCCGGTGGCGGTGGTGGCCAACCAGCCGCAGGTGCTGGCCGGCTCGATCGACGCCGACGCCGCGGACAAGGCCGCTCACTTCATCACGGTGGCCGATTCGTTCCACCTGCCGATCGTGTTCCTGGCCGACAATCCGGGCATGCTGCCGGGCAGCCGCTCGGAGCGCAGCGGTGTGCTGCGGGCCGGCGCCCGGATGTTCGCCGCCCAGACCGCGGCTACCACCGTGAAGCTGCACGTGACGCTGCGCAAGGCCTACGGCTTCGGCTCCATGGTGATGTCGTTGCTCGGGTTCGACTCGCAGGTGGCGACATTCGCCTATCCGGGGGCGACGATGGGCGCGATGAGTGCGGCCGCACTCAGTGCCGCCTCGCACGCCGGGGAGGATCTGGCCGCCAAGCTGCGCGACACCGAGTTGCAGGCGTCGTATCACTCCGCCAAGCAGCTCGGTTTCGACGAGCTCATCGACCCGCGCGAGACCCGCGACGCGCTGTTGAGCGCCCTGCGGCGCGGGCTGCGCAGCCGGCAGGCGGCCGCCGAACCGGTCACTCGAACCGTCATCATGCCCTGATGAGCACCTTGCGCGACGCACTCCTGGGCGGCTGGGAGCTGGCATCGTTCCGTTCCGTTGATGCGGCCACCGGCGCGGTGTCACATCCCTTGGGCACGGCTCCGCGCGGCTTGATCCTCTACACCGCCGACGGCTACATGTCGGCGCAACTCGTATCTGGTGCGGACGCATCGAAGCAGTACATCGCTTACGGCGGAAGGTTTCACGTCGACGGGGAGACCGCGACGGTGCACCACGAGGTGAGCGTCTCGATGCTGCCGCAGCTCCTGGCGGCGCCGCAGCTGCGGCATGCCGAGGTCGACGGCGATCAGCTCACCCTATCGGCGACCACCACGAATGACGGCGTGACAAGCCACAACACGTTGGTCTGGGTCAGACGTCGATGATGACCTTGCCGACGGCCTTGCGGTCGGCGACGTAACGCAGCGCCGCCGCGGTGTCGGCCAGCGGGAAGCGGGCGCCGATGTAGGGACTGACCCGGCCCTCGGCGAACAGCTGCTGCAGTTCGGCGAGATCCCGCTCGTTTTCCGCGGGATGGTCGGTGGCGAAGGTCCGGATCTCCATGCCCTGCACAGTGATGCCCTTGAGCATCACCAGGTTCAGCGGGATCGCCGGGATCGCCCCCGCGGCGTAGCCGAGCGTGACGAAGCGCCCGCCGCGGGCCAGGCTGCGCAGCGCCGGCTCGGCGTACGGCCCGCCGACCGGGTCGAGTACCGCCTGCGCCCCGTCGCCGGTGATCTCGCGGATTCGCGCCTTGAGATCCTCCCGGTCATAGTCGATGACGGCTTCGGCGCCGCGCTTCGTGCACACCGCGAGCTTCTCCGGGCTGGACGCGGCGGCCAGCACCCGTGCACCCAGCGCCACTCCCAGATCGACCGCCGCCAGTCCCACTCCCCCGGCCGCACCGAGCACCACCACCCAATCCCCCTCGGCCACTTGGGCGACCGAGCGCAGCGCGTGGTAAGCGGTGCGATAGGTGACACCGAAGCCGGCCGCAGCGGCGTAGTCGACGCCGTCGGGCATCGCGCTGACCGCCGCGGCCGGCAGCAGCGCCTGCTCGGCGAACCCGCCCACGAACGAGGTGCCGACCACCCGGTCACCGACCGCGAACGGCACCCCCTCGCCGGCGGCGATCACGTCGCCGGCCAGTTCGCTGCCGGGCGTGAAGGGGGTCGGGATCTTCAGCTGATATTTGCCGTCGATCAGCAGCACGTCGGGGAAGTTGACCGCGGCAGCCCGCACCCGCACCACCAGCGTGCCGGGCCCGGGCGTGGGATCCGGAAGTTCTTCCAGGACCAGGTCTTCCGGTGGCCCGTACTGTTGGCAGACGATCGCGCGCATCACACTCCCAGTCCTCGAAGGCAGAACGCCACCAGATGGTCGACATCGGCCCGCTTCGGTTGGGCGGTGCCGCCCAGGTAGCGACGCATGGTGGCCAGCGTGCAGGTGAACACGGCGTCCGCGTCCCGCTCGCTACCTCCCAGTGCGGCAACCGGTTCGGTGAGCAGATCGCGCAGCGGACGCAGGATCTCGTCGTCGGAGACGCCGGCGGCCGTCAGCTGGGTGCTGGCCGCGCGGCTCAGGCTCAACAGGTGCGGGTCGGACACCTGCGCCACCGTACCGCGTATCCAGCGCTGCACCTGACCCGCCGGAGTGGACTCCTTGGCCAACTGGTGCTGCAGATACGAGACGACGATCGCGACGCCGCGCTCCATCACCGCTCCGAAGAGTTCGTCCTTGCCGGCGAAGTAGCGGTAGAACGCCTTGTTCGACGAGCCGGCCTCGGCGACGATGTCGGACACCCGCGGCTCTTCGGGCGCGACCCGCTCCAGCACCGCCACGGCGGCCGCCAGGATGCGCTCCACTTCGGCGGTGGCCTGCTGCTGGCGGTCGTCGAGCGCGCGGTGCACCGCGGCATCGACACGTGTGCTCATGGCACCGCGGGTATCCGGTCGACCAAATCGCCGTACTTGGCGCGGGCGGCCTCGATGCGGTTGTCCAGGAACTCACTGGGCCACTCCGGGTCCTCGGCCTCATAGTCTTTGAGCAGCAGCCGGGCCAGGTTCACCTTGTGCGCCTCGGTGGGGCCGTCGGCCAACCCGAGCGCCACCCCGCCCAGCAGCACATTGGTCAGCGGCAACTGCTCGGTCAGGCCCATCGCGCCGTGAACCTGAATGGCGCGCAACCCGACCGACTTCAGGATCTGCGAGGCCAGGATCTTGCACACCCCGATCTCGGCTCGAGCCGCGTGCTCGCCGGCGGTGTCGATGAGCCAGGCGGCGTGCAGCACCGTCAACCGGAACGGGATCAGCTCTGCATAGGAGTCGGCGATGAACGCCTGAACCAGCTGCTTGTCAGCCAGTGAACTGCCCTGGGTGAAGCGGCTTTTGGCGCGCCGGGCCATCATGTCGATGGCGCGCTGCGCCACCCCGATCGAACGCATGGCGTGGTGCAGCCGCCCCCCGGCCAGCCGATTCTGCAGGATCAGGAAGCCCTGTCCCGGTTCTCCGAGGATCGCGTCCGCCGGCACCCGCACGTCGTCGTAGCGCACCAGCGAATGCCCCGCCTCGTGCGGATGCGAGCCCACCAGGTGGTGGGTGGCTTCGATGACCAGACCCGGTGTGCCGGCCGGGATCAGGAAGGTCGACGCGCCTCGGTGCACCGGCACGTCCGGGTCGGTGATGGCCACCACGATGAAGAACGACGCCACCGAGGCGTTGGAGGAGAAGTACTTTCGCCCGGTGATCACCCACTCGTCACCTTCCTTGACGGCCCGGGTGGTGAACACCCGCGGGTCGGCGCCGCCCTGGGGTTCGGTCATCGAGAAGCAGGAGAAGATCTCCCCGGACAGCAACCCGGCCAGATACTTGTCCTTCTGGTCGGCGGTGCCGAAGCGGGCCAGGACCTCGGCGTTGCCGGTGTCGGGCGCCTGGGTGCCGAACACGATCGGCGCCCAGCTGGACCGGCCCAGGATCTCGTTGATCAGGGTCAGCTTGACCGCACCGAAGCCCTGCCCGCCGAGTTCGGGGCCCAGATGCGGCGCCCACAGCCCCTGCTCGCGCACTTGGTCTTTGAGGGGATCGACGATCCGGCGGCGCTGGTCGTCCAGCGGCAGGTACTCGCAGCCGGGGAACAGCACCTCGAGCGGTTCGACCTCGTCGTGCACGAACGTCCGGATCCAGTCCAGCTTCGCCTCGAACTCCGGTTCGGTGGAGAAATCCCAGGCCATGTCTCTACTCCTCGTCTGTCAGGTTCATTAGACGGTATGGGGGGCTGGGGCCTCACTCACATGTGAACGTGGGTTGCCGACAGGAAATGGGTCCTGGCCGGT
>NZ_LZMF01000073.1:0-110802 GCF_001673565.1 Mycolicibacter sinensis
GCGTTTCCATCGCAGTTTGCGTGCTGAGTTCCTCAGCGACCGAAAGCCTTTCGCTACTCTGAAACGTGCTCAGCAGGCCTTGGATGAGTGGGTTGGCTACTACAACACGGCCCGGCCCCACCAAGCCATCGCCATGGTGGCCCCTGCTGAGCGGTTCAGCGCGGGCGCGACCGACGCTGCGGTAGCGAGCCCCTCGAGTGCAGCCGGTACCGATCGCAGCGGTGATCACTGGGTGTCGCGCCGGGTCACCACCAACGGCGTCGTCAGCGTGGCATGGCAGCAAGTCAGCGTGGGAGCCCATCACGCCGGCTCCCGCTGCGACGTGCATGTCGACGGGGATCTGCTGCGGTTTTTCATCGGCGACGACCTGGTCAAGACCGCCGCCCGCACCAGCCGCGGTGAGGTAAGAAACAAACGGGCCTTCCGCAGCCGCGAACAGGCCTAACCACTAACCTGGAGTGTCAAGGATCAACCGAAGACGATCCGTCAAGCATCACCCGAAGTCCAACAGCGGCTCCACCTACCACCGGCAGCCGAACCCGGAACACCGTGGCGCCGTCGGCGGATTCCACCCCCACCGAGCCGCGGTGCGCGCCGACGATCGAGGCCACGATCGCCAGCCCCAGCCCGGTGCTGCCCAGCTCGCCGGAGCGGGCCTTGTCCGCGCGCACGAACCGCTCGAACAGGTGCGGCACCATGTCGGCATCGATCGCCGGGCCGTCGTTGGCCACCGTCAACTCCGCGACCGGCCCGCCCACCCCGCAGCGGTCCTCGGCGATGGCGGTGGTGACTGTCACCCCGGGCGGCGTGTGCACCCAGGCGTTCTTCAGCAGGTTGGTCACGACCTGGTGCAGCCGCGCGCGGTCACCGCGCACCCACACCGGGGCCTCGGGCAGGTTCTTGACCCAGTGGTGGCTCGGCGCGGCCGCCGCGGCGTCGTTGACCGCGTCGAGCACCAGGTCGGCCAGGTCGACGTCTTCGATGTCCAGGTCTTGGCCTTCGCTGAGCCGGGACAGCAGCAGCAGCTCGTCGACCAGCGACGCCATCCGCTGCGCCTCGGATTCGATACGGGCCAGCGCGTATTCGGTGGTCGGTGGCAGCGTGGAACTGTCCTGACGGGTCAGCTCGGCGTAGCCCTGGATGGCGGCCAGCGGCGTGCGCAGTTCGTGGCTGGCGTCGGTGATGAACTGCCGCATCCGCCGGTCGGCTTCACTGCGATACGCCAGTGCGCTATCGACGTTGTCCAGCAAGCGATTCAACGCGCCGGCGACGATACCGACCTCGTTGTCGGGGTCGACATCGGTGGCGGCGACCCGGATGGTGATGCGTTCGTCGCCGTCGGTCAGCGGCATCGCGGCCACCGAGGCGGCGGTGGCCGCGACCCGGCGCAGTGGGCGCAACGCGTAGCTGACCACAGTGATCGTCAGACCGGCGGTGATCAGCAGCGCCACCGTGTAAAGACCTGCCGCCGAGGCCATTCGGCGGGCAACGGTGCGGTTCGCCAGGTTCAGCGACCCGCCGATGAACAACAGGTCGTCCTCGTCGGCGACGCGGGTCTCCACCCGGTAGGACCCCAGACCGCCCAACTCCATCGACTGCGGTGGGCCGTTGTGCCAGTGGTGGGCGTCGATGGCGGCGACCACATTCGCGGGTGCCGGATAAGGCTCCTCCTCGGTGAACACCGCCGAACCGATCACCTTGCCGTTGCGCAGCACCGCCAGCACGTTGCCCGGCGTCTGATCGTTGAAACCCAACATGGCCCGCCCGATGTTCGACATACCGTCGGGGCCGGTGACGTTCTCGACGCGGCGATACTTGGCAAAGGAGTGGCTGAAGGCGTTGAGCGACTCGGAAAGATCGGCGTCGCTGGTCGCGGTGACGTAGCTGCGCAGGCTCAGCACCGACACCACGCCCACGGCCACGAACGCCACCGTCACCACGGCTGACACGCCGAGCACCAACTGCCGGCGCAGTGCCCGCGGGCGCCACCACGGCGAGGAGTGCGTCATTGCGGCGGCTTCAGCATGTACCCCACCCCGCGCACGGTGTGGATCATCGGGGGGTCGACGTCGATCTTCTTGCGCAGGTAGGAGATATACAGGTCGACGATGCTGGTGCGGCCGGCGAAGTCGTAATTCCAGACCCGGTCCAAGATCTCCGCGCGCGCCAGCGCCCGCCCGGGATTGCGCATCAAAAACCGCAGCAGCTCGAACTCGGTGGTGGACAGCGACACCGGAACACCGCGGCGGCTGACCTGCCGGCTGGCGCCGTCGAGTGTCAGATCGCCGACGGTGAGCACCTCGTCGACCGGTGGCATCAGCTGGGCGGAGCGGCGCAGCAGTCCGCGCAGCCGCGCCACCAACTCCTCGAGGCTGAACGGCTTGGTCATGTAGTCGTCGGCGCCGGAGGTCAGACCCGTGACCCGGTCGGTGACCGAGTCGCGGGCGGTGAGGAAAAGCGTCGGGATGTAGGCGTCGGATTCGCGGACCCGCTGCAGAATCTGCAGCCCATCGACGTCGGGCAGCATGATGTCGAGAACCAGCAGATCGGGCTCGCCGCTGTGGAATTTGGTGACGGCGTCGCGGCCGTTGTGCGCGACGTCGACCATCCAGCCCTCGTAGTGCAGGGCCATCGTCACCAGATTGGTCAGCGCCGGCTCGTCGTCGACCAGCAGCACCCGGATCGGTGACCCGTCGGGCCGATTGATCCGCGGCAGTTGGCCGAGGATCGCCTTGCGCGGACTCCGGTGGTCCGTGTTACCCGACATCGGTCCCCATTTTCCACCCCGGAGTCGAGATCATTCGCCCAGGAGCCGTTGCTTCCGCTGAATGAACCTCTCCTGGGTCAGAACTCCCGAGTCCCGCAGCTCGACCAGGGCGCGGAGTTCGGCGACGACGCCGATCGCCTTCGCCTTGTCCGGCTTGTCCGGCTCTTCGGGTTCCTCGGCGGGCTTGGGTGGTGCCGCCGGCTTGGGATTGGGCTGGCTGGCGATCGCTACTCCGCGCCCCGGTGCCGCCGAGCCGGCCATGGCGCGCCCGGCCATGCTGGACAGGGCCATCTCGGCGTAGGGGGCTTCGGCTCCGGCAGCGGCCGTTGCGGCGGTGCCCGATTGCGCTGAGACCAACGCGACTTCGCGCAGGGCCGAGGGTGCGGCGGCGGCCCAGGCCTGCGGCACCGACAGCGAGCCCAGCGGCACCGCCTTGCCCACGCTGGCCCACGTCGCACCGACCGGGCCGGACGCGGATCCCAGCGCGCCGACGCCAGGGGTGGCCTGGCCGATCAGACCCAAGCCGCCTAGCGCTCCCAGGCCTTCCGCGCCTTCGGGAAAGGCCAACTCGCCCAAGGTGATCGCCAGACCACCGAACGCCCCACCCAGCCCGATTCCGCCGAACGGGCCGACGCTGGCCACCTCCAGAACCGCGCCGGCCAGATCGAAGGCCAAGCCGGGGGAGATGGCATCGGCGGATTCGGCTGTGGAGCCGGCAAGGTGGCCGGCGGTGTTCAGGGCGTGGCTGGCAGCGGCGTTGCCGGCGGTTTGGACGGCCGAGCTGGTGGTGGTGGGGTTGGGCGTGGCGGTGTTGTGCGGTGCGGTGAAGGTGGGCAGTTGGGTGGCGGTGGCGGCGGTGCCGGCGTAGCCGTACATGGCGGTGGCGTCTTGGGCCCACATTTGCCCGTAGAGGGCTTCGTTGGCGGCGATGGCGGCGGTGTTCTGGCCGAGGAAGTTGGTGGCGACCAGGGTGGTCAGTTGTGTTCGGTTGGCGGCGATGACGGCCGGTGGCACGGTCATGGCGAAGGCGGTTTCGTAGGCGGCTGCGGCGGCGTTGGCGTGGGTGCCGGCTTGGCCGGCTTGGGCGGCGGTGGTGCTCATCCAGGCGGCGTAGGGGGCTGCGGCGGCGGCCATGGCGGTGGCGGCGGGGCCTTGCCAGGTTTCGTCGGTGAGTCCGGCGATGACGGTGCGGTAGGAGTTGGCTGCTGATTCCAGTTCGGCGGCCATGGTTTTCCAGGCGCTGGCGGCGGCGCGGATCGGGCCGGATCCGGCCCCGGAATACATCAGCGCAGAGTTGACCTCCGGCGGCAACGCTGCAAAATTCATCGGCTACTCCGCGATCAGCCGGCAGCGGCCGCGTTCGCCGCCTCAGCGGTCGCATACGAGACGCCACCGCCGTTCAGCGCGGCGACGAACATCTGATTGACGGCTGCCGCTTGAGCGGCCACGCTCTGAAACAGCGCACCGTTGGCGTTGAACAGCGCGGCAATCGACGTCGAGACCGCATCGGCGGCGGGTGCGGCCATCGCGGTGGTCGGTGTCGCCACCGCTGCGCTCTGTGCCTGCACCGCCGAACCGATTCCCTGCAGATCGCCGGCCGCCCCGGACAGCATCTCCGGTTGGGTAACCACGAAAGACATCTATTTACCTCCCTTGTGAAATTCATTGGTCGACAAAATGTTCGATGACGCGTTCGCGTTGTTGGTGGAACTCCTCGTCGGTCAGCACACCGGAGTCGCGCAGTTCTGCCAGGCCGCGCAGTTCGGCGAGAACCTCGACGCCGGTCACCTCATCGGGGCGTGCTGCGGGTTCGTTGTCTTCTGGGACCGCTTTGGCCGCCGCGGTGGGATTGGGCTGGGTGATCACCGCTGCTCGACGGCCCGGGGCCACCGTGGCGGCCATGGCGCGGCCGGCCATGGTGGCCAGCGCCATCTCGGCATAAGGCGCTTCGGCTCCGGCAGCCGCGGCGGCTGCTGCGGCGGTACTGGATTGTGCTGAGAGCAAGGCGACTTCGCGCAGCGCCGAGGGGGCGGCGGCCGCCCACGCCTGGGGCACCGACAGCCCGCCCAGCGGCACCGCCTTGCCCATGCCGGCCCAGGTCGCACCCACCCGGCCGGCACCGCTCAGGCCGGCCGCCGGCAGTGCGGCGGCGGGGCTGAGACCGCCCACCGGCGGGGCCAGCCCCAACAGCCCGCCGGCCGGTGTCGTCTGGCCGATCAGGCCCAGACCGCTCGCGGCGCCGAACTCACCGGTGATGCCCAGACCGGCGAACGGCCCCAGGCTGGCCGCTTCGATCGCCAGCCCGCCGAATTCCAGACCCGCTCCGCCGCCTTCGAAGGGCGCGATGCTGTCCACCTCGATGACCGCGACCAGCAGGTCCAGCAACAAGCCGGGCGCGCCGGCGCCTTCGTACGACCCCGATGCGTCGGCGGGGCCGATGGGCTGCGAATTGTGTTGCGGTGCGGTGAAGGTGGGCAGTTGGGTGGCGGTGGCGGCGGTGCCGGCGTAGCCGTACATGGCGGTGGCGTCTTGGGCCCACATTTGCCCGTAGAGGGCTTCGTTGGCGGCGATGGCGGCGGTGTTCTGGCCGAGGAAGTTGGTGGCGACCAGGGTGGTCAGTTGTGTTCGGTTGGCGGCGATGACGGCCGGTGGCACGGTCATGGCGAAGGCGGTTTCGTAGGCGGCTGCGGCGGCGTTGGCGTGGGTGCCGGCTTGGCCGGCTTGGGCGGCGGTGGTGCTCATCCAGGCGGCATAGGGGGCTGCGGCGGCGGCCATGGCGGTGGCGGCGGGGCCTTGCCAGGTTTCGTCGGTGAGTCCGGCGATGACGGTGCGGTAGGAGTTGGCTGCTGATTCCAGTTCGGCGGCCATGGTTTTCCAGGCGCTGGCGGCGGCGCGGATCGGGCCGGATCCGGCCCCGGAATACATCAGCGCAGAGTTGACCTCCGGCGGCAACGCTGCAAAATTCATCGGCTACTCCTCAAATCGCCGATATCCGAAGGTATTTCCGGCCGCAGTGGCCGGGCAACTCAAGAGCCGAGACTCATAGGAAACGCATATCTGCGCTTGTTCGCAGCGCGTTAGCGCGGTGCGACGTAGCCGACCGGTCCCGACGCGATACACACCGACAGTGCCGCGGTGTCGGCGCGCGCGGTGAGGTTGTAGCCGGCGCCGGGAAGCCGCACGTAGACCCGATTGAGTCCCGGGCGCACCCTGACCCGGACCTCGGGGCCGTCGGACAGCGCCAGCGTCATCGCACCGTCGACGTTGGCCAGGTAGTTGATCTCGGCGGTCCAGTCGGCCGGCAGCAGCGGACCGTCGAGCCCCAGCGTGGCCGGCAGGTCCGGCTGCACCAGATAGCCGCAGCGCGGCACCGGCCCGGCCACGATGGACCGAACCCAGGTCACCTGCGCGTCGGTCAGCATCCCCGCGCTGGTGAGCATCCGCAACTGCGTTGTCGCCGAAGCGAATTCCGGCCGGTCACGAACCAGCGCGAACAGGTGACTGGCCAGGTTCTCCGGGTAGACGACCCGCTGCAGCACCAGCGGGTCGACCTCCTGATCGAGCAGCGGCGCATCGGAGTCGGCGCGGGCCGCGGCCAGGGCGTCCCGGGCGTTGGCCAGATACGCCCGGGCCGGGTCATCGCGCCAGCGGGCCAGGAACGTCACCGCCGAGTACAGACTGCTGGCGGTGAAGGCCACCGCCAGGCCGGTCACCCCCACGGTGCGCAACGGCGAGGCGTCCAGCCACCGCGATGACTCCCGGTTGGGCGCACACAATCCGACGGCGCCCAGGATCGCCAGCACCACGACCAGATCGGCCAGGTAGCGCAGGGTCTGGGCCAGCTCCAGCGCGGTGAACGCCGAGGACCGCATCAGGTAGATCGGGACCTGGCAGGCCGCGGCGTAGCCAAGCGCGGCCAGCCACACCGGCGCCAGCCGGTGCTTGCGCGCCAGCGACACCGCCAGCAGCCCCGCCAGCACCAGCCAGCCCATCGTCATCACCACCGGGCCCGGCAGGGCCCACGGCGAGGCCGGCGCCCAGCGCGCCCACGTCCACGGGCCACCGGCCAGGCTCGGGATGATGCCGTGGGTGATCGAGCGCCACAACAGCTCGCGGGTCATGTCCAGGTCGAAGGTCCAGCGCTTCTGGTTGACCACCGCCAGGTAGACCGCGATCCAGCCACCGGTCACCGCCAGCGTCGCCGTCCACAGCCGGGCCCCGGCCCGCCAGGCCTGCGCGATCGCACTCCCCGGCCGTTCCCCGGCCACATAGCGCAGCAGTGCCGCCACACCGAACGCCACGAACGGGATCACCGCGGCCTTCTCGAAGAACAGCAGGCCGCCTGCGTAGGCCAAGGTGCCGGTGAGCGCGTAGCGCCGATTCCCGGTGCGCGCCAATAGGATCGCGTCGGCGCACGCCCAGGCCAGCGCCGCCAGCATGGGCAGTGAGTTCAACGCCGCCGCCCACCATGCGAACGCCGGCAGACCCAGTGGGCAGAACAGCGCGAAGGTCAGCGGCACCAGCAGCACCGGCCGCCAGCCCAGAATCACCCACAGCGCCCGCAGCAGCGCACCGGACGCCAGCAGCTGCAGCACCACCAGGCTGGCCGCCGGCGCCGCCCACTGCAACGGCCAGGCCCGGCTCAGCGCACCGGCCACCAGATACGCCCCCGGCATCACATGACCGTCGTGATCGTCGAACAGATATGCCGGTGACAGCAGATCGTGGGTGCCGGCCCGGCCGATCAGGATCAGGTCGTCCCAGTAGAAGTAGCCGCCGAAGGCCACCACCGCCCGGACCACCAGTTGCGCGGCCAGCAACACCACCGCCGCCCAGCAGACCCAGGGCAGGGCGGCCATCCGGGTGCGCATCCGTCTTTCTTACCTGTCGGTATTGTGGCCCGGTGCGAGCACTGGTCACCGGAGCAGCCGGATTCATCGGATCAACGCTGGTCGACCGCCTGCGGGCGGACGGGCACCCGGTCGTCGGAGTGGACAACTTCGCGACCGGGCGGGCCACCAACATCGAGCACCTGACCGGCGACGCCGACTTCAGCTTCGTCGAAGCCGACATCGTCACCGCCGACCTGGGCGAAGTGCTGGAGCGCTCCCGCCCGGAGGTGATCTTCCATTTGGCCGCCCAGATCGACGTGCGCCATTCGGTGGCTGACCCACAGCACGACGCCTCGGTCAACGTGGTCGGGACCATCCGGCTCGCCGAGGCGGCCCGCGCCGCGGGCGTGCGCAAGATCGTGCACACCTCCTCGGGCGGGTCGATCTACGGCACCCCGCCGCGCTATCCGACCCGCGAGGACGACCCCACCGACCCGGCTTCGCCGTATGCCGCCGGCAAGGTGGCCGGTGAGATCTACCTCAACACCTTCCGGCACCTCTACGGGCTGCAGTGTTCGCACATCGCGCCGGCCAACGTCTACGGCCCCCGGCAGGATCCGCACGGCGAGGCCGGTGTGGTGGCGATCTTCGCCCAGGCCCTGCTGAAGGGCGCGCCGACCAAGGTGTTCGGGGACGGATCCAACACCCGCGACTATGTGTTCGTCGACGACGTGGTGGACGCCTTCGTGCGGGCGGCCGGCGGGGGAGGCGACGGGCAGCGGTTCAACGTCGGGACCGGGGTGGAAACCTCGGACCGGCAACTGCATTCGGCGGTAGCCGCCGCGGTCGGCGCACCCGATGACCCGGAGTTCCACCCGCCGCGGCTGGGCGACCTGAAGCGGTCGTGTCTGAACATCGACCGCGCGCGTGAGGTGCTGGGTTGGCAACCGCAGGTCGCGCTGGCCGACGGGGTGGCGCGCACGGTGGCTTATTTCCGGCAGGTGAAGTCGGCCTGAACTTCTGTGGCATACTTCCTCGACGGAGGGGAGTATTCCTTCGCTGCAGTGTCGTCAACTCGTCGCCCGTCATCGGACGACCGGTGCTGCGGGCCGGTGGCCGGCGGAAGAGACCTCCAGCGCATCACAGACGCTGGAGGTAACCCATGGACGTGTTCTCGATCGGACGCTTCGGTCTGGACGCCGTCGGCACGGTGGCATCGGCCAGCCTGGACCTCGCGGCCATCCCGCTGCGCGAAGGCGCCAAAATCCTGGCCGGTGAGCGCTCCGACCTGACCCGCCGGCGTAGCTGGCGCGGCGCCGGGCGGGCCTGGATCGAAGTCCGCGGGCTCGACGGCGACGGCCCCGACCTCGGCCCCGCGGTGCTCGAAGCCCTGCAGGACCGGCCGGGTGTCACCTCGGTGCGGCTGAACCGCCCGCTGTCCCGGGTGGTCGTCGAGATCGATGACGACACATCCCTGGCGGAGCTGTGCGCCGCGGTCGAAGGCGTCGAAAAGGCTGCCGAGCTCAGCGCAACCGACGGTGCTGCGCTGCCGGGCGACGGGCTGTTGTTGGCCGCCAAGGGCGCGATGGTCGGCGCCAACGCGGTCGGGCTGGCGATCGCGACGGCGGGCAGCGTGCTGCGCTGGCCGGCCGCGCCCAAGATCTTCGATGCCGCAGCGTCGGTGGCCCGCTATCAGCCGCTGGTCCGCAACGCGCTGGAAAGCCGGATCGGGCGCACCAGAACCGACACCGTGCTCTCACTGGCCTCGCTCGGATCGCACGTCATCACCATGTCCCCGGCGATCCTCGCGGTGGACCTGATGGTGGAGGGCCTCAAAGCCGCCGAGTCCCGCGCCGGCGCGGTGGCGTGGAACCGCTACGAGCCGGAACTGGCCCGCTATGCCGAGCACCCCGACGTCTACACCGCTGCGCGTCCGGTCCCGCGTCCGGACGGCGCGGTGGAACGCCACCTGAAACGTACGGCGCTGGCGCAGGTGGTCGGGGCCGGAGTGGTGGGGGCGCTGACCCGCAACCTGGACATGACCTCGAATGCGATCCTGGCGGCCTCCCCGAAAGCGGTGCGCACCAGCTGCGAGTCCTTCGCCGCGACTTTGGGCCAGGGCCTGGCGGACCAGCACGGCGTGCTGCCGCTGAGGCCGGACAGCCTGCGCCGCCTCGACAAGGTCGACACCTTGCTCATCGACCCGCGGGTGCTGGCCGGCGAACAAGGCCGGGTGGTGCAGATCCGCGGCGCCGGTGAGCATGAGCTGCCGCTGGCGTGGCGTCACGCGCAGAGCCTGCTCGACAAGCCCGGGCTGCGTCCGGGCTGGCACCGGGTACCGCGCATGACCGCACGAGGCTCGGGTCGCAAGGACCCGGTGGAGGCGCTGATTCTGCCCGCGCACCACGCGTTGGCCTCGGCGGTGGTGCTCGAGGCGCGTGCCTCCGGAGCAGAACTGGTCACGGTGGACACCGACATCCTGGGCGAGCTGCGCCCCGGCTTCGACGACGTGCATGCGCTGCCCGCCGACCAGGACATCGACGCGGCACTGGCCACGGCGGTGACCGAGCTGCAGCAGGCCGGCCGCACCGTGGCGGTGCTATCCGGTGTCGCGGCGCAGGCCTTGGCGTCGGCCGATCTGGGCCTGGGCGTCATGCCGGAGGCCGGCGCCGACACCGCGCCGCCGTTTTACGCAGACCTGCTGCTGGCCGACCTGGCCGGCGCCTGGCAGGTGCTGCGCGCACTGCCGGCTGCGCGCGAGGCCAGCGAGCGCGGTGTCGCGATCTCGATCGGCGCCTCCACGATCGCCGGGCTGCTGCTGGTGCGCGGGGTCCGGGCGACGATCCCCGGTCTCGGGTCTGGCCAGGGCCGCGGCCCCGGACCGGTGACCATCGGCGCGGGCGCCGGGATGCTGTCGGGCTACCTGCTGGCCCGCCGCACGCTGCGGGCTCGCGCACCGCAGCCGGCGCCGGCCTACGAGTGGCACGCCATGTCGGTCGAGCAGGTGCGGGAACTGCTGACCCCGGAGCAGCTGACACCACTGGCCGAGCGGGCGCCGGCCGAGACGGCGTCGCAGGGCATGTTTTGGCCGTTCCTGCACGCCGTGCGCGCCGAACTGTCCGACCCGATGACCCCGATCCTGGCGTTGTGTTCGGCGGCGACGGCCATGTTGGGTTCGCCGATCGACGCCGTCATGGTGGGGACGGTGCTCACCGGCAACGCCATGCTGGCGGCTTATCAGCGACTGCGGGCCGAGAACCGGCTGAACATCCTGCTGGCGCAGCAGGCCCCGCCGGCGCGGGTCGTGCTGACCGGTGCCGATGGCACCCGGGAGTATCGCGAGATCGTCGCCGAGCAACTGCTGCCCGGTGACCTGATCGAGGTGCGCAGCAACGAGGTGGTGCCCGCCGACGCCCGCCTGATCGAGGAGACCGACGTCGAGGTCGACGAGTCGTCGCTGACCGGCGAATCGCTGTCGGTCGGCAAACAACTCGAACCCACGCCGGGCGCCGAACTGGCCGAGCGCAGCTCCATGCTCTATGCGGGCTCCACCGTGATCGCCGGGAAGGCGCTGGCCATGGTGACCGCGGTGGGCGCCGACACCCAGACCCGCCGGGCCTCCGAACTGGCCTCCGGTGAGCTGCCCGAGGTCGGTCTGCAACACCACCTGTCGCAACTGATGTACCGGACCTTCCCGGTCAGTGCGGCCGGCGGCGTGGCGGTCGGCGCGCTGGGCCTGCTGCGCCAGGGCGGGCTGCGGGTGGCGCTCGGCAACGCGATCGCGGTGGCGATCGCCGCGGTCCCGGAGGGGATGCCGCTGATGGCAACCCTGGCCCAGCATTCGTCGTCGCAGCGGCTGAGCAAATCCAGTGCGCTGGTGCGGATCCCGCGCTCGGTGGAGGCGCTCGGCCGGGTCGACGTGGTCTGCTTCGACAAGACCGGAACGCTGTCCGAGAACCGGCTGCGGGTCACCACGGTGCGCCCGCTGCGCGGATATTCCGACGACGACGTGCTCGGCACCGCGGCTCAGGCGGCGCCGGCGCCCGACGGTGCGGCGCATGCGCACGCCACCGACCAGGCCATCGTCGAGGGTGCGGCCGCCGCGTCCGGCGCCCGCGCATGGACCGAGCCCGACGCGCACCTGCCGTTCCGGTCGGGCCGGGCGTTCTCGGCGTCGGTGCTGGGGTCGGAGCTGCTGGTCAAGGGAGCACCGGAAGTGGTGCTGCAGGCCTGCAAGAACGCCGGTGCCGCCGAGGAACAGCAGGTGGCCGCGATGGCCGCCCAGGGTTTGCGGGTGATCGCGGTGGCGCAGGGCACGCTGACCGCCACGCAGGTGCGCACGGTGTCGCAGGACTCCGACCGGATCGTCGAGGTGGCCGGCTCGGGGCTGACGCTGATCGGGTTCCTCGGTCTGGCCGACACGCCCCGGGCCGACGCGCCGCAGCTGCTGGCCGATCTCACCGCCCGCGGGGTGGACATCCGGATGATCACCGGCGACCACCCGATCACGGCGACCGCGATCGCCGCCGAGATGGGTGTCACCGTCGACGCCGACCAGGTCATCACCGGCTCGGAGTGGAATGCGTTGAACCGCAAGGAACAAGAGCGGGTGGTCTGCGAGCGGGTGATCTTCGCCCGGATGTCCCCGGAGAACAAGGTGCAGATCGTCCAGACGCTGGAGCGCGCCGGGCGGGTCTCGGCGATGGTCGGTGACGGCGCCAATGACGCCGCCGCCATCCGGGCCGCCACGGTGGGACTCGGTGTGGTGGCGCACGGCAGCGACTCGGCGCACACCACCGCCGACGTGGTGCTGACCGAAGGCAAGATCGGGTCGCTGATCGACGCGATCGACGAGGGCCGCCGGCTGTGGAAGGGCGTCCAGCTGGCGATCTCCGGGCTGCTCGGCGGCAACGCCGGTGAGGTGATCTTCTCCGTCATCGGCACGGCGGTCACCGGTAACTCACCGCTGAACACTCGGCAGCTGCTGCTGATGAACACCTTGACCGACGCGTTGCCGGCCACCGCGGTGGCGGTCAGCACGCCGGCGGGCCCGATCGGCGGTGCGGTCCGCGGTCTCGACGAGAAGAAGCTGTGGCGCGCGGTGGCCTTCCGGGGCGGTGTCACCGCGGCCGCGGGCACCGCTGCCTGGGCGATGGCCTCGGTGACGGGTATGCCGCAGCGGGCCGCCACGGTGGCCCTGATCTCGCTGGTCTCCACCGAACTGGGCCAGACCGTGGTCGATTCGCGGGCGCCGCTGGTGCTGCTCACCGCGGCCGGCTCGTTCGCCGCGTTCGCCGCGATGGTGAGCACCCCGGGTGTCAGTCAGCTGCTGGGCTGCACGCCGGTCGGTCCGATCGGCTGGGCGCAGGCCCTGGGCACGGCGGCGGCAGCCACCGCCGCGGTGGCCGTGGCGAGCCGGTTCGCGGCCCCCGCGGAAGAGGACTCCGGCCTGGTAGCGGCCCCGGTCGAGGCGGCTACGCCGAACAAGGCGCTGGAGGCCACGAAGGCCCCGGCGCAGAAAGCTGCGGCGGCCAAGAAGAGCCCGGCGAAGAAAGCTCCGGCGGCCAAGAAGGCTCCGGCCAAGAAAGCTCCGGCGCAGAAGACCGCGGCGGCCAAGAAGAAGGCCACCGCGAAGAAGGCCACCGCGAAGAAGGCCACCGCGACGAAGACGTCCGCGAAGAAGACGTCCGCAAAGCTCGAACTGGTGCGCTAAGACCCAGCCGCTTCATCCGGCCGGCCGAAGTTCTCGGACTTCGGCCGCTGGGCGCGCGGGTGCGGGATGCCGCACCTCGAGCACCCCGGCACGCCAGAGCAACGCGTACAACTCCCGGGCCGGCACCGTCAATAACGTCGCCGTGACTTCGACCAGCGGATCCGCCAGGATTTCGGTCGCCTTCATGAGCCCCAGGGTGGCCGCCGCAGCGAGACGCGGGGCAAATCTTTTGTTACCAGCAGGCCAAGAGTCGCCGAATTACTGTGTTTGTGGTTGATGCGGCGGTTCCGGCGGCTGGGCCTGCGCCAGCGCCATCACCCGCGCCAGCCGGGCATAGCGCAGTTCCAGGTCCCGAAAGCGCATGTAGGTGCTCAGCGTTGTGAAGGCGAACGCGATGATCAGGACGTAAAGCATCAGGTCGGTGCCGCGGCGCACCCCCAGCCAGTTCGCCACCACGGTGGTGTCGTCCGGGCGCAGCACCGCGTAGATGCCGGCCACCACGAACACCAGGTATCCCACTTTGACCCAGGCTCGCGATTGGGCGGACCGCCGGGACAGTAGCAGGTAGATCAACAGCGCCATCACCGCTGCGATCAGCAACACCTTGATCCAGTTCATCGCGACATCCTCTTGCGCAGCAAGCCGTCGAACATGATGTTGACGCCGTTGAGCAGCGGCTGGCCCTTCGCCTTGGAGTAGTCGGTGTAGAGCACTTCGACCGGTTCTTCGCCTACCCGCCAACCGTTTTCGGCGATCAACGCGATGAACTCCCCGGCGTGGCTCATCCCGTTCATGGTGAGGTCCAGCCCGTCGGCGACCCGCCGGTTGAACACCCGCAGGCCGTTGTGGGCATCGGAGAGCCCCAGCCGGCGGATCCGCGGGTTCAGCGCCACCGCGGCCCGCAGCACCAGACGTTTGAGAAGCGGCACCGCGGCGGCGGCCTCGGGCGCGGCGAACCGGGTGCCGATGACGATGTCGAGGTCCGCGCTGTCGAGACGCTCGATCATGCGTACCACGTCGGCCACCCGGTGCTGACCGTCGGCGTCGAAGGTGGCGAACAGCCGGGCGCCGGGTTGTCGGCGGGTGAACTCCACCCCGGTCTGGATGGCCGCGCCTTGGCCGAGGTTGACCGGATGACGCACGACGTAGGCGCCGGCGCGCCGGGCGATCACCGCGGTGTCGTCGGTGCTGCCGTCGTCCACGCAGACCACCGAAGCGAAAACCGACCGGATTCCGGCGATCACGTCGCCGATGACGGCTGCCTCGCCGAAGGCCGGGACGATGATCCAGACGTCGGGGTGAGGGGTCTCTGACCTGGTATCGATGCCTAAAAAATACACGTCCGCACTCAGGGCGCCGCGCGTAACGCGGCCAGATGCACGGCGATTCCCACCAGCGGCCCGCACAGCAGTGCGACGACGGTTCGGGTTGACAGGTCCAGCGGCAGCAGCAACAGCAACGTGGACGCCACCGTCGCGCCTACCCAGCCCAGCGCGTAGGCGCGATGCAGCGCCGCGGCCACGGTCGCTGCGCCGGTGAGCGTCAACAGCGCGATCGCGGTCGCCCCGGTGGTCAGGCCGGCCAGCAGCAGCCCGCCGGCGTTGTAGTCCTGGCCGAATACGGTGCGCAGCAGCCACGGGCCGGCCAGGCCGGCTGCGACCGTACCTGCCGCGCCCAGCGCGGCGACGGAGGCTGCCGGCGTGGCCAGCGCGCGCAGTCGCCGTCCGCGCTGGTCGACGAAGTGCGCAATGAGGTTGCCCTGCAACGCCGTCAGCGGCACCAGCAGCGGCGCGCGGGTCACGGTGACCGCCAGGATCACCACGCCGCCCTCGGCGCCCAGTTCGCCGTAGGTGGCCTGCAGCAGCACCGGAAAACCCATCACCAGGATCGCGCTGGCCCCGGCCGCGGTGATCGAATGCGCCGCGCCGCGCAGGAAGTCCGCGGTGCCCACCGCGGTCGAAAGCCGTGCCGCCGATCGGGCCGCGGCAGACGTGACCAGCAGCAGCAGCCAAGCCACCGCGCCCGCGACGGTGGCCCACAAGAACCCCACCAGGCCCCAGCCGATGACGAAGGTCGCGGTGGCCACCGCCACCCGGATTGCCGCGTCGGTCACCATCAACGCCCCGTACTGGGTCCACCGATTGGTGCCGGCCAGCGTGCCCAGCAGGGCGGCGTGCACGGCGAAGTTGGCCAGTCCGAAGCTGAGCAGCCCGACCGACAGCCAGCGCGCCTCGACGAAGACATGGCTGCTCCACAGCGGCGAGCTGGCGGCGACCAGCCCGGCCGCCACCAGTCCGGTCAGCCCGGCCACCCACAGCGGCCGGGTGTGCCGAGGCCGAGTCGATGGGTGGCTCGCCCCGCCCTCCCGGGCGAACCGGACCTCGCGGGTGGTCTCCTGCAGCAGGCCGTTGGCTGCCCCGGTGACCAGGCCGAATGCCCCCCAGAACACGCTGAATACCGAGAAGCCGGCCGGGTCCAGGTCGCGTGCCGCCAGGTACAGCACGGTGTAGCCGCACAATGCGCTGAGCAGCGTCGCGGTACCGACCCGGGCCACACTTGCGCGGGTGACGGGGCCGGCGGGCACGCCACTGGGGACGCCGGTACCCCCGATATCGGTCACCACGGCGAAAATACTAAGCGGGCTGCGGGGTACGGTCGGGCGTCCCGCTGCACAAGGTGGCACAAGCCCCAATTCGACACTGCTCAACGACCGGAGGCCACCTTGGACCTGTCGCTGTTGGAATGGCTGGTCACGTTCGCGGGACTGGCCGCGGTACTCGGCTTCGACCTGTTCCTGGTCGCCCGCCGGGTGCATGAGCCGTCGATCCGTGAGGTCGCGACCCGGCTGACGTTCTACATCAGCTTGGCGGTGGCGTTCGGCGTCTGGGTGTGGTGGCACCACGGCGCGAAGTACGGCATGCAGTTCTTCGCCGGCTGGCTCACCGAGTACAGCCTGTCGGTGGACAACCTGTTCGTCTTCGTGATCATCATGAACAGCTTCAACGTGCCCAAGAAGTACCGGCAGGAGGCGTTGTTCGTCGGCATCGTTCTGGCGCTGTCGTTTCGGGCGGTGTTCATCGCGCTGGGCGGTGTCGCCGTGCAACGGCTGTCCTGGACGTTCTACCTGTTCGGCGCCTTTATGGCCTACACCGCGATCAAACTGCTGCGCCACAGCGACCACGGTGTGGCCGGCGGCGACCACGGCGGCGGAACCGGCGGCAACAACATCGTGGTGCGGTTCGCCCGCACCCACTTCAACGTCACCGATCGGTGGGCCGGGGTGCGGTTCTTCGTCCGCGACCGCAGCGGGGCGTGGGCCGTCACCCCGATGTTCCTGGTGGCGCTGGCGCTGGGCACCACCGACCTGGTGTTCGCGATGGACTCCATCCCGGCCATCTACGGGCTGACCCGCCAGCCCTACCTGGTGTTCACCGCCAATGTGTTCGCCCTGATGGGGTTGCGTCAGCTCTACTTCATTCTCGGCAAGCTGCTGAACCGGTTCGTGTACCTGTCCATGGGCCTGGCCCTGATCCTGGGGTTCATCGGGGTGCGGATGGTGCTGCACGCGCTGCGCACCAACGAGGTGTGGTTCATCAACGGCGGCCGGAACTTCAACGTCCCGGAGATTCCCACGCCGGCGAGTCTGGCTGTCGTGGTCGGGGTGCTGGTGCTGACGACCGTGGCCAGCTTGTACCGGACCCGGGGGGCCTCCACGAGCCCGTCACCCGAGTGAGAAGACCGGCAGCGAGGCCGCCGCACGACGGAGGTCGTCGTCGCTGGACTGCGGCGTCAGACCCGCCATGTGCCCCTTGACTTGCCAGTACCAGCGCTGCAGATAGGCGCGCAGCAGCGCCGGTTTGTCGTCGTCGCCGACTTCGGTGACCCGGGTGGTTGCGGGGCGCCAGCGTGGGCCGAGCTGCACCTGGCCGGCGGCCCGCACGTTGCGGACCCATTCGGTGTTGCCGCGCGGCGCGACGAGGTAGTCGATGCCGTCGACGGTCAGCACGTTGACCACGACGCCGCGGCGCTTGCCGGTCTTGCGGCCGCGGACGGCGAGTGCGCGGGTGCCGGCAATGCTGAGGCCCGCTTCGGCGAGCCGGCGGATCACGGCGTTGGCGAAGCGGGCCGGTGCGCTGGGTCGGTCGTATCGGGTGGCCATCTCGCGTCCTTCCGTTATGAGAGCAGTGCTCTCGTTAAGGGGTGATCCTGACACGGCGGCCTTGGAAAAACAAGAGCAGTGCTCGCGGATCTGGCAGACTGGCCCGAGTGGGCAAACGGCAGGAGTCGCGGGAACGCATCGAAGCGCAGATCGTTGAGGTCGGTCGGCGCCATCTGCTGAGCCACGGGGCGGCGGGGCTGTCCCTGCGCGCCGTCGCGCGCGACGTCGGAATGGTGTCATCGGCGGTCTACCGCTACGTGGCCAGCCGCGACGAGTTGCTCACCCTGCTGCTGGTCGACGCCTATTCGGACTTGGCCGACACGGTCGACGCCGCCCGCGCCTCGGCGCCGCCGACGTCATCGTGGCGCGGCGACATCGTCGCCATCGCCCACGCCGTGCGGGACTGGGCGCTCGCGCACCCGGCCCGGTGGGCACTGCTGTACGGCAGCCCGGTCCCTGGATATCACGCGCCCGCTGAACGCACCGTCGCCCCGGGCACCCGGGTGGTGCGGGTGTTCTTCGACGCGGTCTGCGACGGCATCGACGCCGGAGACATCGCCTCCGTGAAACCCGTTGCAGCGCAACCAATGTCGTCGGACTTCGATCGCGTTCGCGAGGAATTCAGCTTCGCCGGCGATGACGCCGTCGTCGCGAAGTGCTTTTTGCTCTGGGCCGCCGTCGTCGGCGCGACCAGCCTGGAAGTGTTCGGTGGGTACGGCGACGACACCCTGACGCAACCGGGGGCGGTGTTCGACGCCCAGCTCGGACTGCTGCTCGGGGTGTTCGCGCAGCCGCCGGATCAACGCGGCGGTTCCAGCTTCGGCTCTCCTTCGTCGAGCCTCGCTAAACCGCCGGATTAACGCGGCGGTTCCAGCTTCGGCTCTCCTTCGTCGAGCCTCGCTAAACCGCTCGGTTCATGCGGCGGTTCCAGCTTCGGCTCTCCTTCGTCGAGCCTCGCTAAACCGCCGGATCAGTGACCCGAGGTCTTGAACCGTTCGATCGACCGGGAGACTTCGGCTTCGGCCTCGGCGCGGCCCACCCAGTCGGCGGCCTTGACGAACTTGCCCGGCTCGAGGTCCTTGTAGTGCACGAAGAAGTGCTTGATCGCGTCCAGTTCGTGCTCCGGGACATCACCGATGTCGGAGATGTGGTCCCAGCGGTGGTCACCGGCCGGCACGCACAGCACCTTGTCGTCGCCGCCGGCCTCGTCGGTCATCCGGAACATCCCGACCGGGCGGGCCTCCACCAGCACGCCGGGAAACACCGACTGCGGCAGCAGCACCATGGCGTCGAGCGGGTCGCCGTCCTCGCCGAGGGTGTCCTCGATGAAGCCGTAGTCGGCGGGGTAACCCATCGGCGTGTACAGGTAGCGGTCGAGCTTGACCCGCCCGGTGGCGTGGTCGACCTCGTACTTGTTGCGCTGGCCCTTGGGGATTTCGATGGTCACGTCGAATTGCACCGCGTCAGTCTAGAGCGGCGCGGATTCATGCCCGGACTCCGCCCGTCCGGCACAATTGGCCCCGACAGGCAGGAGAGACATGGACTCCACTCGGTGGCGACGCAGCAGCACCCGTCTGGGTATTGCCGCAGCGGTCCTGGCGCTGGCCGCAGCCGTGGTGGTGCTGGCAGCGGTCGTGCTTCCGGACGAGTCCGGTGCGGGCGCGCATTCCATGCCGCCGGCGCCGTTGGCGACCGCCAACCCGGGGGTGGTGCCGGTCACCGACGATGCCCCGGTCCCGACGGGCAGCGCCTTGGCGGCGGCCATGTCGGCCGCGCTGGCCGACCCCAACCTGGGCCGGCTCACCGGCCGGATCACCGACGCGCTGAGTGGCAAGGCGCTGTGGACGCAGCAGGAAGATCTGCCTATGCAGCCGGCGTCGACCAACAAGGTGCTCACCGCGGCGGCCGCACTGCTGGCGCTGGATCTCGGCGCCCGCGTCACCACCAGGGTGATCACCGGGGACCAGCCCGGCGTCGTGGTGCTGGTCGGCGACGGCGACCCGACGCTGTCGACGGCCGAGGTCGGCCAAGACACCTGGTACCGCGACGCCGCCCGGATCAGCGACCTGGCCGATCAGGTCCGCCGCAGCGGAGTGACGCCTACCGAGGTCCAGGTCGACACGTCGGCGTTCACCGGCCCCAGCATGGCGCCGGGTTGGGATCCCGACGACATCGAAGGCGGCGACATCGCCCCGATCGAGTCGGTGATGGTCGACGGCGGCCGCACCCAGCCGACCACCGTGGAGTCCCGGCGGTCGCTGACCCCGGCTCTGGACGCCGGACAGGCGCTGGCCGCGGCGCTCGGCGTCGACACCGACAAGGTCAGCATCGCAACAACTTCGGTGACCGGCCGCGAACTGGCTGCGGTCTCCTCGGCGCCGCTGGTGGTGCGGCTGGGCGAGATGATGAACGCCTCGGACAACGTGATGGCCGAAAGCATCGCCCGGGAGGTGGCCGCGGCGATGGGCCGGCCGCGGTCCTTCGCCGGTGCGGTCGAGGCAGTCACCAACCGGCTGGCCACCGCCCACATCGCGGTCAGCGGAGCCACGCTGATGGACGCCAGCGGGCTATCCGTCGACGACCGGTTGTCGGCGCGAACGCTGGACGCCGTGGTGCAGGCGGCGGCCGGTCCCGACCAGCCCGAGCTGCGGCCGCTGCTGGACATGCTGCCGGTCGCCGGCGGCAGCGGCACCCTGTCCGAGCGTTTCCTCAACCCGAAGGCCGGGCGTGGCGCGGCCGGCTGGCTGCGGGCCAAGACCGGCTCGCTGACCCGCACGAACGCGCTGGCTGGAGTCGTCACCGACCGCGACCGCCGGGTGCTGACGTTCGCGTTCATCTCCAACGATGCCGGGCCGACCGGGCGCACCGCGATCGACGCGCTGGCCGCGGTGCTACGGACCTGCGGATGCGGATGAGCGAGCTCGATATCGGACGCGCGGTGGACTGGGGGTTCGCCGCAACCGTCGGCGGCTGGCTGGCGCGCCCGGCGCCGCCGATGACCGACTACACCCGCGAACAGGTGATCGGCGACCTGTACCGCAGCGCCGCGTCCGCCGAACCGCTGGTGCGTGAGGTGACCGGATTGGGCTCCGACGGTCCGGTCCCGGAGGCGCGTGTTATCGACCGGCCCCAGTGGATCGCCGCGGCGGCGGAGTCGATGCGGCTGATGACCGGCGGCACCGAGAAGTCCGCCGGGTTCCTCACCGGCCGGCTGGCCGGGGCGCAGACCGGTGCACTGCTGGCGTTCGTCTCCTCGGGCATCCTCGGCCAGTACGACCCGTTCTGTCCCGGCGGCGGCGCGCTGCTGCTGGTCTACCCCAACGTGATCGCCGTCGAGCGGCAGCTGCGGGTGACACCGGCCGACTTCCGGCTGTGGGTGTGCCTGCACGAGGTGTCTCACCGGGTGCAGTTCTCGGTGAACCCCTGGCTGCCGGGCTACATGTCAGACGCACTGGCGGTGCTGACCGGCGAGAGCACCCCCGATGTCACCCAGGTGGTGGGCCGGCTGGCCGACTACCTGCGCCGCGGCCGAAATGCCGCCGATGGCACTGCGCCGACGGGGATCTTGGGTCTGGTGCGGGCCGTGCAGTCCGAGGAGCAGCGCACCGCCCTGGACCAGCTGCTGACCCTGGGCACGCTGCTCGAGGGTCACGCCGACCACGTGATGGACGCCGTCGGGCCGGCCGCGGTGCCCTCGGTGGCGATGATCCGCGACCGCTTCGAGGAACGTCGTCAGCGCAGCCAGCCGCCGCTGCAACGGTTGGTGCGGGCGCTGATCGGCCTCGACGCCAAGCTGAGTCAGTACACCCGCGGCAAGGCGTTCGTCGACGCCGTGGTCGGCCGGGTCGGCATGGACCGGTTCAACGCGGTCTGGTCGGGTCCGCAGACCCTGCCGCTGCCCGCCGAGATCGAAGAGCCGCAGCAGTGGATCGATCGGGTGCTCTAGCCCGGCTGCGCGCCGCGCTGGTGGCATTCGCCGACCAGCAGCTGCCCGAGGCCGGCCGCTGGTGTGTGGCGCTGTCGGGCGGCCCGGACTCGCTGGCCCTGACCGCCGTCGCCGCGCGCGAGCGACCCACCACGGCGCTCATCGTCGACCACCGCCTGCAAGCCGGCTCGGCGCAGGTGGCCGAGTTCGCCCAAAGCCACGCCCTTGAGCTGGGATGCGTTGCCGCACAAATCATCCCGGTGACTATCGACGGTTTTCGGGGCGGCCTGGAGGCGGCGGCACGCACTGCCCGGTACGCCGCCCTGGACCAGGCCCGCGACCAGGCTCCCGTGCTGCTGGGTCACACCCTCGACGATCAGGCCGAGACGGTGCTGCTGGGGCTGGGCCGCGGCTCGGGGCCCCGCTCGATGGCCGGGATGCGGCCCTACGACCCACCGTGGTGCCGGCCGCTGCTGGGGGTGCGCCGGGAGGTGACCCAGGATGCCTGCGCCGAGCTGGGCTTGACGCCGTGGCTCGACCCGCACAACAGCGATCGGCGGTTCACCCGGGCGCGGCTGCGCTCCGAGGTGCTGCCGCTGCTGGAGGACGTACTCGGTGGCGGGGTCGCGCAGGCGCTGGCCCGCACCGCGACCGCGTTGCGGGAGAACACCGAGCTCATCGATGCGCTGGCCGCCCAAGCGCTGCCCGATGTCGCGGACGGCCTGGACACCGCCCCGCTGGCCGCCTTGCCCGGCCCGGTGCGCCGCGCGGTGATCCGGCGCTGGCTGCTGGCCGGCGGCGGCCGCGGGCTGACCGACCAGCAGATCCGGGCGGTGGAGCGGCTGGTCACGCACTGGCGCGGACAGGGCGGTGTGGCGGTCGGATCGGAGCTGCGCGAACAGCGGCTGTTCGCGGTTCGTGGCGAGGGTGTGCTGCGGCTGCACCCGGAGCCGATCTGAGCATCGGGCGTGATTTTGTGCGGTGGAAGTTGGTTGTCGAACATCGCGCATGGCACGCTGTGCTGGTGGCTGCGTTCTCGCCGGGAGAGACACCCGAGTCATACGCCGGTGACATCAAGTCGGTACTGCTGACCGAAGAGCAGATCCGGGCCCGCACCGCCGAGCTCGGTGCACAGATCGCCGCCGACTACGCGGAGGGGCGCGACCGCGCCGAGAGCGGGGATCTGCTGCTGATCACCGTGCTCAAGGGCGCGGTGCTGTTCGTCACCGACCTGGCCCGGGCGATCCCGCTGCCCACCCAGTTCGAGTTCATGGCGGTCAGCTCCTACGGGTCATCCACGTCGTCGTCGGGAGTGGTGCGCATCCTCAAGGACCTCGACCGTGACATCAGCGACCGCGACGTGCTGATCGTCGAGGACGTGGTCGACTCCGGACTGACCCTGTCGTGGCTGCTGCGCAACCTGGCCGCCCGGCGGCCGCGGTCGCTGCGCGTGTGCACACTGCTGCGTAAACCCGACGCGGCGCGCGCCGCCGTCGACATCGCCTACGTGGGCTTCGACATCCCGAACGACTTCGTGGTCGGCTACGGCCTGGACTACATCGAGCGCTACCGCGACCTGCCCTACATCGGCACCTTGGACCCGCGGATCTACCAGAGCTGAACGTTCCGGGTGCCGGATTACGTCTACCCGGTTACCCGGGCCCGGACCTCTAGCGGCAGTAAAGCGATGGGACAGGAAGCGCATATGAAGCGAGCTAGCTTCGGCCGGGTTGCCGGATGAAGTTCCGCCCTGTGCGGTGACGTGGTATGTCTCGGTGTAGCTGTTCTCAGGCGACGGTGCATACCTAACCGACGAAGATTGCACTGCGGACGATGCTATGTCAGCGCTAGATCTCCTGGACCACCCCGTATGAACAGGAAGGCAGGCAAGTGGAAGATGCGGTCAGCCTTGAACCAGGCACCCACGGCTACCTCGCAGTAGAGACCGCGTCCGGTTTAATAAGCTGCCTCGTCACGGACGGTTGGATCGGGTGTGAAACACCGGAGAAGAACTGGCAATGCCACGAAGACGGAACGCCGTTTCATGGCGTAAAGTGTGACGCCAACGGGTCCATCGAATGGTCCGATGGCCAAATCGGCGCCTTGGCCAGAACAAAAATCGATCATCGAGTGTACCATGCACTCGGATGGACGATAACCGCGGTGGAGGATGACGGCCTTCGCTTCATCAATGAACAAACCGGCCACGGTATGTGGGTGACGCCTGACACAGTCGTAGAGTTGTGATCAGTGCCGTTCTTCGACCCAGAGCATCCTAGTTGGGTGTTCATCATAGGCCCAGCAATAGTGGTTGCGGCTGCTATCGCGCTTGACAATAGGTTGCGAGGCCCGTACTTCGCGATTGTGGACGTAGTCTTTGGGGACTTCGGATCCGGCTATCATTGGTACGACAAAGAAATTCTACTGTCGTTCGTTCGACGCGTCGCGTACATCATCGGGGTCGGCCTGTTGCTAAACGCATTTCACTATCGGCTCATCGACGTAGCGGCGGTTTTTCTTGTCGCAGGGTTCTTGATGATTTGGCCAGCGTTTGGTCACCCACTGCCAGTCCCAGCACGGAAGTCAGACTGGCATGTGCTGGCTGTCTGGGCCGCATACGTTGCGAGTGTCGTGCTCTTCGGCCTATTTGGTGCGCGGTCGTGGGCGCTCATTGGCGCAATTTCCGGTGACGAACCATGGAAGTTCATGCGCGGAAGCCTGCTATCGTGGGTGCTCACACTCATTGGAGCCCTGCTCGTCACCGCCTTTCGGGCACGTGCGCAAACGTCGATCTGGAACCGCGATAAGGGTGGAGAAAGGCCGGCCGGGCGGCGATGATCGATGACATGTTCCGATGGCAGTTGGAAATACTCGCCAACTCGCGTTCGTATCGAGAGAAGCTCGCGCAAATCAAGGCCTCTCGGCTGGACGATGCATCAGGCGATGCGGGGCCAGTCGATGTCTTGGCGTTACTAGCCTCCATTCTTCTCATCGAGATGCATCAACGCCCTGCCGTAAGTCGTGTTGCCGAGTGGATCGTGTCGACAGCGGTGCCAAGGAGTCTACGAAAGCCAATCACCCGCGGGCCCTTACAAATCGCGGACGGTCCCTGGAACTTGGACGCAGCGATCCGCGCAGCATATTCAATCCTTTCGACCGCCGTTGCTGGAACTCCCAGCGAAGAAGCCGCTATTTATTCCGCGGCTGTCGTATGGAATGGAAAAGCGGTACGCCAACCCTGCTCAGCGTATGGATACGGAGAAGTGCTCCATGTGGCATACGACATCGCGAGGCTAGCACTGCTTGAGATGCCGTCGGCCGCTCGTTGGACCACGCGGAAGCGCCCGCCTATCAGTCGATTGGACGCAACAGCAGTGTTACCTCCTGCGTCGAAAACGCCGGTGTCTGAGGCGTCATGGAAGGAGGGTGAAGGCCTCGATGTGGCACGGACGGACGATGCTGAAGTGACGACGGTCGACGGTCGCGACCTCATGGATGCCTAACCGTTCAGCCACGGTTACCACGGAGGCGTCTACGGTCCCCAGAGGGAGGTCTTGGTACCGCGCAACAAGTTCCGCGATCCGCAGCCAATCTCCTGCTGCGACCGACTCGACCGCGAAAGCACCATCGGCCAAGTCGCCGAGGAACCGCACCTCGCTTTCGACGCCCAGCCGGGTACCCAGTAGGTAAACCACCTCGGTGATGACGAGCGTCGGGACGATCAACGGGCCCGGATGGGTCTGCAGAAGCTCCAGCGACGACGCATGGTGCGCGTCGTCGGCGTCGACGTAGGCGTACAGGGGGCCCGCATCGACGACAATGGCCCCTATCGTCGGACCTCGGCGGCGAGAATCTCTTCGATACGTTCGGAGATATCGCTTCGGCCGCTGCGGCCGGCAGCCGCTGCGTTCAGGCGCCGGCGGCCACTGGTTTCGCCGAGGTATGCCTCGAGTGCTTCACGGCTGACCTCTGAGATGCTCAAGTTCCGTCGACGAGCCTCGTGTCGCAGCCGGGCATCCAACGCGTCGGGGATCTTGACGGTTGTCCGCTTCATGTATGCCAGCATACCGCGGTTTGCCATTCCGACGCCGAAGCGCGGCAGCCCGGAACACGCAGCGCTCAGTCCAGCTCCCACACCGCGGTCACCGAGAAGCTCACCGTCTGCTGGCCGGGCTCCACGGGGGGAGCGGCCATCGCGCGCGGCATCGGCATGCCGACCGGCGACGGCGGCGGCGTGCCATCGGCCACCTCGGAGATCGAGAGCACCCGGCCCAGGCGCAACCCGGACAAGTGCGCGTACTGCTCGGCCCGGTCCTTGGCGTCGTGGAAGGCCCGCTCGCGGGCGTCGCGCACCAGCTGCGAATCGTCCTCGATGGAGTAGCTGACCCCGTTGATCCGGGTGGCGTCCCCGCCGGCCCGCACGATCACGGCCAGCACCTGGGAGGCGGAATCGCGTTCGACCTTGACCCGGATCGTGTTGCTGGCGCGGTAGCCGGTGATGTTCGCCGACCCGCCCGCCTCGGCGTTGCCGTACTGCGGTTGCAGACTCACCTGGGTGGTGCTGATGTCCTTGCGGTCCACCCCGGCGTCCACCAGTGCGTCGATCACCGCCTGCTGGCGCTCACTGGTCTGGTTCATCGCGTTGGTGACATCGCCGGCGACGAACTCAATACCCGCCTCGGTGGTCAACGTGTCCGGAATGCCCTGTACCTCACCGGTTCCCACGACGGTCACCTGCCGGGCCTGGTCCGCGCCGACGACACCCGGCGCGGCGTCGCAGCCGGCGGTCGCGACGCCTACCAGGCTGGCCAGGGCCAGCGTCGTCGACCAGCGGAGAACCTTCCGGGCGCTGCGTGTCGGCATGAGTGGCACCCTAGCGGAGTCGATCGCAAGTCTGCGCCAAAGGATGCGGCACACTGAACCGATGACCGCCGCTCCCGCGAGAGCACTGTCCACGGCCATCGAGGCCTTCGCCGGGCAGGTGTACTTCGCCCCGGAGTGTCACCGCGGCTACGCGGCCCTGGGTTTTCGGCCCAGCCCCGCAACCTCCGGTGGCGTGGAGATGCCGGACGGGCCGGCCTACTTCTGCAGCCGTGGCTCGGCGCTGGGGCAGGCACCCGGTGCGGTGATCGCCGCGACGTTCGCGGTGTTCAACCCGGCGGTGGTGGTGCCGGCCGTCGACTATGGCTGGACGCTGACCGACGCGCCGACCATCCGGGCGGCCCGCACCGACGGTTCAGTCGCCCAGCTGCGGCGGGTCCTCGGTGAGTCCCCGGAGGGCCTCGCTCGCGCGGTAGAGCTGCTGCGCCGCGCCGCGGACGGACTCGCGTTGGCCGGCAAGCCACTATTCGCCGGGCTCGTCGCCGACGGACTGGCAGGCGATCCGCTCACCGATGCCTGGCAGCTGGCCGATCAACTGCGCGAATACCGCGGCGACGCGCACGTGAACGCTTGGACAGCAGAGGGATTCGACGGAGTAGAGATCGGCCTGATCACCGAGCTCTACCGCGGTTTTCGGCCGCGCACCTACGTCCGGTCCAGGGCCTGGTCCGCTGACGAACTCAGCGCCGGTGAGGAGCGGCTGGCGCAGCGGGGCCTGGCGCGCGACGGCGCACTCACCGACGCGGGGCGCGCGGCCCGCGAGTCGGTCGAGACGGCCACCGATGCGGCGTGTGCCCCGATCGTCGCCCGCCTCGGCGACGACTTGGGTGAGCTGGTCGAACTCGTCGGCGGGTGGTCGAAGCGGCTGCGTGCGGCCGGCGCCTTTCCCAGGGGATGACGGGCCCTAAGGTGTGACCAGGATCTTGCAGTGCCGGTCGGGGTCGGCCAGATCATCGAACGCCGCCCCGACGCCGTCGAGTTCGACTTCGCCGGTGATCAGCGGCGACACGTCGACCTTCCCCTCGGCGATGGCCTGCAGCGACGCGGCGAATTCCGCGGGCTCGTAGGCCAGCACGAACTGCACGCTGATCTCTTTGGCGATACCGAAGAACGGGTGCACGGTGTCGGGCTGCATGCACACCCCGGCGACCACCAGCCGGCTGCCGGCCGGCGCGCGCCGCAGCACGTCGTCGATGATGCCCGGCACACCGACCGCCTCGAAGATCACCTTCGGCTTGACCGTGTCGAACGGCGACCCCTCGGCGGGGTCGATGCAGCGATGCGCCCCCATCACGCTCGCGAGTTCACGTCGGGTGCGCGAATAATCCGCGGCCACGATGTCTTCCACGCCACCGGCGCGCAGGGCGGCAACGATCGCCATCCCGATCGGGCCGCAGCCCAGCACCAGCGCCGTCTCGCCCGGGGTGATTCCGGACTTGTTGACCGCGTGCAGTCCCACCGCCATCGGTTCGGTTAGCGCGGCATGTCGTGGATCGAGGCCGTTGGGAATCCGCAGCAGCAGCGGAGCCGACAGCAACATCTTCTCGGCGTAGCCGCCCATGGTGATGTTGGAGTAGACGATCGGTTCAATACCTTTCGCGCCCAACAGGACCGGAATGGAGGTGACCGGCGTGTCGGCGGGGAAGGTATCGGTGCCGGGCCCGGCCTGCAGCACCCGCGCGCTGAACTCGTGGCCCATGAAGATGTCGGCACCCAGGTCGACGGCGGCGTCGGCGGCGGGGATGCCGCTCATCGACTTCGTCGTGGCCAGCACCGCCTCGCCGTGCGCGGCGAAGTGCAGATCGGAACCGCAGATCCCGCAGGCGGTCACCTCGACCAGCACCTGGCCAGGGCCAGGCGTGGGTTCGGCAACGTCGTCCCGGTAGACCATGCGGCCGTCGCGCAGCACCGCCGCACGCATCAACGCGGTCCGGTTCCGTCCGTGTGCTCGGCGGCGTGCTCCACCACGGCGTTCTTGATCGCCTCGCCGGCTCGGCCGAACAAGGTGTCGCGCATGCCCTTGGCCCATTCGTGCGACGCCCGGGGGGCGGTGAGTTGGCCCTTGAAGTGCGGAATCACCTTGCGGGCCAACAGCTCGTAGCTGTGATAGGTGGCCTCCGGAGACGCCCAGTCGTGACCCAGGAACAGCAGGGTGCCGAACCCGCCGGAGCGGTCCAGCAGGTCGGTGATGTGTTCGATCGCGTCATCGGGGGTGCCGATGCAGCAGCTGCCGGCGGCGGCGTAGGCCTCGACGAACTCCCGCGGCGACTGCGATTCGCCCGCGACGGAGCTGGCCAGCGGGACGAACCCGGCCGCGCCGAAGTAGTTCGCAAAATCCTGCAGGCCGTAGGTGCAGTCGTCCAGGGCCTGCTCGCGGGTGTCGGCGACGTGCATGATGCTCAACACCCGCCAGTCGGCCCGGTCCGGCTCGTCGCGGCCGGCCTTTGCGGCCTGCTCGCGCACCACCTCCCAGGCGCTCTCGAGCGCGGCGAAGCCTCCCGGGATCGACATCGACAGCGACAGCAGTGAGGTGCCCAGCGCACCAGCCAGCCGCGGACCGGACGGGGAAACCATTGCCGCGCAGGAGACTTCCGGGTAAGGCCAGGTGTAGGGCCGGATGTGCAGCGCGGCGTCGCGCAACGTGAACCAGTCCGAGTGCCGGGTGACCAGTTCGCCGGGTTCGGCACGGAACAGCGCCAGGATCGCCTCCAGGGACTCCTGCATCATCCGGCGCTGCTCGACGGGATCGATACCCATCATGTAGGCGTCGGTGGGCAGCGCGCCCGGCCCGGCGCCGAACATCACCCGGCCGCGGGTCAGATGATCCAGCAGCACCCAGCGATCGGCCACCATCAGCGGGTGGTGGTAGGGCAGCGAGACCACGCCGGTACCGAGCCGGATGTGCTTGGTGCGTTCGGCGGCCGCCGCGATGAACACCTCGGGGCAGGCGATCAGCTCGTAGCCACCTGAGTGGTGCTCGCCGAACCAGGCTTCATCGAAGCCCAGCCGGTCCAGGGCGACTACCCGCTCCAGGTCGTATTCCAGTGCGACCGTAGGTGATTGCCCCAGCGCGTGAAAGGGGGTGATGAAAACCCCGAAGCGCAGCGGCTGGCTCACAGCTGCACCCCACCCAAGAACTCCAGCAGCTCCGCGTTGACCTCGCCGGGCCGTTCCTGCTGCAGCCAGTGGCCGGCGCCGTCGATCATCACCTCCCGGTAGGGGCCGCTCACCAGTTCGGTGGCCCGGTCGCGCCGGGTGAAAGCCAGCACCGGGTCGGCGGTGCCGGCGATGAACAATGCGGGGACGTCGATGGTGGCCGACGGCGGATTCGCCATGATCTCCCAATTGCGGTCGAGGTTGCGGTACCAGTTCAGTCCGCCGGTGAAACCGGTGCGAGTGAATTCGGCGATGTAGCGGTCCAGCTCTTCGGTGCTGATCCAGTCCGGTAAGGCAGCCGGCTCGGGCAGCCGCTCGATGAAGCCCATCGGCCCGGGAGCCGCCATCCGCGCCGCCGCGTCGGCGTCGGGGGGCCGCAGCCCGCCCATCATCCGGCGCATAGTGCGCGCCGGGTCGGAATCCAGTTCGGCGTCGGCGACACCGGGTTGCTGGAAATAGAGCATGTAGAAGAAGTGCTCCCCGAAGATGCTGCGGAAGGCGGCCGTCGGCGGAACCTGGGGACGAGGCACCGGCGGGACGCTGAGGCCGACCACACCCGAGACCCGTTCGGGGTGCAGCTGCGCGGCGCTCCACACCACCGGAGCGCCCCAGTCGTGACCGACCCAGACCGCTCGGTCGGCCCCGACGTCGTCGAGCAGGCCGACTAGGTCCCCGGTCAACGCGGCCACGTCGTAGGCCGCGATGTCCTCCGGCCGCGACGAACCGCCGTAACCGCGCTGATCGGGGGCCAGCACACGAAAGCCCGCGTCGGCCAGCGCCGGAATCTGGTGTCGCCAGGAGTAGGCCAGCTCCGGGAAACCATGCGCCAGCAACACCACCGGGGCGCCGCGTTCGCCGGCCTCGGTGACCCGCAGGGTCACGCCGTTGGTGTCGACAAGGCGCTGGGTTGTACCGACCACGGTCTCACCAAAGCACACCCGGACTCCGGCGGAGAAGGGATTGCCCGGTCTGAACCCGACGCATGAACCCGACCTGATAGTGGCAAACTGCTGCGCTCGGCTCCGCCGAGCTGGCAATTGCCACGGAACGGTAGCCTGAACATGCCCAGCTGCATGTACTGGAAGGATTTGGGCCGAGTTCGGCCAATGTCTGATGAATCGCAAAAACGTGATCCGCACCATCACCGCGATCGCAGTGGTGCTGCTGCTCGGTTGGTCGTTCTTCTATTTCAGTGACGACACCCGCGGATACAAGCCGGTCGACACCTCGCTCGCGGTCGCCCAGATCCACAGCGGCAACGTCAAAAGCGCCCAGATCGACGACCGTGAGCAGCAGCTGAGGCTGGTCCTGAAGAACCCGCTGGACAGCGCCGAGGTGTCCGACACCGACGGGAAGCCCGCCAAATCCGGCAAGGCCGAGAAGGTCGACAAGCTGATCGCCAAGTACCCGACCGGGTACGCGGTGCCGCTTTATACCGCGCTGACCAAGAAGAAAGCGGAGATCAACACCGTCGTCAACCAGGGCAGCATGCTGGGCTCACTGCTGATCTATATGTTGCCGATGCTGCTGCTGATCGGGCTGTTCGTGATGTTCTCCCGGATGCAGGGCGGCGCCCGGATGGGCTTTGGCATGGGCAAGTCGCGGGCCAAGCAGCTCGGCAAGGACATGCCCAAGACCACCTTCGCCGACGTCGCCGGCGTCGACGAGGCGGTCGAGGAGCTCTACGAGATCAAGGACTTCCTGCAGAACCCGTCGCGCTACCAGGCGCTGGGCGCCAAGATCCCCAAGGGCGTGCTGCTCTACGGCCCGCCCGGCACCGGCAAGACGCTGCTGGCGCGCGCGGTGGCTGGTGAGGCGGGCGTGCCGTTCTTCACCATCTCCGGCTCGGACTTCGTGGAGATGTTCGTCGGGGTGGGCGCGTCCCGGGTGCGTGACCTGTTCGAGCAGGCCAAGCAGAACAATCCGTGCATCATCTTCGTCGACGAGATCGACGCCGTCGGCCGCCAGCGCGGCGCCGGGATGGGCGGCGGGCACGACGAACGCGAGCAGACCCTCAACCAGTTGCTGGTGGAGATGGACGGCTTCGGGGAACGCGCCGGGGTCATCTTGATCGCGGCCACCAACCGGCCCGACATCCTCGACCCGGCCCTGCTTCGCCCCGGCCGCTTCGACCGGCAGATCCCGGTCAGCAACCCCGACATCGCCGGCCGGCGCGCGGTGCTGCGGGTGCATTCGGCCGGCAAGCCGATCGGTCCCGACGCCGACCTGGACGGGCTGGCCAAGCGCACCGTCGGCATGTCCGGTGCCGACCTGGCCAACGTGATCAACGAGGCCGCGCTGCTGACCGCGCGGGAGAACGGCACCGTCATCACCGGCGCGGCACTGGAGGAGGCGGTGGACCGGGTGATCGGCGGTCCGCGCCGCAAGAGCCGCATCATCAGCGAGCACGAGAAGAAGATCACCGCCTACCACGAGGGCGGCCACACCCTGGCGGCGTGGGCGATGCCCGACATCGACCCCGTCTACAAGGTCACCATCTTGGCCCGCGGCCGCACCGGCGGGCACGCGGTGGCGGTGCCCGAGGAGGACAAGGGACTGCGCACCCGCTCGGAGATGATCGCCCAGCTGGTCTTCGCCATGGGCGGGCGCGCCGCCGAGGAACTGGTGTTCCGCGAGCCGACCACCGGCGCGGTCTCCGACATCGAGAAGGCCACCGCGGTCGCGCGGGCCATGGTCACCGAGTACGGCATGAGCGCCAAGCTCGGCGCGGTGCGCTACGGCAGCGAACACGGCGACCCGTTCTTGGGCCGCACCATGGGCACCCAGCCCGACTATTCCCACGAGGTGGCCCGCGACATCGACGACGAGGTGCGCAAGCTCATCGAGGCGGCCCACACCGAGGCCTGGGAGATTCTCACCGAGTACCGCGACGTGCTCGACACCCTGGCCGGGGAGCTGCTGGAGAAGGAGACGCTGCACCGCGCCGACCTGGAGAAGATCTTCGGCGACGTCGGCAAGCGGCCCCGGCTGACCATGTTCGACGACTTCGGCGGGCGGGTCCCGTCCGACAAGCCGCCGATCAAGACTCCCGGCGAGCTGGCCATCGAGCGCGGCGAGCCGTGGCCGCAGCCGATCCCGGAGCCGGCGTTCAAGGCCGCTATCGCCCAGGCCTCGCGGGAGGCGGCTCGGTCTTCCGAAGACGCCGGTCGCCCGCCCAGTGGCAGCAACGGCTCGCCCACCGGCGACGCCGCGGCGGGCACTCAGCCCGACTACGGCGCCCCGGCGGGCTGGCATGCGCCGGGCTGGCCACCGCCCGCGCAGCAGCAGGGGCAGCAGGGCGGGTACTGGTACCCGCCTCAGCAGTGGCCGCAGCAGGGTTACCCGCCCGCTCAGCACTACCCGCCCTATCAGCCGTATCCCGCAGCCCCGCCGCCACCGCCGGGACCGCCCGGCGAGGGCGACGGCCATCAGCGTGGCGCCGAGAAGAACCGGTCTGAACCGCCTTCCGGCGACTGAGAAAGTGGGATCGGCGATGGCTTCGACAGTCTTCGATCAGGCGCGCGCCGAGGCGGCGGTGCGCGAACTGCTGTATGCGGTGGGGGAAGATCCGGACCGCCCGGGTCTGCTCGACACCCCGGCGCGGGTGGCTCGGGCTTACCAGGAGATGTTCGCCGGGCTCTACACCGACCCGGACACGGTGCTGGAGACCACCTTCGACGAGCAGCACGACGAACTGGTGCTGGTCAAGGAGATCCCGCTGTACTCGACCTGCGAGCACCATCTGGTCTCGTTCCACGGCGTCGCCCACGTCGGCTACATCCCGGGCGACGACGGCCGGATCACCGGCCTGTCCAAGCTGGCTCGGGTCGTCGATCTCTACGCCAAGCGGCCCCAGGTGCAGGAGCGGTTGACCGGTCAGGTCGCCGACGCCCTGATGCGCAAACTCGACCCGCGCGGCGTCATCGTGGTGGTGGAGGCCGAGCACCTGTGCATGGCGATGCGGGGTGTGCGCAAGCCCGGCGCGATCACCACGACGTCGGCGGTGCGCGGCCAGTTCAAGTCCGACAGCGCGTCGCGCGCCGAAGCCCTGGAACTCATCCGGCGGAGGTGAGCCCCACACGCGCCCAGGTCGTCGGGGTGGTCAACGTCACCGCCGACTCGTTCTCCGATGGCGGCCGCTATCTGGACGCCGGTCGCGCCGTCGAACACGGCTTGGCACTGGCAGCCCAGGGCGCGGCGATCATCGACGTCGGCGGTGAATCGACCCGACCCGGCGCGGTGCGTGCCGATCCGCGCGCGGAAGCGCAACGGGTTATTCCGGTAGTGAAAGAACTTGCCGCCCAGGGTATTACCGTCAGCATCGACACGATGAACGCCGCGGTGGCGGGAGCCGCGCTGGACTGCGGTGCCAGGATCGTCAACGACGTTTCCGGGGGGTGCGCCGATCCGGCGATGGCGTCGCTGCTGGCCTCCTCGGGCGCCCGGTGGGTGCTGATGCATTGGCGCCCGGTCGATCCCGGACACCCGCATCGCGTCCCGGACTACCGCGACGTCGTCGCCGAGGTCCGCAACGACCTACTCGCCTCCGTTGACGCCGCGGTGGCCGCCGGCGTGGATCCGGCGAAGCTGATCGTCGATCCGGGACTGGGCTTCGCCAAAACGGCGCAACACAATTGGGCTCTGCTGAACGGCCTGCCGCAGCTGGTCGATGCCGGCCTACCGGTGCTCGTCGGGGCGTCACGCAAGCGGTTCCTCGGTACGCTGCTGTCCGGGGCCGATGGCGCGCCGCGGCCGCCCGACGAGCGGGAGACGGCCACCGCGGTGGTCTCGGCGCTGGCCGCCCTGCACGGCGCCTGGGGTGTGCGGGTGCACGACGTGCGGGGCTCTGTCGAAGCGCTTAAGGTCGTCGAAGCCTGGACTGCAGCCCGGGGTCAAGGAGGCACAAGCGATGACTGATCGAATCGAATTGCGGGGCCTGAAGGTTCGCGGCAACCACGGCGTGTTCGCCCACGAGCGGGCCGACGGTCAGGATTTCATCGTCGACATCACGCTGTGGATGGACCTGTCCGCCGCGGCCGCCAGCGACGCCCTGGCCGACACCTACGACTACGGGGTGCTGGCCCAGCGGGCCGCGGACATCATCACCGGCCCGGCCCGCGATCTCATCGAGACCGTGGCCGCCGAGATCGCCGAGGAGGTCATGGCCGATACCCGGGTGCAGGCCGTCGAGGTGACGCTGCACAAGCCACACGCGCCGATCCCGCTGACCTTCGCCGACGTCGCGGTGGTGGCGCGGCGCTCCCGGCGCGACCGGCGCGGGACGGTGGTGCCGGCGTGACGCGCGCTGTCTTGTCTATCGGGTCCAACCTCGGTGATCGGCTGGCCCGGCTGCAGTCGACCCTCGACGGGTTCGGCGCGGCGGTGCGCGCGGTGTCGGGGGTGTATGAGACCGAACCGTGGGGCGTCCTGGACCAGGGGCGCTTCCTCAACGCGGTGCTGATCGTGGAAGATCCGGCGATCGATGAACACGGTTGGCTGCGCCGGGCGCACGAACTCGAAGACGCCGCCGACCGGGTACGCGGCGAACGGTGGGGGCCGCGAACCCTGGACGTGGACGTGATCAGCTGCCGCGACACCCAGGCCGGCGCATCGACCGAGCTGATCTCCCGCGACCAGGGGCTGACCCTGCCGCACCCGCTGGCCCATCTGCGGGCTTTCGTCATGATCCCGTGGCTGGAGGTCGAACCGGAGGCGCAGCTGATGGTGGCCGGCCGGCGCTGCGCGGTGACCGACCTGCTCGAGCAACTGGACCCCGCCGACCGCGACGGGTTGCGGCGGACCGATCTGGTGCTGCAGCGGCGCGACGTGCCTGGAGACGGCTGATGGGCCCGACCCGTAAACGAGACGTGGCCGCGGCCGCCGCGGCTGCCGCCCTCCTCAGCTACCTGGCGGTGCAGCTGTTGTACCGCTGGTTCCCGCCGATCACGGTGTGGACCGGGATATCGCTGCTGGTGGCGGCGATCGCCGAGGCGGCCTGGGGCCGCTACGTCCGCGCCAAGATCGATGATGGCCAGATCGGCGTCGGGTCCGGGTGGCTGCATCCGCTGGCGGTGGCCCGCACCGTGGTGGTTGCCAAGGCCTCGGCCTGGATGGGGGCGCTGGTGCTGGGCTTCTGGCTGGGCGTGCTGGGCTACCTGCTGCCGCACCGGTCCACCCTGCACGTCGCCGCCGAGGACACCGCCGGCGCTGTGGTGGCCGCGGCCAGCGCGCTGGCTTTGCTCGTCGCCGCGCTGTGGCTGCAGAACTGCTGCAAGTCTCCGCAGGATCCCGGCCAGACCGGGCAACTGACCGGAAACCAACCCGGCTGAGAATCGCCGGAGCGGGGCGACACGCCAAGTGACCTCGTCCAGGTACAGTCGGGCAATGCCGGCCGGCAACGATGAGCGAAGCGACGAGGTGGAGCGGCGCAGATGAATTCGGTCCTGTCCCGCGCCCCAAGTCGGCGTGGTGCTCGCAGGCCCGGCTGGACGTTGATGACGGCGTTGCTGATCCTTGCGATCGCGGCCAGTTCGGCACTGGTGTTCACCAGCCGGGTGGAGCTGTTGAAGCTCGCCGTCATCGTGGCGCTGTGGGCTGCGGTCGCCGCCGCGTTCGTCTCGGTGATCTACCGGCGGCAAAGCGATGTGGACCAGGCTCGGGCCCGCGACCTGAAGCTGGTCTACGACCTGCAACTGGACCGGGAGATCTCAGCGCGCCGTGAATACGAGCTGACGGTGGAGTCGCAGCTGCGCCGCGAGTTGGCCTCCGAGCTGCGGGCTCAGGCCGCCGACGAGGTCGCCGGGTTGCGCAGCGAGCTGGCCGCGCTACGAACCAATCTGGAGATCCTCTTCGACGCCGACCTGAGTCACCGGCCGGCGTTGGAGCCCGACCGCACCACAGTTCGGGCCTATAGCGACTGGGCGCGCTCGGGCGGGGAATCCGGCCCGACCCGGGTCACACCGGCCGCCGCGTCGTTCTACCCCGAGGACTCGGTCAGCCAAACCGCCGAGAACCCCATCATCGATGTTCCCGAGGTGCGGATACCGACCGGCGGAATCCCGATGCCTCAGCCGCAGACGCCGCAGGCGGCCCAGGCGCCCCAGGCGCCGGCCGCCGAGACCCCCTACCGGGGTTCGCACCGCCGGGCCGCCGAAGAACCGCCGCGCCGGGCCGCGGAAGAGCCGCCGCGCCGGGCCGCGGAAGAGCCGCCGCGCCGGGCCGCGGAAGAAGTCCAGCAACCCGCGGGTCGTTGGGGGCAACCGCCGCAGCCGTTCGTCCCGCCCGAGCCCCGCAGGGAGTCCGAGTCCCGCCGCGAGCCCGAACCGCCGCCCGCTCCGACGGCGCCGCCGCCACCCTGGGTCGCGCCGGCGGCATCGGCTCCCACCTGGAAACCGGTTGGCGCCGAGGGCGAATGGCTTCCGCCGGGCACGCCGGGCAGCAACTGGGCCGCAGAAACCCCAGAAACCCCGGCAACCCCAGCTACTCCCGCGGACTCCGGCCGGCACGGTGTCACCGAGCCCAGGCATGCCGGCGAACCGGCGCCGGAGCGCAGCGCCGAGGCACCGTCCCGCCACGGTCGCCACGCCGAACCCGGGGAGCCGGCCGGCGGTCCGGTGAACGGTGCCGACGCAGCCGCACCCCGTGACGGTGAGGGACGCCGGCGGGCGCGCTCCCGGCACGCGGCGGACGCGCCCGGCAGCCCTGCCCAGCCGGTGCCGGCGGAGCCCGCCAGCGCCCCCGCGGCCCGGCATTCCGCCGGCGCCGAGCCGGGAGCCGAGGCCGACCCGACCACCGGCGGACAGTCGGTGGCCGAACTGCTGGCGCGGCTGCAGGCCACCCCCAGCGAGGGCCGCCGGCGCCGCCGTCGCGAGGAGTAACACCCGCGCCTGCGACGAACGTCACTCCCCGAGCCGTGGCCGAGCGGGATAGACTCTGCCCGACCGTCCGGTACCCGCAGCGCGGGACTGGAACGAACCAAGAGAACTTGCGAGGTCGTCTGCGATGGTGCAGTTCGACGGACTGCGGCCCGCCCGACTCAAGGTAGGCGTCATCTCGGCGGGCCGGGTCGGCACCGCCCTGGGTGTCGCCCTGGAGCGGGCCGACCACGTCGTGGTGGCGTGCAGCGCCATCTCCGAAGAGTCGCGCCAGCGCGCCCAACGGCGGCTGCCCGACTCCCTGGTGCGGCCGGCCCACGATGTCGCCGGCGACGCGGAATTACTGCTGCTGTCGGTTCCCGACACCGAACTGGCCGGCATCGTGTCCGGCCTGGCCGCCACCGGCACGGTGCGGGCCGGGACGATCGTCGTGCACACCTCCGGTGCCACCGGGATCGGCGTGCTGGCGCCGCTGACCGAGCAGGGCTGTCTGCCGCTGGCGATCCACCCCGCGATGACGTTCACCGGTGCGGACTCCGACATCGACCGGCTGACGGAGAGTTGCTTCGGCATCACCGCCGGCGACGAAATCGGCTATGCCATCGCCGAGGCGCTGACCCTGGAGATCGGCGCCGAGCCGTTCCGGGTCGACGAAACCGCGCGCACCCTCTACCACGCTGCGCTGTGTCACGGCGGCAACCACGTGGTCACCGTGATCGACGACGCCCTGGCAGCATTGCGGGCGGCACTGCCCGGTGGCCTGGGGATCAACGACCCCGACGGCGTCGCCGAGCGGGTGCTCGGGCCGCTGGTGCGGGCCGCACTGGCCAACACCCTGCTCGACGGGCGGGCCGCGTTGACCGGGCCGGTGGCCCGGGGCGACTCGGCCACCCTGGCCCGGCACCTGCAAGCGCTGGCCGACGTGGATCCCGATCTGGCCGAGGCCTACCGCACCAACGCGCTGCGCACGGCGCACTGCGCGGACGCCGCCGACGACGTGTTGACGGTGCTGGCCCGGTGAGGCCGAACGCGCCCAGCTTCACCCCCGGTGGGCTCAACGTGTACTCGCGGCCCGACGAGATCGCCCGCGTCACCCGGGCGCTGCGCTCGACCGGCCGCAGGGTGATGCTGGTGCCGACGATGGGGGCGCTGCACGACGGCCATCTGGCGCTGGTGCGTGCCGCACGCAAGGTGCCCGGCTCGGTGGTGGTGGTGTCGATCTTCGTCAACCCGCTTCAGTTCGGCGCCGGCGAGGACCTCGACGCCTATCCGCGCACCCTCGAAGACGACCTGGCGCTGCTGCGCGGCGAAGGTGTCGAGTTGGCCTTCACCCCGGCCGCCGGTGCGATGTATCCCGACGGTCCGCGCACCGCGGTGCACCCGGGTCCGCTGGGGGCCGAGCTCGAAGGCGCCGCCCGCCCCACACACTTCGCCGGCATGCTCACCGTGGTGGGCAAACTGCTGTCGATCGTGCGACCCGACCGGGTGTTCTTCGGCGAGAAGGACTATCAACAGCTGGTGCTGGTGCGGCAGATGGTCGCCGACCTCAACCTGGACGTGACCGTGGTGGGCGTGCCGACAGCGCGCGAACCCGACGGCCTGGCGATGTCGTCGCGCAACCGTTACCTCGACCCGGTGCAGCGCGAAGCCGCGGCGGCCTTGTCGGCGGCGCTGGCCGCCGCTGAGCACGCCGCGTCGGCGGGGGCGGCCGCGGCGCTCGATGCCGCTAACGCGGTGCTGTCCGCGGTGCCGGGGGTCGACGTCGACTACGTGCAGGTGCGCGGTGTCGATCTCGGTCCGGTCCCCGACGAAGGGCCGGCGCGGCTGCTGATCGCCGCCCGTGTCGGTACCACCCGATTGATCGACAACGCCGCCATAACGCTCGGACTTTCCACCACCGCCGCCTCGGCGTCGGTCGGTTCGGATGGATATCCCGCCGCACAAAACCGGAGGAATTGATGTTTCGGACGATGCTCAAGTCGAAGATCCACCGTGCCACGGTGACCCACGCCGACCTGCACTATGTCGGCTCGGTGACCATCGACGCCGATCTGATGGAGGCCGCCGACCTGCTCGAGGGCGAGCAGGTGACGATCGTCGACATCGACAACGGCGCCCGACTGGTCACCTACGCCATTACCGGGAAGCGCGGCACCGGTGTCATCGGAATCAACGGTGCCGCAGCGCATCTGGTGCATCCCGGTGACCTGGTGATCCTGATCGCCTACGGCACCATGGACGACGCCGAGGCGCGCCGCTACCAGCCGCGGATCGTGTTCGTCGACTCCGACAACAAGCAGGTCGACCTCGGCAACGACCCGGCCTTCGTTCCGGATGACGTAGCCGACCTGCTTTCGCCCAGAAGCGTGGGGTAGCCGTGCTGCTGGCTATCGACGTCCGTAATACCCACACCGTCATCGGTCTGATCGCCGGGTCGGGTGAGCACGGAAACGTCGTGCAGCAGTGGCGGATTCGCACCGAAGCGGAGATCACCGCCGACGAACTGGCCCTGACCCTGGACGGCCTGATCGGTGACGACGGCGAACAGCTCACCGGCGCTGCGGCGTTGTCCACCGTGCCGTCGGTGCTGCACGAAGTGCGGCTGATGCTCGACCAGTACTGGCCTTCGGTTCCCTCGGTGCTGATCGAGCCGGGCGTCCGCACCGGGATCCCGCTGCTCGTCGACAACCCCAAGGAAGTCGGCGCCGACCGGATCGTCAACTGCCTGGCCGCTTTCCACAAGTTCAACACGGCGGCGATCGTCGTCGACTTCGGTTCGTCGATCTGCGTCGACGTCGTCTCGGCCAAGGGGGAGTTCCTGGGCGGCGCCATCGCACCGGGTGTCCAGATCTCCTCGGATGCCGCCGCGGCCCGCTCGGCGGGGCTGCGCCGGGTGGAGCTCACCCGCCCGCGCTCGGTGATCGGCAAGAACACCGTCGAATGCATGCAGGCCGGTGCGGTGTTCGGTTTCGCGGGACTGGTCGACGGGCTGGTGCGCCGGGTGCGCGACGATACGCCCGGTCTGGCCGACGCCACCGTGGTGGCCACCGGGCACACCGCGCCGCTGTTGCTCGCCGATCTGGAAACGGTTGGCCACTACGACGCCAACCTCACCCTGGACGGGCTGCGATTGGTCTTCGAACGCAACCGGGACAGTCGACGGGGCAGGCTGCGGCCGGCGCGCTGAGCTTTTGCCGGTTGATTAAGCTGGCACGTCGTGAGCTCCGCCGATACCCCAGACACGTCGCCGCAACAGGATCCCGACCTCCCCGAGCAGTTCCGGATCCGCCGCGACAAACGGGCGCGGTTGCTGGAGCAGGGCCGTGACCCGTACCCGGTCGCGGTGGATCGCACCCACACGCTCGCCGAGATCCGGGCCGCCTACCCCGACCTTGCCGCCGACACCACCGCCGGCGATGTCGTCGGCGTCGCCGGCCGGGTGGTGTTCGCCCGCAACTCCGGCAAGCTGTGCTTCGCCACCCTGCAGGAGGGTGACGGCACCCAGCTGCAGGTGATGATCAGCCTGGCCAGCGTCGGCGAACAGGAGTTGGAGGCGTGGAAGGCGGACGTCGACCTCGGCGACATCGTCTACGTGCGCGGTGAGGTGATCAGCTCCCGCCGCGGCGAGCTGTCGGTGCTGGCGGACGCCTGGCAGATGGCGTCCAAGTCGTTGCGGCCGCTGCCGGTCGCGCACAAGGAGATGAGCGAGGAATCCCGCGTTCGGCAGCGCTACGTCGACCTGATCGTCCGCCCGGAGGCGCGCACCGTGGCCCGCCAGCGGATCCTGGTGATTCGGGCCATCCGCTCCGCGCTGGAGCGCCGCGGATTCCTCGAAGTCGAAACACCGATGTTGCAGACGTTGGCCGGTGGGGCGGCCGCCCGGCCGTTCGTCACCCATTCGAACGCGCTCGACGCCGACCTTTACCTGCGAATCGCACCCGAACTGTTCCTGAAACGGTGCGTTGTCGGCGGCTTCGACCGGGTCTTCGAACTGAATCGGGTGTTCCGGAACGAAGGCGCCGATTCCACCCATTCGCCCGAGTTCTCGATGTTGGAGACCTACCAGGCCTATGGCACCTACGACGACTCGGCCGTGGCTACCCGGGAGATTATTCAAGACGTCGCCGACGAGGTGATCGGCACTCGTCAACTGCCGTTGCCCGATGGCAGCATCTACGACATTGACGGCGAATGGGCGACGGTTGAAATGTATCCGTCACTGTCCGAAGCGATCGGTGAGGAGATCACTCCGGCGACCCCCGTCGATCGGTTATGGGCCGTCGCCGACGAGCGGGGAGTCGAAATTCCCCGAGACCGTGGTTATGGGCACGGCAAGCTGGTCGAAGAGTTGTGGGAACACGCGGTGGGCAATGCCCTGAGCGCACCCACCTTCGTCCGGGATTTCCCGGTGGAGACGACGCCGCTGACCCGCCAGCATCGCAGTATCGACGGTGTCACCGAGAAGTGGGACCTGTACATGCGCGGCGTCGAGCTGGCCACCGGTTACTCCGAGCTCATCGACCCGGTGGTGCAGCGCGAACGCTTTGCCGCCCAAGCGCGTGCCGCGGCGGCCGGCGACGACGAGGCGATGCCGCTCGACGAGGACTTCCTGGCGGCGATGGAACACGCGATGCCGCCGTGCACGGGCACCGGAATGGGTATCGACCGCCTGCTGATGGTCTTGACGGGTCTGTCAATTCGCGAGACTGTTTTGTTCCCGATTGTTCGGCGTCACGGCAACTGATCGGCCCGCTCGCCGGTTGTGTTGAAGCAGGCGTATTTTTATGGCACATTGGTCCGCGAGGTCGAATGCGGCTTTGCGCACAGTTTGCACGCTGAAAGCTAACCGAGGGGCTACCAATGGCGAAAAAAGTGACCGTCACCTTGATCGATGATTTCGATGGTGAGGGTGCCGCCGACGAAACGGTCGAATTCGGGCTGGACGGGGTCACCTATGAGATCGACCTTTCAAGCAAGAATGCCTCGAAACTGCGCGCGGAGTTGAAGAAGTGGGCCGACGCGGGCCGTCGCGTCGGTGGGCGCCGGCGGGGACGGTCCGGGGGCGGCCGCCGCGGAACGATCGACCGTGAACAGAGCGCCGCCATCCGCGAATGGGCCCGCCGCAACGGCCACAACGTGTCGACCCGCGGCCGTATCCCGGCCGATATCATCGACGCATTTCACGCTGCCACCTGACCCGGCGGTTTAGCGAGGCTCGACGAACCGGGCTTTTCGCTCCTGGCGAACCGGGTGCCCCATCGGAACGCATTCCGGGGCCCCAGCGTTGCTCTCTTGCATCAGGTGCTGGGCCTTCTGGGTCTGCCACCGCATGTTGTCGATTCAGTACGCAGCGCCCGGCAGGTCACAGCGCGCCCGGCCGCCCACTACAGTGGACGGCAGGTACGCGAGGCCGAGCCGAGGCCGACCAAGTACCGATGGTGAGGGAGAGCAGGTAGCCGCCGATGTTCGAAAGATTTACCGACCGGGCCCGCAGGGTTGTCGTCCTCGCGCAGGAAGAGGCGCGGATGCTCAACCACAACTACATCGGGACTGAGCACATCCTGCTTGGCCTGATCCACGAGGGCGAAGGCGTGGCCGCCAAGTCGCTGGAGTCGCTGGGCATCTCCCTGGAGGGCGTGCGCAGCCAGGTCGAAGAGATCATCGGCCAGGGCCAGCAGGCGCCGTCCGGGCACATCCCCTTCACCCCGCGCGCCAAGAAGGTGCTCGAGTTGAGCCTGCGTGAGGCGCTGCAGCTCGGCCACAACTACATCGGCACCGAGCACATTCTGCTCGGCCTGATCCGGGAGGGGGAGGGCGTCGCCGCCCAGGTGCTGGTCAAGCTGGGCGCCGACCTGACCCGGGTGCGCCAGCAGGTCATCCAGCTGCTGAGCGGCTACCAGGGCAAGGAGACCGCCGAGGCCGGCACGGGCGGCAGGGGCGGGGAGTCCGGCTCGCCGTCCACCTCTTTGGTGCTCGACCAGTTCGGCCGCAACCTCACCGCCGCGGCCATGGAGGGCAAGCTCGACCCGGTGATCGGCCGGGAGAAGGAAATCGAGCGGGTCATGCAGGTGCTGTCGCGGCGCACCAAGAACAACCCGGTGCTGATCGGCGAGCCCGGGGTCGGCAAGACGGCCGTCGTGGAGGGGCTGGCGCAGGCGATCGTGGCCGGCGAGGTCCCCGAGACACTGAAGGACAAGCAGCTCTACACCCTGGACCTGGGTTCGCTGGTCGCTGGCAGCCGGTACCGCGGTGACTTCGAGGAGCGCCTGAAGAAGGTCCTCAAGGAGATCAACACCCGCGGCGACATCATCTTGTTCATCGACGAGCTGCACACCCTGGTCGGGGCGGGCGCGGCCGAGGGCGCCATCGACGCGGCCTCGATCCTCAAGCCCAAGCTGGCCCGCGGCGAACTGCAGACGATCGGCGCCACCACCCTCGACGAGTACCGCAAGTACATCGAGAAGGACGCCGCACTGGAGCGCCGGTTCCAGCCGGTGCAGGTCGGTGAGCCCACCGTCGAGCACACCATCGAGATCCTCAAGGGCCTGCGGGACCGCTACGAGGCTCACCACCGGGTCTCGATCTCCGACTCGGCCATCGTGGCGGCAGCCACCCTGGCCGACCGCTACATCAACGACCGGTTCCTGCCCGACAAGGCGATCGACCTGATCGACGAGGCCGGTGCCCGGATGCGGATCCGCCGGATGACCGCGCCGCCGGACCTGCGCGAGTTCGACGAGAAGATCGCCGACGCTCGCCGGGAGAAGGAGTCTGCGATCGACGCGCAGGACTTCGAGAAGGCCGCCAGCCTGCGGGACCGGGAGAAGCAACTCGTCGCGCAGCGCGCCGAGCGCGAGAAGCAGTGGCGCTCCGGCGATTTGGACGTGGTCGCGGAAGTCGACGACGAGCAGATCGCCGAGGTGCTGGGCAACTGGACCGGTATCCCGGTGTTCAAGCTGACCGAGGCCGAGACCACCCGCCTGCTGCGGATGGAAGACGAGCTGCACAAGCGGATCATCGGCCAGAACGACGCCGTCAACGCGGTCTCCAAGGCCATCCGCCGCACCCGGGCCGGGCTGAAGGACCCGAAGCGGCCGTCCGGCTCGTTCATCTTCGCCGGCCCGTCCGGGGTCGGTAAGACCGAGCTGTCCAAGGCGCTGGCGGAGTTCCTGTTCGGCGACGACGACGCGCTCATCCAGATCGATATGGGCGAGTTCCACGACCGGTTCACCGCGTCGCGGCTGTTCGGTGCTCCTCCGGGTTACGTCGGCTACGAGGAGGGCGGCCAGCTGACCGAGAAGGTGCGACGCAAGCCGTTCTCGGTGGTGCTGTTCGACGAGATCGAGAAGGCGCACCAGGAGATCTACAACAGCCTGTTGCAGGTGCTCGAGGACGGCCGCCTCACCGACGGTCAGGGTCGCACGGTCGACTTCAAGAACTGCGTGCTGATCTTCACCTCCAACCTGGGCACCTCCGACATCTCCAAGGCGGTCGGGCTGGGCTTCACCCAGGGCGGCGGGGAGAACAACTACGAGCGGATGAAGCTCAAGGTCAACGACGAGCTCAAGAAGCACTTCCGGCCGGAGTTCCTCAACCGCATCGACGACATCATCGTCTTCCACCAGCTCAGCAGGGAAGAGATCATCCAGATGGTCGACCTGTTGATCGGGCGGGTGGCCAAGCAGCTGCGGGCCAAGGACATGGACATCGCGCTGAGCGACAAGGCCAAGTCCTTGCTGGCCAAGCGTGGCTTCGACCCGGTGCTGGGTGCGCGTCCGCTGCGGCGGACCATCCAGCGCGAGATCGAGGACCAGCTCTCCGAAAAGATCCTGTTCGAGGAGGTCGGCCCCGGCCAGCTGGTCACCGTCGACGTCGACAACTGGGACGGCGAGGGTCCCACCGAGGGCGCGGTGTTCACCTTCGTCGGCAGCCAGAAGCCGGCCGAGGCGGACCTCGCTCAGGCAGGCGCGCCGGCCGAATAGCCGCCGAGCAGTCGCGAAAGCCCCCAATTCCTCACGGAAATGGGGGCTTTCGCGACTGCTCGCCCGCTCAGCGCGCTACCGGCAGCAGGCCGAAAGTCTGCTTGGCGATCTGCAGCATCCAGCTGCCGACGCTCTTGCCGTGGTCACGCGGCCAGTTGAGCTGGAAGCTGACCACCCACGGCTGGCCGGTCGCATCGATGGCGTACCAGCTGAAGGTCAGATCGCCGGGCAGCCCACCGGCTTTGGCGCCGATATAGGGCCAGGCGGCGCGGCTCAAGTCGATGCCGCGCACCGCGGACAGGATCTCCTTGACCGGCGCGGCCTTGCCCACCGCACCGGCTTGCAGCGCGACGTGCACCCGGCAGATGTCCTCGGCGCTGCCGTACCACTCGGCGCCATACGCCGAGGCCGGAATGTGCGCGCGGACCGGATCCGGTTCATACGGCCGGGAGTTGGCTTGCTGCAGCAGTTTCGCCCGCTGCTGCGGTGAGCCGTGTTGCCATTGCTCGCGCAGGTCCGGTTTGCCCCAGCCCACCGAGAACAGTTCGTACATGGTGGGAAACGGCGTCATGCTGGCCGGGTCGTGGTGCCCGGCCGTCACCAGTGCCTGCTCGACGGCACGGGTGCCCACCCGGCCGATCAGCAGATCGGTCGCCATGTTGTCGCTGGTGGCGATCATCTTCTCGGCGGCCTTGCGTACCGAGACGTGGGCGCCCTCGGGCAGTTTCTCCAGCCCGGATGACCCGACCACCTTGGCCCGGCCGGTAATGGTCAGCGGGTCGTCCCAGGACACCCTTCCGGCCTTCACTTCGTTGGCCACCGCCAGCAGCACGTAGAGCTTGAAGATCGATGCCAGCGGCAGCGACTGGCTGGTGTTGGTGCCGGCCACCGGCGTGCACGCGCCGCCCTCGATGCGCGAGGCCTGGTAAGAGTAGCGGGCGCCGGTCCTACTCAGCACCGCGTCGACGTCCCGCCAGGAGTGGATGGGTGGGGCCTCGGTGGTGGGTTTGAACAGGTCCACCATCCCGTTGTCGTCGGTGCGGATCCGGATGTCCTGGCGGGCACCGTAGGAGGTCGTCAGGTGCAGGGTGGCCGCGCCGGCGCGGATGTCGACGCCGTCGAGGCGGAACGGTCGGTCCCACCACAGCGATTCCATGGTGGTGACGACCTGGTCCACCTTGTCCGGTGCGGCCAGGGTGGCCACCCCGACCGGGCCGATCGGCCAGTCGGAGTTCAACATGTCCATGGTCTGCTTGGCGCGCAGCCCGGGCGGGGTCTTGGTGGAGATCGTCACCGGGCCGGTATCCGGCTCCGAAGGTGATGCGGGGGAGGGCGCGCAGCCGGCAGCGGATGTGGCAGCGAGGGCCGCCAGGCTTACCGTGGCCGTCCATACCGCCAGGTGTCGCCGCACGGACCTACGCCTGGGCGGCGGTTCCGGCAACGTCCAACACGACCTCGAATTCCAGCAGGCTGGCACCAGTAGCGACGGGGTTCTTGCTGGCCTGGGCGTGAGCCTCGGCGCTGCGCCCGGTAGCCCAGGCCTGGAACGCCTCATCGGATTCCCACGTGGTGACCACGAAGTAGCGGTCCTCGCCCTTGACCGGCCGCAGCAGCTGGAAGCCCAGGAAACCGGGTGAAGAGTCCACCGTGTGCGCTCGGTTGGCGAACCGTTTCTCCAGCTCGGGACCGGCGCCCGGGGGGACCTCGATTGCGTTGATCTTCACCACTGCCATGCGGCCTAGGCTACCGTGCCCCGGGTGGACACCGGGCCGAGCGAGCTGCTGACCTATCGCGGTGGCCACGGGACGCCGCTGGTCCTGGTGCACGGGCTGATGGGTCGCGGCAGCACCTGGCCGCGGCAACTGCCGTGGCTGACCCGGCTGGGGGCGGTCTACACCTACGACGCGCCGTGGCACCGTGGCCGCGACGTCGTCGACCCGCATCCGATCTCCACCGAGCGCTTCGTGGCCGACCTGGCCGCCGCGGTCCAGCAGCTGCCGGGGCCGGTGCGCCTGGTGGGTCACTCGATGGGTGCGCTGCATTCGTGGTGCCTGGCGGCCCGCCATCCGGAGCTGGTCTCCGCGCTGGTGGTTGAAGACATGGCGCCAGACTTCCGGGGCCGCACCACCGGGCCGTGGGAACCGTGGGTGCATGCCCTGCCTGTCGAGTTCGCCCGGGCAGATGAGGTGGTGGCCGAGTTCGGCGACATCGCCGGGCGGTACTTCCTGGAGGCCTTCGACCGCACCGCGACCGGCTGGCGGCTGCACGGTCAACCCGCGCGCTGGGTGCAGATCGCCGCCGAGTGGGGCACCCGCGACTACTGGGACCAGTGGCGTGCGGTGCAGGTGCCGTCGTTGCTGATCGAGGCCGGGAACTCGGTGACGCCCCCGGGCCAGATGAGCGAGATGCATCGCATCGCCTCTGCCAGTACCTACCTGCGCGTTCCCGATGCCGGTCACCTGGTGCACGACGAGGCGCCGCAGCGCTATCGGGAGGCCGTCGAGTCGTTTCTGTCCTGACCGGGCAGCGCGAAGCGGTCGTTGGTGAGCCGTTCGACCAGGCCGTCGTCCAGCAAGGAGGCCAGAGCGCGTTCGCGCTGGAGCTCATCGACCGGCCATGCCACATCGAGTTCGGCCCGGGTTACCGGAAACGCATTGTCCCGCAACACATCCAGTAGGCGCCCGCGGACCTGGCGGTCGGTGCCGGCATAGCGCTGGGCGGGCCGCTTGGCGGCGCTGCCGGGTGGGAATCCGCGGTCTCGCCACGCGCAGGAACGCAAGGGGCATGCGGCGCAGCGCGGCGTCCGGGCCGTGCACACCATGGCGCCCAATTCCATCAGCGCCGCCGAAAAGCGGGCGGCCCGAGCGGCATCAGGCAGCAGGGCACCGACATCGGCATGGTCACGTTTCGCTGATGGGGCTGCGGCGTCGGCGCGTCCGTGCACGGCGCGGGCCACCACCCGGCGCACATTGGTGTCGACCACCGGAACCGGTTTGCGGTAGGCGAAACAGGCCACCGCCCGCGCGGTGTAACTACCGATCCCCGGCAGTTGCTCCAAGACCTCGACGTCGCCGGGTACCACGTCGGCGAATTCGCGGGAGATCACCGTCGCGCACTCATGGAGCCGTTTGGCCCGGCGCGGGTAGCCGAGCTTTCCCCACGCCCGCAGCACCTCGGCGGGGATCGCGGCCGCTGTCGCCGAGGGTGTCGGCCAGCGCGCCACCCACTCCGGCCAGAGCGGCAGCACCCGCGCCACCGGGGTTTGCTGCAGCATGAACTCGCTGACCAGGATCTGCCACGGGGTCACACCGTCCGCGCGCCAGGGCAGGTCGCGTTCGGCGACGTCGAACCAGCCGAGCAGGTCGCCGGCGTCGATGCTCATCGGCCGGCCGTGCACAATGTCGGGTATGCCGAATTCGAACCCGATATCCGCGTGGAAGGCACTCAAGGAGGGTAACGAGCGCTTCGTCGCCGGCGAACCCCTCCACCCGAGCCAGGACGTCGCGCGGCGCGCCGAGCTGGCCGGCGGTCAGAAGCCGACCGCGGTGGTGTTCGGTTGCGGCGACAGCAGGGTCGCGGCCGAAATCATCTTCGATCAGGGCCTGGGCGACATGTTCGTGGTCCGCACCGCCGGCCATGTCATCGATGCAGCTGTGCTCGGTTCGATCGAGTTCGGGGTGGCGGTCCTCGACGTGCCGCTCATTGTGGTGCTCGGTCACGACAGCTGCGGGGCGGTCAAGGCCGCGCTGGCGGCTCTCGACGACGGTGCCGTACCAGGCGGCTACCTGCGTGATATCGCCGAACGGGTGGCTTCGTCGATCCTGGTGGGCCGGCGCGAAGGCCTGCGCAGCATCGATGAGTTCGAGACCTGCCACGTCAACGAGACCGTGCGGCAACTAGCGAGCCGATCGACCGTCATCGCCGAGCAGATCGAGGCCGGGACGCTGGCGATCGTAGGCGCCACCTACCACCTGTCCGACGGGCGCGTGCAGGCCCGCGAGTATCTCGGCGACATCGGGGAATAGGCAGCCGCTCAGCTGCCGTACCGCGGTGTGACGACGCCATGGTCGTAGGCATAGACAATGGCCGCTGCGCGGTCTCGTAGGCCGAGCTTGGCGAAGATGCGGCCGATGTGGCTTTTCACCGTCACCTCCGAAATGTAGAGGTTGTCGGCGATCTCACCGTTGGACTGCCCTTGGGCGATCAGCTTCAACACATCGCGCTCGCGCGCGGTCAGCTCCGTGACAGTCGCCGCGCGATGTTCGGCGGCGACGATCCGGTAGGTGCTCAGTACTCGCGCGGTGACCGCCTGGTCGAGGTAGCCGTCGCCTCCGGCGACCGCGCGCACGGCGCGGATCAGCTCCTCCGCCGGCGAGTCCTTGAGGACGAACCCGGATGCGCCGGCCCGCAACGCCGCGGACAGCAGCTCGTCCTCATTGAACGTGGTTAGTGCCAGGACTGGCGGTGAGTCCGGCGCGGCGGCAAGTCCGCGGGTCGCTTCGATCCCGTCGACCCGCTTCATCCGCAGGTCCATCACCACTACATCCGGGCGGTGCACGGCGACCGCGCCGGGAACCTCGTCACCATCGGCGCATTCGGCCGCGACGACGAACCCGTCCTTGCGACGCAGAATCCGGCGCAGACCGGAGCGGACCAGGTCCTGGTCGTCGACCAGCAGCACGGAAATCTCGGGGTTGGCCATGTCAGCGCGGGCACCGCCACAACCGGGAGCCCGGCTCGGTCAACGGGATTTCGGCCCGCACCGACCATCCTTGTGGGCACGGCCCGGCATCGATGGTCCCGCCGAGCAACTCGACGCGTTGGCGCATCCCGGCGAGACCGCGGCCATCCCGAGATGCCGAGGTCACCGCAGCCGGCATCTCGTTGACAATGGACAGCAGTGCTGTGGAGGGAGAAACGACCACGGTCACCATGGCTTTCGAGTCAGGCGCATGCTTGGCGATATTGGCCAGCGACTCCTGGGCGATGCGGTACAACGCCAGCCCGGTGGCCGCCGACACCGGATCGCTCGACCCGTCGGTGCGCAGCGTGACCTTCAGCCCAGCCTGCGCGTAATCGGCGATCAGGTCGCCGATGTCGGCGATCCCGGGCTCCGGGGCGGTGCCGGCCGGGCCGTCCTCCAGCAACCCGACCGTGCGGCGGATGTCGGCCATCGCCTGGCGGCCGAGTCGCTCGGCGTCGGTCAGCGCGTCCACCGCGTCGTCGACGTCGCGGTCCTGCTGCAGTGCATGCCGCGCTCCGGTGACGTGCAGCAGGGTAATGGACAGCGAATGCGCGATGACGTCGTGCACTTCGCGGGCGATGCGCCGCCGTTCGTCGGAGGCCGCGTGCGCGGCCAGATCAATTTGCATCTGTTGTTGGGTTACGAGCAGCTGGGCCTGAATACGGGTCAGAATCCCGACCAGCCAACCCATCGCGGCCATACCCAGATAGAGCGGTAGCGCGTCGAGGCGGTGCAGCGCGGACGCCGCCGTCAGCAAGGCCACCGCCGATACCAGCGCAAGCGGCCCGTAAAGCGGTGGTCCCAGTGCCGCGAACGACCCCAGCGCCACCACCAGCAGGGCCGGCGCCAGATCCCCCTCGACCGGCGTGGAGGTCGCGAAGAGCAGAATGGCGGTCGCCGCGAACGAAGTCGACCACACCAGGGCGGGGAGGAACTTGACTCCGGCCAGAAAAAACAGCGCCAACGGTGCGAGCGCCAGCAGCGCCGCGGCGGCGGAAGCCGGCAGGTCGGCGCGGGTACGCTGTAGGGCCGAAGCGACCAGGCTTATCACCATGCAGCCGTCGACCAGCAGGACGAACGACCAGGAGTAGCCGGATGGGATGAGCGCACCGCGCTGCTGGAGCCGATCGCGCACAAACCCGGACGCCACACCCGACATCGCCTCATCGTAGAAGCGATATCCGCCGTACACATCCTCCCGCGGTCGGACACACATTCCGACCGGAGTAGGAAAAGCAAAACCGAACCGCGGCACGATGTCGAGCCCGGTGATGATTCCTAGCGTTATCGACATGACTTGGAACCAATTTCACCAGCGGATGGCGTTTATGACCGACATGATCGAGCGCGCAGCCGAAGACCCTGGTTCGGCACTGCATTTCAACGGCAACGCCTCAGACGTAGAGCGGCTGTTCGGCAGCGAGGAAGGTCTACTGCTGGCGTTGCAGCAGCGCTGGATGACCGCGTTGGCGGCAAAGCTCGATCAAGCCCACTATGACGGCGTGCCGGCCGAGCTGGCCAGAGCCGAACTGGCCGAACAGCAGCCAGGGCTTCGTGCCCTACTGGATGCCGCGGCCCTCCGATCGGAGAGGGTACGTCGGCTGCAGAACCGAGAACCCGGCATAGCGATGCTGTTCGACGGTCTGCCCTTTGGATTGCAGACCATTGCCTGAGTTGCTGGGCCCGGTAGCCCGGTTCACCCAGCGCTGGGCGGCCGCGGTTCTGCTGGCGTGGATTGCCGCCGCGGGTCTCGCCAATCTGGCCGTGCCGCAGCTGGAACGGGTGGTCGCATCGCACTCCGGGTCGTTCATGCCCGCCGACGCGGCCAACAACGTCGCGGCCGTACGGTCCGCGCAGCTGTTCGGCGATGCGCCCAGTAACAACCTGAATTATGTTGTGCTGGAGCGGGATCAGCCGCTGCAGTCGGCGGATCGCCGCTACTACGAGGAGCTGGTGGCCGCGCTGCGAGCCGATTCCCGCCACGTGAATGCCGTGACCGACCTGTGGACGTCACCGCTCACCGCGTCCGCGTCCGAGAGCCGTGATCATCGGGCGGTCAATTTGATGCTGCGGCTCTCCGGGGCGTTGGGAACATCGGCCGCCGCGGACTCCGTCACCGCGGTCCGCGATACGGTGGCCCGGCTCGGTCCGCCCGCTGGCCTGCAGGTGTCCGTCGCCGGGCCGGGCGCCACCCTGGTCGACGAATTTGCGGCGATAGACCACCAGATGCTGGCCATCACCGGTGCCACGGTGGTGGTGATCATGCTGCTGTTGTTGGTCGTCTACCGCTCGCTGGTAACGGCTGCGGTCCCGCTGATCTCGGTGGGCCTGGCGTTGGCTGTGGCCCGGCCGGTGGTCGCGCTGCTCGGTGACCACGGAATGGTCGAGGTGTCGCTGTTCACCGTCGCACTGATCGCGGCGATGATCCTGGGTGCGGGCACCGACTACGCGATCTTTCTGATCGGCCGCTACCACGAGGGCCGCCGCCACGGGATCGAGCCTGCAGCTGCTCTGACTGCCGCCTATCGCGGTGTCGCCCCGGTCATCATCGGCTCCGGGCTGACCATCGCAGCGGCGTTGGCGTGTTTGAACCTAGCCCGGATCAGCATGTTCCGCAGCGCCGGAATACCCTGCGGGATAGGAGTTCTGGTAGGCGTGGCGGCAGCTTTGACGCTGACTCCTGCGCTGATCGCGCTGGCCGTACGGCGTGGCCTGCTCGAGCCTCGCCGGTCGACGATCACCCGACGGTGGCGGCGGCTCGGGGTTGCCGTCGCGCGCTGGCCCGGCCCCATCATGGCCGCCAGTGTCGGGGTGGTTCTCGTCCTGACCGTGCCGCTGGTCGGTATGCGGACCGACTGGAACGAACCGTCGGCGACTCCGGCAGACATCGAATCCAACCGGGGCTACGCCGCGATGGACCGGCACTTCGAGGCGAATCAACTACTGCCGGTCATGGTCACCGTCGAAGCCGATCACGATCTGCGTAATCCGGCCGGTCTGATCGCTGTGGAACGAATCACCCGAGCGCTGATGGCAATTCCCGGAGTGCGCAGTGTTCAATCGGCGAGCCGTCCGGCCGGCGCTGTACCGCATGAGGCCACGTTGAGTCATCAGTCCGGGATGCTCGGCGAACAACTTGGCGCCGGCGTCGATTCACTGGCTAACCGGCTGGCCCGGGTGGTCGATCTGGATTCCGTGTTATCACAAGTGTCCTCGGCGATGGACCAGCTGGACCGAGCACTGACCGGTGGCACGTCCGGCCTGCGTGAAATCGATTCGGCAGCCGCCGATATGCGCACCGGCATGGACGGTCTGCGGCACAACGTCGAGGCGATTTCGGGATACCTCGGCCCGCTGCGCAGGTTCGTCGGCAACACTCCCGACTGCGAGGTCAACCCGATCTGCTCGGTCGCGGAACGGGTTATCGAGCCGGTCGACGACGTCGTTCGCAGTTCGACCGAACTGTCCGATGGCGCAGTCAAACTGACGTCTGGTTCGGGTACCGCGACGGCCGCGTTGGCCGGGCTCCCGGACGCGGTGGCGTCACTGCGTGATGTGCTGGGCCAGGCCCGGGCCGCTACCGGCGAGCTGCGCGGCGTGGGCGATGCGCTGCCGGCGCAGCTGCATGAACTCACCGCTTACCTGGGCGCGGTCGCAGGCGATTTCCAGGGCAGTGCGGCAGGCGGCTTCTACCTGCCGGCCCGCGCGCTATCCGACCCGAGGTACGCCGAGGTGCTCCGCACGTTGATGTCACCGGACGGCCGGGCGACCTTGCTGCTGGTGTACGGGGACGGTCAGGAATGGGGGGCGGACGGAGCCCAGCGTGCGGAGCTGATCCAGACCGCGGTGCGGGAGGCGACCAAGGAGGGCACCGTAGCCCCGACGTCGGTACAGCTGGCCGGGGTGGGGCCGGCCACCCGAGACCTGCAAGGGCTGGTCCGGGGCGACATTGTGTTGCTGGTGGTGGCAACGCTGGCATTGATCTTCGCCATCGTCGCGGTGATGCTGCGCAGTCCGGTGGCCGCGCTGGTGGTGGTCGGCACGGTCATCGTCTCCTACGCATCGGCGCTGGGGGTCAGCGTGCTGCTCTGGCAGCACCTGCTCGGCATGCCACTGCACTGGGCCGTGGCCCCGATCGCGTTTATCGCCTTGGTAGCTGTGGGCACCGACTACAACCTGCTGTTGGCGTTGCGGATCAAAGAGGAGGCACGGTCCGGCCTCGGCACCGGCATGATCCGTGCCTTCGCCGGCACTGGCGGCGTGGTGACCACCGCCGGAATCATCTTCGGAATCACGATGTTCGCGCTGGCAGACAGCACCGTGCGCAGTATCTCGCAGATCGGTGTGACGGTCTGCATCGGGTTGTTGCTGGACACCCTGATAGTGCGGACCTTCGTGATGCCATCGCTGGTGAGGCTGTTGGGCCGCTGGTTCTGGTGGCCGGGCCGCGTTCACGCCGATTACTCGGGCGAGGTCACAACGCGGCAACGACACGCCGGGAAGGGTCGGACAACTCTGCCTGAGCACGTCCTACCGTGAGAACGTGCTCGATTTGGAACCGCAGGGCCCGCTGCCATCGCAGATCTACTGGCGACGCCGCGGCTTGGCGCTGGGCATCGCCGTCGCCGTGATCGGGGTGATTGCGGCCATCGTCTTCGCTGTCGTCCACGGCAGCGCGGGCGCCGAGAACACCGACACGAAGACGCCGGCCGCCGGGCAGCACGCCAACCCGCAAGGCGCCGCACCAGAAGAGGTCAAGACGCCCGTGGTGCCGCCTGCCGAGCAGGCGCCGCCGCCTTCGGCGACCCCGACCGCGGCGGTGATCCCGCCTCCGGTGCTCAAGGAGGGTGACGACTGCCCCGATTCGACGTTGGCGGTCAAGGGCATCACCGGTCCCCAGTACGTGGTGGGCGAGCAGCCCCAGTTCACCATGGTGGTCACCAACATCGGCCTGGTCGCCTGCAAGCGGGACGTGGGGGCGGCCGTGCTGGCGGCCTACGTCTACTCGCTGGACAACCAGCGGCTGTGGTCGAACCTCGATTGCGCGCCCTCGAACGAGACCCTGGTGAAGACCTTCGATCCCGGCGAGCAGGTGACGACCACGGTGACCTGGACGGGAATGGGTTCGGCGCCGCAATGCCCGCTGCCGCGACAGCCGATCGGTCCGGGCACCTACAACCTCGTGGTTCAACTGGGCAATCTGAGATCGGCGACGGTGCCGTTCATGCTGACCGAGGCCTCGCCGGATGCTCCGCCGCCGGTCGAGAACTTCCCGGCGCCGGACGCCCTGCCGCCGGGCAACTGATCGGCCCTAACTCGGGTCCAGCAGTCGTAACGGCGCCGGCCTGGTGGGGCGATGGCCGGCGATGTCGACCAGACTGCGCAGCGCCGCAACGATATTGGCCGCCGCGACCGTGCGTAGACCGCCCACGGTGGCCGGGGCGCCCGGCGGCGTCAGCGCGGTGGTGAACCCGAGCCGGGCGGCCTCGGCCAGCCGGCGATCCATGCCGCTGACCGGGCGCAGGTCGCCGGCCAGCCCCACTTCGCCCAGCACCACCGTGGTCGCCGGCAACGGCAGACCGGAGTAGGCCGACGCCAGCGCGATTGCCACGGCCAGATCCGTCGACGGATCGGTCAACCGCATGCCGCCCACGGTGGACAGGTAGATGTCGGCGGCCGCGATCGGCAGCTGCGCGTGCTTGCCGAGCACCGCGGTGATCATGGCGGCCCGGGCGTGGTCGATGCCGCTGACCGCCCGGCGCGGCGACCCGCCCACCGGGTCTGCCAGCAGTGCCTGCACCTCGCCGATCAACGGACGTTTGCCGTCCAGCGCGACGGTGATCGCGGTGCCGGGCACCGGTTCGCTGCGCTGTTCCAGGAAGAGCCCCGACGGGTCGGCGATGCCCTCGATTCCGTTGTCGCGCAGCAGGAAACAGCCCACTTCGTCGGTGGCGCCGAAGCGGTTCTTCACGGCCCGCACCATTCGCAGCACCGAGTTGCGGTCGCCGTCGAAGTGCAGCACGACGTCGACGAGGTGTTCCAGTGAACGTGGGCCGGCGATCGCCCCGTCCTTGGTCACATGGCCGACCAGGATCAGCGCCACATCGCCACCCTTGGCGGCTGCGGTCAGAGCGGCCGTGACCGCCCGCACCTGGGTCACCCCGCCGGCCACCCCGTCGGTGTCGGCCGCGGAGATCGTCTGCACCGAGTCCACCACCACCAGCGTGGGCCGGACGGCCTCGATGTGGCCCAGCACGGTCTGCAGGTCGGATTCGTCGGCCAGGTAGATCTCGTCGTGGCTGCACCCGGTGCGTTCGGCGCGCAGCCGGATCTGCCCGCCGGACTCCTCGCCGGAGACGTACAGCGCCCGCCGCCCCGCCAGCGCCCACCGGTGGGCCACCTCGAGCAGCAGTGTGGACTTGCCGACGCCGGGATCTCCGGCCAGCAGGGTCACCGAGCCGGGAACCACCCCGCCGCCCAGCACTCGGTCGAGCTCGGCCACGCCGGTCGGCTGCGGGTGTGCGCGGCCGGGCGCGATGGAGCTGATCGGAACGGCGGGCCGGGCCGGCGCTGCCGGCTGCAGTCCGTGCGACGGTACGGCCGCCTCGGCCACCGGATCGATGCCGCCCCAACTGCCGCACTCCGGGCAGCGGCCCAGCCATTTCGCGCAGGTGTGCCCGCACTCCGCACAGCGATACAGCGATCGAGCCCTGGAGGTTTTAGCCACCCGCTGACGGTATCCGGTGGGTGTGACAGTGAGTGCGGGCTACGCGAGGAGTCAGTGGTGCGTCAGGGCGCCGGCCGAGATCGGCACGGCCACCCGGATCGGGCCCGCCTTCTTGAAGTCGAAGGTGAAGTCGTAGGTCAGCCCGTTGGAGATCGCCTTGTCCAGCGTCACCGCGGCCGCCGCCGTGCTGGCGTTGGAGACCTCGGGCAGCGCCTTGGACGCCGGTGCGGTCGGCTGGTCCGGGCCGGCCGGGGCGCTGACGATCAGGACACCGCCGGCGGGAACCGACTTGGCGCCGATCACCGACACCTTGCCGACCGAGCTGCTGATCCCGGTGAGCTCATCGCCGGTGTCGGTCGACTGGTTGCTGGCGACGAACACCAGGTCCACGGTCTGCCCGGCTTCCAGCGCATCGCCGGCCTGCACCGCCTGGATCCGCACGTCCCGCAGCGCCAGCTCGCCCACGGTGGCCGAGGCGCCATTGACCGCGGACGCCTGGTCGGCGCTTTGGGAAATCTGGCCGGTACCGCACCCGGCGAGTGCCGCGGCGACGGCCAACGCGGTGACGACCCTGTTGAACCGGTTCACTTGAGGCCTCCTGCTCGGCGCTGCGGTTTGTGACTATGCACTGTAGTAGCACGCTCATAGCGGCGGTAGTTCAGGGTTCGGGCTCGCCTTTAAAGGGTGATCGACCGCCCCGAAGCGGCCCATGGTGGCCCACGTCATGCACGGTTTATGCTTGCTGTCAAGCCCTTGCCCGGGCCTGCGATGCCCCTGACCTGCACCGTTGATCGTCCGGCGTCTGAGCGACGTGTTAGCATGGGGTAGCGAAAGGGGCTCAAATCAGATGATCTTTAAGGTCGGAGACACCGTCGTATATCCACACCACGGTGCAGCGTTAATCGAGGCGATTGAAACCCGGACCATCAAAGGCGAGCAGAAGGACTATCTGGTCCTCAAGGTGGCGCAGGGCGACCTCACCGTTCGAGTTCCCGCAGAAAATGCCGAATATGTCGGCGTGCGTGACGTAGTGGGTCAGGAAGGCCTGGACAAGGTCTTCCAGGTGCTGCGTGCCCCACACACCGAGGAACCGACCAACTGGTCTCGCCGATACAAGGCCAACCTGGAAAAGCTTGCCTCCGGTGACGTGCACAAGGTAGCTGAAGTCGTTCGTGACCTCTGGCGCCGCGACCAGGAGCGCGGCCTGTCCGCCGGCGAGAAGCGGATGCTGGCCAAGGCACGTCAGATTCTGGTCGGTGAGCTGGCATTGGCCGAGAACACCGACGACGCCAAGGCGGAGACCATCCTCGACGAGGTGCTCGCCGCGGCGTCCTGAGCCGCCGGGGTTTTCGGTGGCAAGCGCAGTAGCCGTGGTTCCGGCCGCGGGTTCGGGTGTGCGGCTAGGGGCTGGCGTCCCCAAAGCGTTCTTTCTGCTCGGCGGGCAGACGCTGGTCGAGCGTGCGGTGGCGGGTCTGCGGGAATCCGGCGTCATCGACGAGGTGGTGGTCGCGGTCCCGCCGGATCGCACCGATGAGGCCAAACTGATCCTCGGCGGGACGGCCAGCGTGGTCGTCGGCGGGGCGAGCCGCGTCGACTCGGTCCGGCTTGCCCTGGAGAGCGCCGGAAACCCCGATTTCGTTCTGGTCCACGACGCCGCACGTCCGTTGACCCCACCGGACCTGGTGGTCCGGGTGGTCGCGGCGTTGCGCGACGGGCACCGCGCGGTGGTGCCCGTCCTGCCGGTCTCGGACACCATCAAGGCGGTCGACGCCAACGGGGTGGTGCTGGGTACGCCGGAGCGGGACGGTCTGCGGGCGGTCCAGACACCGCAGGGGTTCGCCGCCGAACTGCTGTTGCGCGCCTATCATCAGGCCGGGGCCGGAACACAGTTCACCGACGACGCGTCGATGGTCGAGCACATCGGCGGCCAGGTCCAGACCGTGGACGGCGACCCGCTGGCCTTCAAGATCACCACCAAATTGGACGCGCTGCTCGCCGAGGCGGTGGTGCGCCGGTGAGCGTGCTGCCCCGCGTCGGATTGGGCACCGATGTGCATCCGATCGAGCCGGGGCGGCCCTGCTGGCTGCTGGGGTTGCTGTTCCCCGGCGCCGACGGCTGCGCCGGCCACTCCGATGGCGATGTCGCCGTACACGCGCTGTGTGACGCGCTGCTGTCGGCGGCAGGGTTGGGGGACCTCGGCGCGGTTTTCGGCGTCGACGATCCACGCTGGGCACAAGTAACCGGTGCTGTGATGATCGGCCATGTCCGCGGCCTGCTCGGCGAGGCCGGCTTCACGGTCGGCAATGCCGCGGTGCAGGTCATCGGGAATCGGCCGAAGGTCGGACCGCGGCGTGTCGAGGCGCAGCAGCTGCTGTCCGATCTGCTGGGTGCACCGGTGTCGGTGTCAGCGACGACCACCGACGGGCTGGGACTGACCGGCCGGGGCGAGGGCCTGGCCGCAGTCGCTACCGCGCTGGTGGTGCCGGGGTAATTCGCTCGCCGGGGTTAGCAGGCGCCGAAGATGAGCCCGACGACGCCACAGGCGACCTCGGTACCGACGCCCACGCCGGTACCGGCGAGGTCTCCGGTGGTGTCGGCCGCGATACCCGGCACGTCGCCCGCGATACTCCCAGCGGCATCTGCGGCGGCAGCAGCCGCCTGGCCAGCGGCGTCGGCAGCAGATGCGCCGGCAGCGTCGGCAACACCGGCCGCCGTGTCGCCACCGACACCGGCGAGCGCGTCCGAAACGAGGTTGGGGTCGATTGCCGGGGTCAGATCAAGATTGGACAGGTCGGCGGAGACCGACGAGGGCAGGCCCAGCGCGTCGGTAGCCGCAGCCGAAGCGGCCGTGGCGGCGTCCGCACCGGTAGACGGAGCGGCACCGAGGCTGCCCAGGCCCGACATCAGCAGCGGTGCGCCCAACATCGGCACGTACATCGCCATCATCGGGGCCATCATCGCCATCGAGCTGCCGATGGAGGCACCCATGTTGTTCATTCCGCCCGCAGCAGGAGCGGCTGCCATACCGTCGTCGGCCGGGTGCGTGGCCTCATCTTCGGGCCGCGGCGTGCCGTCGTGGGCCGGGTTCCCCGCAGCGTCGCCGGCCGGGTTTGCCGCGGGCGAGTGTGCCGCGTTGTCGCCGATCGGACCTAGCCTCCCGGCATCGGCGGGGCCTGCCGCGCCATGGTCGGCCGGCTGTACCGCACCGGCCAGGTTTGCGCCGGGCGCCGACTGCGTCGAGACCTGCCCGTTCTGATCATTCGGCTCGTCGGCGTACACCGTTGCTGCTGAAGCTATTGCGGCCACAGCCAGGAAGGTTCCCGAGGCTACCGCCAGACGTCTGGTCACTTTGGCAATATATGCGACCGGTGACCGCCTGTCCACACATGTGGCAAGTGGTGTCCGTACCTGGTAATTGCCTGATAGGAAGGGGTTCGACGATCGCGGGCAGCGGCCACGGCGGCGACGTCCTTCCGGCCCGGTAAGCTGGCCCGTCGTGACCGATCGCCCCAGCCTACGGCTGCACGACACGGCAACCGGCGCCGTTCGTGACTTCGTTCCGCTGCGGCCCGGTCACGCGTCGATCTATCTATGCGGTGCAACCGTGCAGGCGCCGCCGCACATCGGCCACGTCCGCAGTGGTGTGGCGTTCGATGTGCTGCGCCGGTGGCTGACCGCGCGCGGCTATGACGTCGCCTTCGTGCGCAACGTGACCGACATCGACGACAAGATCCTCAACAAGGCCGCCGCGGCGGGCCGGCCCTGGTGGGAGTGGGCCGCCACCTACGAGCGCGAGTTCACCGCCGCCTATGAGGCGCTGGGCGTGCTGCCGCCCTCGGCCGAGCCGCGCGCCACCGGTCACATCACCCAGATGGTCGAGTTGATCGAGCGGCTGATCGCCTCCGATCACGCCTATGCCGGCGGCGGAGACGTCTACTTCGACGTACTCAGCTACCCCGAATACGGCCAGTTGTCCGGCCACAAGATCGACGACGTGCACCAGGGCGAGGGGCTGGCCACCGGGAAGCGCGACCCGCGGGACTTCACGCTCTGGAAGGGCGCCAAGCCCGGTGAACCCAGCTGGCCGACGCCGTGGGGACCCGGCCGCCCGGGCTGGCATCTGGAGTGTTCGGCGATGGCCCGGTCCTATCTCGGCCCTGAGTTCGACATTCACTGCGGCGGAATGGATCTGATTTTCCCCCACCACGAGAACGAGATCGCCCAGAGCCGGGCGGCCGGTGACGGCTTCGCCAACTACTGGCTGCACAACGGCTGGGTCACCCTCGGTGGCGAGAAGATGAGCAAGTCGCTGGGCAACGTGCTGTCGATGTCGGCGGTGCTGCAACGGGTCCGGCCGGCCGAACTGCGCTACTACCTGGGCAGTGCCCATTACCGTTCCATGCTGGAGTTTTCCGAGGCGGCCCTGCGCGACGCCGTCAACGCCTACGTCGGCATCGAGGACTTCCTGCACCGGGTACGCAGTCGGGTGGGCGCAGTGCTTCCCGGCAGCTGGACGGACCGGTTCGCCGCCGCGCTCGACGACGACCTGTCGGTGCCGATCGCGCTGGCCGAAGTGCACCGCACCCGCGCGGAGGGCAACCGCGCGCTGGACGGCGGCGACCATCAGGGTGCGCTGGCGGCCGCCGGCGCGATCCGGGCGATGATGGGCGTGCTGGGCTGTGACCCGCTCGACGAACGCTGGGAGTCGCGCGACGAGACCTCGGCGGCGCTGGCGGCGGTCGACGTGCTGGTGCGCGCCGAGCTGCAACGCCGGGAAACCGCTCGCGCCGAACGGGATTGGCAGCTGGCCGACGAGATTCGCGGCAGGCTCAAGGATGCCGGCATCGACGTCACCGATACCGGCGACGGCCCGCAGTGGTCGCTGTTGCTGGACGGGGCGGGCTAGATGGCGGGCAACTCCAAGCGCAAGGGCGCGGTGCGCAAACCCGGGACCAAGAAGGGCCCGACCGTCGGCTCCGGCGGTCAGCGCCGCCGCGGGCTCGAGGGCCGCGGCGCCACCCCGCCCGCACACCAGCGGGAATACCATCCGGCCGCAAAAGCCGCCAAGCGCGCCGCCAAGCAGCGGGCCTACCGGACCACCAAGCGCACCGACGAGAGCGAAACCGTGCTGGGCCGCAACCCGGTGCTGGAATGCCTGCGGGCCGGGATCCCGGCCACCGCGCTGTATGTGGCGCTCGGCGCCGAAGCCGACGAGCGGTTGACCGAATCAGTCACCCGGGCAGCCGATTCCGGGTTGCCGATTCTGGAGGTCCCCCGCTCGGACCTGGACAAGATGACCACCAACGGCCTGCACCAAGGCATCGCCCTGCAGGTTCCGCCGTACAAGTACGCCCATCCCGACGACCTGCTCGCCGCCGCGCGCCAAGACGTCGCGCCTGCGCTGCTGGTCGCCTTGGACAACATCTCCGATCCGCGCAACCTCGGCGCCATCGTGCGCTCGGTGGCGGCATTCGGCGGGCACGGCGTGGTCATCCCGCAGCGTCGCTCGGCGTCGGTCACCGCGGTGGCCTGGCGCACCAGTGCCGGTGCCGCAGCGCGGATCCCGGTCGCGCGCGCGTCCAACCTGAACCAGACCTTGAAGGCGTGGGCCGATCGCGGTCTGCAGGTGGTCGGACTGGATGCCGGCGGCGACACCGCGGTCGACGACTTGGATGGTGCCGGCCCGATGGTGCTGGTCGTCGGCTCCGAGGGCAAGGGCCTGTCCCGGCTGGTCCGGCAGAATTGCGATGCCATCGTGTCGATTCCGATGGCCGGGCCCACCGAGTCGCTGAACGCGTCGGTGGCCGCCGGGGTGGTGCTGGCCGAAATCGCCCGCCAGCGGCGGTGATCCGCCGCGCCGTCGTCGCGGTGACGCTGATGCTCGCCGGGGCTTCCGGCGTGTGCGCGCAGGCGCAGCCGGGGACATTCGATCTGCAGGCGCATCGTGGTGGGCGAGGCGAGACCACCGAGGGATCGCTGCGCGGCTTCGCCAAGGCGATCGAAACAGGCGTCAGCACATTGGAATTGGATATCGTCTTGACCCGGGATGCGCAACCGCTGGTCTGGCACGATCCGGTGATCGAGTCGTCCAAGTGCGCCGATACCGGCCCGGCCGTTGCCGGCGACCCGCAGTACCCGTATGTAGGCAAGCGGGTGGCCGACCTCACCGTCGCGCAGATCCACACGCTGGACTGCGGTCAGCCGCTGCCGGAGTTCCCCGAGGCGGAAGTGCCGCCCGGCAACGTGATCGCCACGTTGCCAGAGGTGTTCGCCCTGGCCGACTCGTATCACGCAGATGTGCGCTACAACATCGAGACCAAGGTCGACGCAGAAGATCCGCAACAGATCGTCGAGGTGACCCTGGCGGCGGTGCGGGCCGCCGACAAGCTGGACGCTGTGGAGATGCAGAGCTTCGACTGGCGCACCCTGCCGCTGGTGCGCGCCGTCGAGCCGGCCATTCCCCTTGTCGCGCTGTGGGAAAGCGGGCCGGACCCGATCGCCGGTGCGGCCGCGGCCGGCGCCGACACCGTCTCCCCGCACTACTCGGTGGTCGATCGGGCGTTCGTCGAGCGAGCGCACCGCGCCGGGCTCAAGGTCATCCCGTGGACGGTCAACGACGCCACTGCGATGCGCGAGCAGATCGCCGCCGGCGTCGACGGACTCATCACCGACTATCCGCAGCGCGCCCGCACCGTGATGGCCGAGCTGGGGATGCCGCTGCCGCCGGCGTATCACCGCTGATCCGGTCGCGGTGACCCACGGCGCCCGGCTCCGCCGCGCTTGCCATCACCACTAAACGCCCAGCAGCCGGGCGCCGGCCCACAGCGCCAGCACCGCCGCCAGCAGGGTCGGCGGCACCGTGCACAATCCCAGCCGGGTGTACTCGCCGACACCGGCCGGAACGCCATAGCGGCGCAGCACCCGGCGCCACAGCAGGTTCGACAGCGAGCCGGCGTAAGTCAGATTGGGTCCGATGTTGACCCCGATCAGCACCGCCAGCACCGCCACCGGGCCGGCCGGCGCCACCAGCGGCGCCAGCACCAGCGTCGCCGGCAGATTGTTGACCACGTTGGCCAGCACCGCGGCCACCGCCGCGATACCCAGCAGCGCCATCAGCCCCGCGCCCGTCGGCAGCACGGCGCTCATCCGGTCGCCCAACCCATTATCGACGACCGCGCGCACCACCACCCCCAGCGCCAGCACGAACACCAGAAAACCGACGTTGGCGGCCCGCAGGATGCCGGCCGGAGTGCTGCGCCGCAGCGCCAGACCGCGTACGGCCAGCACGGTGGCGCCAGCGACCGCCGCCCACGCCGGAGCGACACCGAACGTCTCTGCGAGCACGAAGCCGGCCAGCGTCAGGGCCACCACCGCCAGCGCGAACACCGGCACCGGCGGAGGAGGGCCGGCCTGCAGGTGCTCCGGGGTCGCGCGCAGATCGACGCGAAAGAACCATCGAAAGACCAAGTACACCACTGCCGTCGCGGCCAGCCACGGCGCCGCCGTCAGGGCGGTGAACCTCGCGAAGGACAGGCCGGCCGCCTGGAACGCCAGCAGGTTGGTCAGGTTGGACACCGGCAACAGCAGCGACGCGGTGTTGGCCAGGTGTGCGGTCGCGTAGGCGTGCGGGCGCAGCGGTGCCCGACGGCGGCGGGCCATCATCAGCACCACCGGGGTCAGCAGCACCACCGTCGCATCCAGGCTCAAGACCGCGGTCAGGCAGGCTGCGATGACGAAGACCCGACGCAGCAGATGCTGCGGCGGCCCGACGTCGGCCCGAGCCATCGCCGCGCCGGCGGCCTCGAACAGGCCTTCGTCGTCGCATAGCTGTGCCAGCACCAGCACCGCACCCAGGAACGCGACGACACGCAGCAGGGTGGCGGCCTCGGCGGCAGCGTCGTGCACCGAGATCGCTCCGGTGGCGACCAGGACGGCAGCGGCCGGTACCGCCGCGAACACCTCCGGCCAGCCCCGCGGCCGGGCGACCGCGAAGCCCAGCACCACGGCGAGCAGCAACAGCGCAAGAGCCGGCTTCAGGTCCACGGGTCTTCGCGCCGCCACACCGTGGGCAGGTGCAGGCCCACTCCGTCGGCGTCGGCGAACTCGCTGAAGATCCGCATAGTTACATCCAGGTCGTCGACGGCATAAGGCAAGGCACGCAATGGTTTCGACAACGGGCGGAAGAAATCGTCCCAATGGGTCAACACGACGGTCTTCGCGCCGACGGCGCGCACCGTCTCCGACCAGTAGTCGGTCAGGTATTGCCGCGGCTGCACACCGAGCTGGCCCACACCCAGATAGGCGACGTCGGCGCGATGCCCATCCAGCATGCCCGGAACGAAACCGGCGCTACCGACGATCAGCAGCCCCCGCCCCGAGGGCCGGTGGGTCACCAGCGCCGACCATGCCTCACCACACTTGTAGGCCGACGCCCTGACCGGCGGAACCACCGCGGTGGTGATGACACCGGGGAAACGGTCCGGCGGGCAGTGCCGCGACTCGAGAAGGGTCACGTCGTAGGCGCCCAGCGTGATCGGTGTCCCGGGTACGGCGACGATCAAGCGGTCGCCCGAAAGGCCTTGACCACGACCGATATTGGCCGCCGATTCACCGCCCACCAGTGCCGCACCGGTGCGTTCGGCCACCACCGCGGAATCCAGCGCGTGATCGATATGGGTGTGCAGCGGGATCACCGCGGCCAGCTCGCGCACTCCGGCCCGGGACAGACAGCCGTCGATGCGAGCGGCCGACGGCGACACCTTGCGCAGCGCCACCCGCGTCAGACTTGGGCGCGAGAAGTAGCCATCGGTCATCAGCGCCGACGATCCGTCGTCGATCAGCATGCTGGTCACGCCGAGCCACGTCACCGACAACGGCGCACCCGGTTCGGCCACCCGGGCGGTGAACCGGTGCGCATACCCGCCGAGGTCGGGGCGGCCGGGCTTGAGGCGCATCGGGGCGTCGGGTCAGACCTTGGGGCGGTCGTCGTCGCCGATCAGCAGCCGGACCGCCAGGTCCAGCCGCGTGCTGAAGTCGGTGGCCGATGCTCGCCGGGTCAGCCAGGCGAGCAGGTTGGACAACCACACATCCGAGATCACCCGGGAGATGTGGTACTGCTCCTCGGTCGGCTCGCCATCGCTCATCGCCCCGGCGAACATCGAGTCGATCAGCTTCTGGACGTGGTCGACCTCACCGGCCGCCGACGCGTCGGCGAAGACGTAGGCCCGGGTCATGGCCTCGGTGAGCAGCGGGTTGCGCTGCATGGCGCGGTTGAGCTTGTTGACCACCAGGTTGAGCCGCTGGTGCCGGGTCATCTCGGCGTAGGTGGCCGGATCGGTCTTGGTCTCGACGCGGGCGATCTCGCGGCCCATCGCCGAGACCAGCAGGTGGACCTTCGACGGGAAGTACCGGTACAAGGTGCCCACGGCCACATCGGCCCGGTCGGCCACCGCACGCATCTGGACCGCGTCGTAGCCGCCTTTGGAGGCGATCGCCAGCGTCGCATCCAGGATGCGCTTGCGGCGTTCCCGCTGCGCCTCGGAGCCGAGGTCGGACTCGGTCAGCACAGCTACGCTGGTGACCTCGCGCGGCTGGGTCCGCGATCCGCGAGCTGGGTTGCTGTCGGCTGGTGACGACATGTGGGGGGCAGCTCCTTCAGTCGGCCTACTCGCCAGTAACGATACGCATCACGTAGCTGGATCTCGCGCTCCCAACATCGACGGGACGCGATGTGTCCTGCCACAACGGTTCGACTTGACGCTCGGACGCTGGCACTATTAGAACACGTTCTAGTGAGCGGGGTGGACTTCCTCACTCGCCGAAGTACAACACCGAGATCACCCGGAGGAGCCCAGCGTGTCCGTGACCATCAACGACGAACAGCTCGCCGCTCGTGAGCTGGTCCGCGACTGGGCCGCCGCAGCTGGCACCGCCGAGGCGATCCGTGCCGTCGAGCTGGGCCAAACCGATGCCTGGCAGCCGGTTTTCGCTCGCCTGGCCGACCTGGGCCTGTTCGGGGTGGCCGTCTCTGAGGAGTGCGGCGGCGCCGGCGGGCGGCTCGAAGACCTGTGCGCGATGGTCGACGAGGCCGCCAAGGCACTGGTTCCCGGTCCGGTCGCGACCACCGCGCTGGCCACTTTGGTGGTCACCGAGCCGCAGCTGGCCGAGGCCCTCGCGAACGGTGAACGTGTCGCCGGGGTCGCTATCGACGCCGACTTACAGCTCGACGCCGCGACGTCGCAGGTGTCCGGCACCGCCGAGCGGGTGCTGGGCGCAACCGCCGACGGACTGCTGGTGCTGCCGGCCGGGGAGAACTGGGTGCTGGTGGACGCCCGTGCCGACGGGGTGCAGGTCGAGCCGCTGACCGCCACCGATTTCTCTCGGCCGCTGGCGAAGGTGACGTTGACCGCCGCGCCCGCGGTCGTGCTCGAGGCCGGTAGCCGGGTGCAGAACCTGGTGGTTACGGTGCTGTCCGCCGAAGCGGCCGGCGTCGCCCGCTGGGCACTGGACACCGCCGTCGAGTACGCGAAGGTGCGCGAGCAGTTCGGCAAGCCGATCGGCAGCTTCCAGGCCATCAAGCACCTGTGCGCGGAGATGCTGTGCCGCGCCGATCAGGCCGCGGTCGCTGCGGCCGACGCGGCGTCTGCGGCATCCGATCCCGATGACCAGCAGTTCTCGATCGCGGCTGCGGTGGCCGCAGCCATCTGCATCGACGCCGCCAAAGCCAATGCCAAGGACTGCATCCAGGTCCTCGGCGGCATCGGCATCACCTGGGAACACGAGGCGCACCTGTACCTGCGCCGGGCCTACGGCATCGGCCAGGCCCTGGGTGGCGCGCAGTACTGGCTGCGCCGGGTCGCCGCGCTGACCCGGGCCGGGGTGCGGCGCCGGCTGGAGGTCGACCTCGGTGAGACCGCCGACGTCCGGCCCGAGATCGCCGCGGAGGCGGCCCGGATCGCCGCGCTGCCCGACGAGCAGCGCCAGGCGGCGCTGGCCACCTCGGGCCTCCTGGCACCACACTGGCCGGCGCCCTATGGGCGCGCCGCCGGCCCGGCCGAACAGTTGGTGATCGACCAGGAGCTCGCCGCGGCCGGTGTCGCTCGCCCCGACCTGGTGATCGGCTGGTGGGCGGCGCCCACCATCCTCGAGCACGGCACCGCCGAGCAGATCGAGCGGTTCATCCCTCCCACGCTGACCGGCGAGATCTTCTGGTGCCAGCTGTTCTCCGAGCCGGGCGCCGGCTCGGACCTGGCGGCGCTGCGCACCAAGGCGGTCAAGGTCGACGGCGGCTGGCGACTGACCGGGCAGAAGGTGTGGACCTCGCGGGCGGACGACTCGCAGTGGGGCATCTGCCTGGCCCGCACCGACGCCGACGCGCCGAAACACAAAGGCATCACCTATTTCCTGCTCGATATGACCGCCGAGGGCATCGACATCCGGCCGCTGCGCGAGATCACCGGTGATGCGCTGTTCAACGAGGTGTTCCTCGACGACGTCTTCGTCCCTGACGAGATGGTGGTCGGCAACGTCAATGACGGCTGGCGGTTGGCCCGCACCACGCTGGCCAACGAGCGGGTCGCGATCGCCGGCGGCACCGCACTGGGCAACCCGATGGAAGAGTTGCTCAAGGCCTTGGCGGATCGGGAGCCCGACACTGCCACCGACGACCGGCTGGCCCGGCTGATCATCGCCGCCCAGGCGGGCGCGCTGCTGGATCAACGCATCGCCCAGCTCGCCGTCGGGGGCCAGGACCCCGGCTCGGAGTCCTCGGTGCGCAAGCTGATCGGGGTGCGCTATCGCCAAGAGCTGGCCGAGTACCGGATGGATCTGACCGAGGGGGCCGGCGCCGTGGCCGGACGTGAGGTGCATGACTTCCTCAACACCCGCTGCCTGTCTATCGCCGGTGGCACCGAGCAGATCCTGCTGACTCTGGCCGCCGAACGGCTGCTGGGGCTGCCGCGGGGATAGCTTCCGCCCGCCGCGGGTACCCACTGTCGGAATCGCAGCCGACGAACGGAGTAGTGGGTGCCGGGCCGAATCGAGGTCGATGGCGTTACGCCGAGTGTGTCCTGTGGCAGGCAGCCCGCCAAGGCGGTGGTCGGAGAGGTGGTGCCGGTCACCGCCAGCGTCTGGCGCGAGGGACACGAGGTGGTCGCGGCGACGCTGGTGGTGCGCTACCTCGGGCCCGATTACCCGCGACCGTCGGGTTCATCCAGCGGTCCCAGTTTCGCCGCTCCTCCGTCGAGGCTCGCTGAACCGACAGGTTCATCCGGCGGTCCCAGCCTCGCCTCTCCTCCGTCGAGGCTTGCTGAACCGCCGGGCATGCAGGCCGACGGGCAGGAGGCCGTTGCCGCGTCTTGTCGGGGGAAGCCGTTGCTGCTGCCGATGAGCGTCGGTGCGCAGCCGTACGTCTTTCATGGCCAGTTCGTCCCGGATCAGGTCGGGTTGTGGACATTCCGGGTCGACGGCTGGACCGATTCCATCGGCACCTGGCGAGATGCGGTGGTCGCGAAACTGGACGTCGGTCAGGGCGAGGCCGAGCTGTCCAACGATCTGCTGATCGGCGCCGAGTTGTTCGACCGCGCCGCCGCCGGGGTGCCGCGCAGCAAGCGTGAGCCGCTGCTGGCCGCTGCTGCCGCATTGCGCGAGCCGGGAGACCCGGTGACCCGCTCGGCGCCGGCGTTGTCGGATCCGGTGTCCGAACTGCTCAACTGCTACGCACTGCGGGACCACTGCACCCGCGGACGGCAATATCAAGTGTGGGTGGACCGGCCGTTGGCCCGGTTCAGCGCCTGGTACGAGATGTTTCCGCGCTCCACCGGCGGATGGGATTCGGCGGGCGAGCCGGTGCACGGCACGCTGGCCACCGCCGCGTCGGAGCTACCGCGCATCGCCGAGATGGGATTCGACGTGGTGTATCTGCCGCCGATCCACCCGATCGGAAAGGTGCACCGCAAGGGCCCGAATAACAGCGCTGTCGCCGAACCGGGTGACGTCGGGTCGCCGTGGGCGATCGGCAGCGACGAGGGCGGCCACGACGCGGTGCATCCGGACTTGGGCACGCTGGAGGATTTCGACCGTTTCGTCGCCCGCGCCGGCGAGCTCGGTTTGGAGGTCGCCTTGGATCTGGCGTTGCAGTGCGCGCCCGATCACCCCTGGGCGCGTGAGCACCGGCAGTGGTTCACCGAGCTACCGGACGGCACGATCGCCTACGCGGAGAACCCGCCGAAGAAATACCAGGACATCTACCCGTTGAACTTCGACAACGACCCCGCCGGGTTGTATGCCGAGGTCTTTCGGGTGGTCCAGCATTGGATCAACCACGGGGTCAAGGTGTTTCGGGTCGACAATCCGCACACCAAACCGCCGGGCTTCTGGTCCTGGCTGATCGCGCGAATCAAATCAGCGGACCCCGATGTGCTGTTCTTGTCCGAGGCGTTCACTCCGCCGGTGCGCCAGTTCGGCCTGGCCAAGCTCGGCTTCACCCAGTCCTACACCTACTTCACCTGGCGCACCTCGAAGTCCGAGCTCGTCGAGTTCGGCGACGAGATCGCCGAGATCGCCGACTTCCGCCGCCCGAATCTGTTCGTCAACACACCGGACATCCTGCATGCCAGCCTGCAGCATCACGGCCCCGGCATGTTCGCGATCCGGGCGGTGCTGGCGGCCACGATGGGCCCCTCCTGGGGGGTGTATTCCGGCTACGAGTTGTTCGAACACCAGGCGCTGCACGAAGGCAGCGAAGAATACCTGCACTCGGAGAAGTACGAACTGCGTCCGCGCGACTTCGCCGCCGCAGTGCACGAGGGCAGGTCGTTGGAGCCGTTCATCGCACGCCTCAACGACATTCGCCGGCGCCACCCCGCTCTGGCGCAACTGCGCACCCTGCATTTTCATCACGTCGACAACGACGCACTGCTGGCCTACAGCAAGTTCGACCCGGTCAGCGGAGACGCGGTGCTGGTGGTGGTGACGTTGAACGCGTTCGCGGCCGAGGAGGCGACGTTGTCGCTGGACATGGCGGCGCTGGGGATGGAGCCCTACGAACGGTTCTGGGTGCGGGACGAGATCAGCGGGGAGGAATACCAGTGGGGGCAGGACAATTACGTCCGACTCGAGCCGAGTCGAGCGGTCGCCCATATCGTCAATATGCCCGTGATCAACGCCGGCACGCGGGCCGAACTGCTGCATCGGAGGTGAAAACCCGATGACCCGAAGCAAACCCACGCCGAAGCACGGACTCGACGTGGCGCCCGGGGAGGTCGACCGGTTGGTGTCCGGCGCGCACCATGATCCGCACGCGATCCTCGGCGCCCACGACGACGGCGAACGCACCGTGATCCGGACGCTGCGGCCGGGCGCGGCCGCAGCCACGGTGCTGGTGGGCGGCGACCGGGTGCCGATGCAACACCTGGGCAACGGGCTGTTCGCCGCGACATTGCCGTTCGCGGAGCTGATCGACTATCGGCTGCAGCTCGACTACCCGGACGTCGCAGAGCCCGAGATCGTCGCCGACGGCTATCGTTTCCTGCCCACGCTGGGCGAGATCGACCTGCACCTGTTCGCCGAAGGCCGGCACGAACGGCTGTGGGAGGTGCTCGGCGCCCACCCCCGCACGTTCACCACGCCGGACGGGACGGTCACCGGGGTGTCGTTCGCGGTGTGGGCGCCCAACGCCAAGGGAGTCGCTCTGATCAGTGACGTCACCGGCTGGGACGGTATCGGTGCGCCGATGCGGGTGCTGGGCTCTTCCGGTGTGTGGGAACTTTTCTGGCCCGGCTTCCCGGTCGGCGGCCTGTACAAGTTCCGGGTTCACGGCGCCGACGACGTCGTCACCGAGCGGGCCGACCCGATGGCGTTCGCCGCCGAAACGCCGCCGCAGACCGCATCCCGGGTCTCCACCAGCCGTTATACCTGGAGCGACGACGAGTGGATGAGCCGGCGCGCCACCGGGAATCCGGCATTCGAACCGATGAGCGTCTACGAAGTACACCTGGGGTCCTGGCGTCCCGGACTGAGCTATCGACAGCTCGCCACCGAGCTGACCGATTACGTTGTGGAACAAGGCTTCACCCACATCGAACTTCTGCCGGTCGCCGAGCATCCGTTCGGTGGATCATGGGGCTACCAGGTCACCTCCTACTACGCCCCGACCGCCCGGTTCGGCACGCCGGACGAATTCCGCGCGCTGGTCGACGCGCTGCACCGCGCCGGCATCGGCGTCATCGTGGACTGGGTTCCGGCGCACTTCCCGAAAGACGCCTGGGCGCTGGGCCGGTTCGACGGCACCCCGCTGTACGAGCACGCCGATCCGCGTCGTGGTGAGCAACTCGACTGGGGCACCTACGTGTTCGACTTCGGCCGCCCGGAGGTCCGCAACTTCCTGGTCGCCAACGCGCTTTACTGGCTCAGCGAGTTCCACATCGACGGGCTACGCGTCGATGCGGTGGCGTCGATGCTCTACCTGGACTACTCGCGGCCCGAGGGCGGCTGGACCCCCAACGTCCACGGCGGCCGGGAGAATCTGGAAGCGGTGCAGTTCCTGCAGGAGATGAACGCGACCGCGCACAAGTCGGCGCCCGGCATCGCAACCATCGCCGAGGAATCGACGTCGTGGCCGGGAGTGTCGAGACCGACCAGCCTGGGCGGGCTGGGCTTTTCGATGAAATGGAACATGGGCTGGATGCACGACACCCTCGCCTTCCTCGGTCACGACCCGGTGCACCGCTCCTACCACCACCACGAGATGACCTTCTCGATGCTTTACGCCTACAGCGAGAACTTCGTGCTGCCGATCAGCCACGACGAAGTGGTACACGGCAAGGGCACGCTGTGGAGCCGGATGCCCGGCGACGATCACGCCAAGGCCGCCGGGGTCCGCGGTCTGCTGGCCTATCAGTGGGCCCACCCCGGCAAGCAGCTGCTGTTCATGGGCCAGGAGTTCGGCCAGCGCGCCGAGTGGTCCGAGGAGCGCGGATTGGATTGGTTCCAACTCGATCCAGAGCAGCAGGCAGCGGGATTCTCGGCCGGAATCCTGCGCTTGACACGCGATCTCAACAGCATCTACCGCGAGCGTCCGGCACTGTGGAGCCAAGACATCAGCCCGGCCGGCTATTCCTGGATCGACGCCAACGACTCGGCCAACAACGTGCTGAGCTTCCTGCGCTACGGGACGGACGGCTCGGCGCTGGCCGCGGTGTTCAACTTCTCCGGGGTGGCCCACACCGGCTACCGCCTCGGGCTGCCGTTCGCCGGCCGGTGGCGCGAGCTGCTCAACACCGATGCGGTCGACTACTGCGGCGGCGGTGCCGGAAACCTCGGTGGCGTGGACGCCGTCGAGGAGCCCCGCCACGGCCGGCCGGCCTCCGCGGTGCTGGTGCTGCCCCCGCTGTCGGCGCTGTGGCTGGAGCCCGAAGCGCTCGCGATCACGCCGGGTTGACGGCGGTGAACCTGGTCAGCGCCCGCAGCGGAATCGGCAACCAGGAGGGCCGGTGCCGGGCTTCATAGCCGGCCTCATAGACCGCCTTGTCGATTTCGTAGGCGGACAGCAGCGCCACCGAGTCACGCGGGTCGGCGCCGGATTCGGCGGCGTAGCCGTCGCAGAAGGCGCTCTGACAGCGGTCCAGCCATTCCCGGGCGCGGGTGGCCAATTGCCGGTCCTGCCCGTCACGGGACAGGTCGGCCAGCTTGCCGTATGCGGCGTACTCATAGGACCGCAGCACACCGGCGACATCCCGCAGCGGCGAATCGGGCCGGCGGCGCTCGGCCAGCGGTGCGCCCGGTTCGCCTTCAAAATCGATGAGCAGCCAAGTGTTCGGGGTGCGCAGCACCTGTCCGAGATGCAGGTCGCCGTGTACTCGCTGCACGGTGATCTTCTCCCCGGCCAGCTCGCCGAAGCGCTGTTCGATGGCGGCGACGTGCGGGCGGATCTCCGGCACGGTCGCCGCCGTCGCCGACAAGCGTGACAGCAGAGCCTGCGCCGGAAAGTCCGCTTCCGCGGTTCCCAAGCTCTCGGCAAGCGTGCGGTGCACCGACGCGACCGCCTCACCGAGCCGGTAGGACTCGCCGGCGAAGTCGCCACCTACTTCGTAGGCGTAGAGATCGGCTTCGGCGAACAGATCGCGCACACTGGCGGTCGCCATCGCCCAGCCCTCGGCCGAGTTCACGGCGTATTCGCTGACCATGCCCAACGCGTAGGGCTCAGACTCGCCGGGCAACTCGATCCGGTAAGAGCCCAGCAACCGGGGCACGTGGGGGTTGGCTGCCTGACCGAGCGCCGCGTTCAACTCGATGTCGGGATTGATGCCTTCCTTCAGCCGGCGGAACACCTTGAGGACCGCCTCTTCCTCGACGATCACGCTGGTGTTGCTCTGCTCGGCTTCCGAGACCCGAGCGCCCGCCCCGGCCGGCAGCGCCGCCCCGGCCTCCGGTGTGAACGTGACGTCGCCACGCTGAGCCGACGAATCGATCAGCGACAACAAAATCCGAGTGGCCGCAGCGTCATACAGCGCGTCATAGGCGGTGCGACCACGATGGGTTCCGATCATCGCGACCTGTGCGTACTCCGGTGGCAGCTCCACATCCCAGCTGACGAGCACCTGGTAACGCTCGGAGGCGCCTTCGGTGTAGGCGACGTCGATCAGCACCAGATCCAGTCCGTCTTCCAGCGGCACCGTCAGGACGGGGTCTGCGCCGGCCAACTCCCGATTGCGCCCCGCGTACCAGCGCCGGGTCGCCATCCACTCCGCCCACGGCAGGTCCGCTGGTTCGCTGCTGCCACCAGTCATGACATGTCCTCCTTCGGCTCGCATGGCTCACACAGTTGAAACCAGTAGAAGCCGTATCCGGGCAGGGTGAGTAGATACGGGAGTTTTCCGATTCGGGGAAACTCCACGGACCCGGTCAGTTCCACCGGCGTGTGGCCGTCCCAGTGCTGCAGATTCAGCTCGATGGGCTGGGGAAACCGCGACAGGTTGTTGACGCACAAGACCGTAGCCCCGTCATCGTTGGCGAGTTCCCGCACGTACGCCAGCACTGACGGGTTGGATCCGCCCAATTCGCGGAACTCGCCGAGCGCGAATGCGTCGTACCGACGCCGAACGGCCAGCATGGTGCGGGTCCAGTTGAGCAAGGACGTCGACGTGTCGCGTTGTGATTCCACGTTGACCGACTGATGGCCATAGACCGCGTCTTGAATGGGAGGCAGGTAGAGGCGGCCGGGGTTGGCGGTGGAGAAACCGGCGTTGCGGTCGGGTGTCCACTGCATCGGGGTGCGCACCGCGTCGCGGTCACCCAGCCAGATGATGTCGCCCATGCCGATCTCGTCACCGTAGTAGAGGATAGGCGAACCGGGCAGCGACAGCAGCAGTGCGGTGAACAACTCGATCTGGTTGCGGTCCTTGTCCAGCAGTGGGGCCAGCCGGCGCCGGATCCCCACATTCGCCTTCATTCGCGGATCTTTCGCGTACTCGGCGTACATGTAGTCGCGCTCGTCGTCGGTGACCATCTCCAGGGTCAGCTCGTCGTGGTTGCGCAAAAAAATGCCCCACTGCGCCAGGTGGGGGATCGGCGGCGTCTGCGCCAGGATCTCCGAAATGGGGAAGCGTGACTCGCGGCGTACCGCCATGAAAATGCGTGGCATCAAGGGGAAATGGAATGCCATGTGGCACTCGTCGCCGCCGGTCGCCGGATCGCCGAAATATTCGACTACGTCCGACGGCCACTGGTTGGCCTCGGCCAGCAGCACCCTGCCCGGGAACTCGTCGTCGACCACCTTGCGGCAGCGTTTGAGGAAATCGTGTGTCTCGGGCAGGTTTTCGCAGTTGGTTCCTTCCCGCTCGAACAGATACGGCACCGCATCCAGCCGAAAACCGTCGATGCCGAGGTTCAGCCAGAACCGAAGCACGTCGAGCATCGCCTCCTGGACCGCCGGATTGTCATAGTTCAAATCGGGTTGGTGGGAGAAGAACCGGTGCCAGTAAAACTGCTTGCGCACCGCGTCGAACGTCCAGTTGGACTCCTCGGTGTCGACGAAGATGATTCGGGCTCCCGTGTAGCGCTCACTGGTGTCGCTCCACACGTAGTAATCGCCGTACGGGCCATCCGGGTCGTGACGGGACTGCTGAAACCACGGATGGCTGTCGGAGGTGTGGTTCATCACCAGATCGGTGATGACCCGGATGCCGCGCCGGTGCGCGGCGTCGATCAGTTCGACGAAATCATCGACCGTGCCGAACTCGGGCAACACCTTGTAGAAGTCCCGGATGTCATAGCCGCCGTCGCGCAGCGGCGAATCGTAGAACGGCGGCAGCCACAGGCAATCGACTCCGAGCCACTGCAGGTAGTCCAGCTGCTCGGTCAGGCCGCGCAGGTCACCGACGCCGTCCCCGTTGGAGTCGTAGAACGCCCGGACCAGCACCTCGTAGAACACCGCACGCTTGAACCAGACCGGATCCGCAGGCGGGGCCGCGGCATCGCCGAAGTCGTCGGCGGTGGGGTGTTCGACAACGCCGTCTTCGACGTGGCTACCTGCGGTGGGGTCGGGGAGGTCTTGACCAAACTCGTCGTCAACGTCGGCGGTCATGCTTCGACATGTACCCGATTCGCCACGCGATTACCTGCCGGATGCGTCATTGCGGCCTTCGCCGGCCGAGAAGATCGTCGCGGTGCGGGCGATTCTCGGGTCGGTGCGCAGCTGCTCAAGAGGCTCGGGCAGCGGCAGCCGCCAGTTCGGATATTCGTCGACGGTGCCCGGCAGATTGGGCTGACAGGGCTCGGCGAGCACGTCGTACGGGGAGACCAGTTTCAGCCGGCTCGGGGTGGCCGCCAAGAAGCGGTGCAGGGCGTCGATGATCTCCGGCTCACCCGGGTCGTCATGCTCGAGCAGCCCTTCGCCGCGCAGCAGTGCCAGCCATTCGGCTCGCTCTTTCTCGGCGGCGGTTTGCGCGGCGGCTACGTCGTCGAGCAGGCCCCGCTGGGCGCGGGCGCGCACGTGCTCGGCGCGCCAGAACCCGGCTGCGGTGGGCAGGTCGTGGGTGGAGATGCTGGCCGCCGCGCGCGGGGGCCACTTCGCCGGCGGCAGCAACGGCTGGCCGGGCGCCGCTTCGTCGCGGGTGAACCAGGCCACCGCGCAGCCCAGCATTCCGTTGTCGGCCAGGGCGCGGGTGACTTCCGGTTCGACGGTGCCCAGGTCCTCGCCGATGACGACGGCGTTGCCGCGATGCGCCTCCAGCGCCAGCACCGCGAGCATGACCTCGGCGTCGTAATGCACGTAGGTGCCGCGATCAGGGCTCTCGCCTGGCGGGATCCACCACAGTCGCCACAAGCCGGCGACGTGGTCGATGCGCACCCCGTCGGCGTGGGCCAGGACGGCTCGCAGCATGTCGCGCATCGCGGTGTAGCCGGTGTCCGCCAAGCGGTCCGGCCGCCAGGGCGGTAGAGACCAGTCCTGCCCACGAGGGCTGAACGTATCCGGGGGCGCGCCGACACTGGCCTCAACGGCCAGTACGTCGGCCAGGGCCCACGCATCGGCGCCGTCGGGATCGACGCCGACGGCCAAATCATGCAGCACCCCCGCCGCCATGCCCGAGTCGTGTGCGGCCTGCTGCACGACCTGCAGCTGTTCGGCGCAGCGTTGCTGTACCCAGGCATGAAACGCCACCCGCGGCGCGAGTTCGGTTCGGGCCGCCGCGACGGCGCTCCCGGCCGCGTCGTGCAGCGGCGCCGGCCAGGTCGTCCACCGAGCGCCATGGCGCTCGGCCAGCGCGCAGTAGGTCGCCCAGTCCCGCAACGCACGGCTGTCCGGCGCCTCGTCCAGCCCGGAGGGGCGGCCCTCGGCACGCCAGAGCAACTCCAGGGCTGCGCGTTTGGCCGACCACACCAGGTCGTAGTCGATGCGCGCGGTGTCCGCGGCGACCCGCAGCGCATCGATTTCCGCCCGGGTGGACGGGTCGGCGCGCCGATAGCCGTCGAGGTCACCGATGCACAGTGCCAGCGGGTTGGCGAATCGCCGGCTCGACGGCGTATACGGGGACGGCTGCACCGGATGCGTCGGCCCCGGCGCGTGCAGCGGGTTGAGCAGCACCGCTCCAGCGCCGTGTTCGGCGGCGGTCCACCTCACCCAATCCCGCAGATCGGACAGATCGCCGATGCCCCACGAGCGGGCGGACCGCAGTGCGTACAACTGCAGCATCCATCCCCAGGTCGCCGGGGCCTGCGGCACCCGGGCCGGAGCCGCCACCAGCGTGACCTGTTGGCCGTTGCGCAGCGCAAGGTCATACCAGCCCGGCGCCAGATCGGCGGGCAGTTCATCGTGCACCGCGCTGCGGGCGCCGTCCTCATCGACCAGCGCAACGGCGCCGAGCAACGGTTGGGGACGCCCGGTCACCCGCACCGCCACCGTGGGTGGCGACAGCCCCGCGCGGTCGCGTTCGTCCAGCCTGGCCAACTCATGACGGCAGTCGGTTTCGCTGCCGGCTTCGACATCGAGTAGCCGGAGCACCCGGATGACGACGTCGGCATCAACCTGCACCAGCTCGCGCCGCTCGTTGCGATAGGCGGTGGCTACGCCGTGGGCCGCTGCCAGCCGACACAGGTCATCAGAGACCACGACAACGCTTATACCCGGGTCGGGGGACTTTCAACAGCGGCTGCCGGGCGGTGCATCTGACCGTACTGTCGTAGACGGGCATAGTTTGACCGCTCGGCAGGCGGGTAGGCCACACTCGGCGGGAGTGCCGCAGCATCGAAGTACCGAAAGTCCTGACGAGATTGGGTGAATATGGCCGTTACCCGAAATCCGGCGAACGAGGTCACTGCTGCCAGAGACTCGCATGCGAACCCGCCGGTGTTGCGGAGCAGCTGGCCCGGCAGCAGCGCCCCGCTGGGAGCCGCCTACGACGGCGGGGGAACCAACTTCGCCCTGTTCTCCGAGATCGCCGAGCGGGTCGATCTGTGCCTGATCGACGAGCACGGTGAGCAGACCTGCATCCCACTCGACGAGGTGGACGGCTACGTCTGGCACGCCTACCTGCCGACGGTGGCGCCGGGACAGCATTACGGCTTCCGGGTGCACGGGCCCTTCGACCCGCCGGCCGGACACCGCTGCGACTCCAGCAAGCTGCTGCTCGACCCCTACGGCCGGGCGTTCGCCGGCGACTTCGACTTCGGTCAGCCGCTGTTCTCCTACGACATGACCGCCGGTGGCGACGCGCCGCAAGCCGAGACCCTGCCGATGATCGACTCGCTGGGGCACACCATGACCAGCGTGGTGATCAACCCGTACTTCGATTGGGCGTCCGATCGGCCGCCTAACACCCCCTACCACGAAACGATCATCTACGAGACCCATGTGAAGGGCATGACGCAGACCCATCCGGGCGTCCCGGAGGAGTTGCGCGGCACCTACGCGGGATTGGCTCACCCGGCCGTCGTCGACCACCTGCAGGCACTCAACGTCACGGCGATCGAGCTGATGCCGGTGCACCAGTTCATGCACGACGACCGCCTGCTGCAGCTGGGCCTGCGAAACTACTGGGGCTACAACACGTTCGGGTTCTTCGCCCCGCACAGCCAGTACGCGGCGAACCGGCAGCCCGGCGCGGCGGTCGCGGAATTCAAGACGATGGTGCGCACCTTCCACGAGGCCGGCATCGAGGTGATCCTCGATGTGGTCTACAACCACACCGCCGAAGGTAACCACCTGGGCCCGACCATCAACTTCCGCGGAATCGACAACGCCGCCTACTACCGGCTCGTCGATGACGACCGCAGCATGTATATGGATTACACCGGAACGGGAAACAGCCTCAACGCGCGCCACCCGCATGCGCTGCAGCTGATCATGGATTCACTGCGGTACTGGGTGACCGAGATGCACGTCGACGGGTTCCGCTTCGACCTGGCATCGACGTTGGCTCGCGAGTTCTATGACGTCGACCGCCTTTCGGCATTCTTCGACCTGATCCAGCAGGATCCGGTGGTCAGCCAGGTCAAGCTGATCGCCGAGCCGTGGGACGTCGGTGAAGGCGGATACCAGGTCGGCAACTTTCCCGGCCTGTGGACCGAATGGAACGGAAAGTACCGAGATACCGTGCGTGATTACTGGCGCGGCGAACCGGAGACGCTGGGGGAGTTCGCCTCCCGCCTCACCGGTTCGTCGGACCTCTACGAAGCCACCGGACGCCGGCCCGGCGCCAGCATCAACTTCGTCGTCGCCCACGACGGGTTCACCCTGCACGATCTGGTGTCCTACAACGAAAAACACAACGAGGCCAACCACGACGACAACACCGACGGCGAGAGTCACAACCGCTCGTGGAACTGCGGCGTCGAAGGCCCCACCGACGATCCGGCCGTTCTGGCACTACGGGCTCGGCAGATGCGCAACATCATGGCCACCCTGGTGCTGTCCCAAGGCACGCCGATGATCGCGCACGGTGATGAAATGGGCCGCACGCAGCACGGCAACAACAACGCCTACTGTCAGGACTCCGAACTGGCCTGGATGGATTGGTCGCTGACCGAGAAGAATGCCGACCTGCTGGCCTTCACCCGCCGCGTGACGCAGCTTCGCAAGGACCACCCGGTGTTTCGTCGCCGCCGGTTCTTCGAGGGCCGTCCGGTGCGCCACGGCGACGAGATCGGTGACATCGCCTGGTTCACCCCCGCCGGTCAGGCGATGAGCCAAGACGATTGGGACAACGGCTTCGACAAATGCATCATGGTCTTCCTCAACGGTGAGGCGATCCGCGAGCCGGACGCCCGTGGCGAGCGGGTGGTCGATGACTCGTTCCTGCTGTGCTTCAATGCGCACGACGCTGCGGTCGAATTCGCCGTTCCCGGCGCTGATTACGCCCAAGAGTGGACCGTCGAGCTGGACACTGCGGACTCGCCGGAGCCGGAGTTTCCGGCCGATCGAGCGGTGCAGGCCGGGAACGAGATACCCGTTGCGGGGCGTTCGCTGCTGGTCATGCGGAAAGTGCGCTGAGGCGATGGCGCGTCCGGTGCTGTCCACCTACCGCTTGCAGCTGCATGGCGGTGAAAGCGGTTTCGCGTTCACCTTCGCCGACGCCGAGCAGCTACTGGACTATTTCGACGAACTCGGTGTCTCGCACCTGTATCTCTCACCGATCATGACCCCGGTCAGCGGATCGGCGCACGGTTACGACGTCGTGGATCCGACCACGGTGTCTGCTGAATTGGGCGGGCCGCAGGGTCTGGCCCGGCTGTCAGCGGCAGCGCAGGCTCGCGGAATGGGTCTGATCGTCGACATCGTGCCCAATCACGTCGGCGTGGCAAAACCGGAGCAGAACCCGTGGTGGTGGGACGTGCTGAGGCAGGGGAGATCCTCGCCGTATGCGGCGTTCTTCGACATCGACTGGGAGCTCGGTGACGGCCGAATCATCCTGCCGGTACTGGGGTCCGACGCCGACGTCGCCGACCTGGCCGTTGACGGCGAGGTGCTGCGATTGGGCGATCTGGTTTTTCCGATCGCCGGCGGAACCGGCGTCGGCAGCGGGGCGCAGGTCCACGACCGCCAGCACTATCGACTGGTCGGGTGGCGTACCGGCACTTGTGGATACCGGCGCTTCTTTTCGATCACGTCGCTGGCGGGCCTGCGGCAAGAGGATCGGACAGTGTTCGATGCCTGGCACGCCGAGCTGTCTCGCTGGCTCGACACCGGGCTCGTCGACGGCGTGCGGGTCGATCACCCGGACGGGCTGTCGGATCCCGGTGGGTACCTGCAATGGCTGCGTGCGCTGGTGGGACCGGACGCCTGGATCGTGGTGGAAAAGATTCTTGCCGTGGATGAGTCGCTGGAACCGACCCTGCCGGTAGCGGGCTCCACCGGCTACGACGTGCTGCGGGAAATCGGCGGGCTGTTCATCGACCCCAACGGTGAGCCGGCCTTGACCGAGCTGTTCGAAACCGCCGGTGTCGATTACCGCGCGATGCCGACATTGGTGGTCGAACAGAAGGAGTTCGCGGCGTCGGCGACGTTGGGTAGCGAGCTGGCGCGGTTGCGCCGCTGTGTGGTGAGCATCACCGGCGTCGACCATCCGCTGCTGGCCGACGCCCTCGTGGCGCTGCTCGGTCAGGTCGGTGTTTATCGCAGCGACTACCCGGGCCTGGCGGCGAGACTGTCGGTGGCGCTGGCCGAAACTCAGTCGCAGCGACCGGAACTCGGTGAACCGCTTCAACTGGTCGCGGCCGCGATCGCCGGCGGCGGGGAATGCGCGGTCCGGTTGCAACAATTGTGCGGGGCGGTGACGGCCAAGGCGATCGAAGACTGCCTGTTCTACCGCGACGCGCGGTTGGTCTCGCTCAACGAAGTCGGCGGTGATCCGCAGTGTTTCGGGGTGGGGGCGGCCGAGTTTCATGATCGGGCCGCTACCCGGGCGCGGCGCTGGCCGCATACGATGACCACCCTGTCGACCCACGACACCAAACGCGGCGAGGACGTGCGGGCCCGCATCGGGGTGCTGTCGCAGGTGCCGTCGCTGTGGGCCGAATTCGTCGCCCGTTGGGAGGCCGTTGTCCCATCGCCGGATCTGGCGACCGGGCTCTTTCTGTGGCAGAACATTTTCGGGGTATGGCCGGTCGACGGCCAGGTGAGCACCGCACTGCGCGAGCGACTGCACGCCTACGCCGAAAAGGCCGTTCGCGAGGCGGCCCGGCTCACCTCATGGCACGACCCCGACACCGAGTTCGAGGCGGCGGTGCACCGCTGGCTCGATGACGTACTCGATGGGCCCATCGCGCAGCAGCTGACCGAACTCGTCGCCGAACTTGCTCCGCACATCGACAGCGACATCCTGGGCCAGAAGCTGTTGGCGTTGACCGTTCCCGGCGTTCCGGATGTGTATCAGGGCACCGAACTCTACGACGACAGCCTGGTCGACCCGGACAACCGGCGGGAAGTTGACTACGCCGCGCGCCGCGAGGCGCTCAAGGCGTTGCACCACCCGAAAATGCGGGTGGTCGCCGCGGCGCTGCGAATGCGGCGAGCGCGTCCCGACACCTTCCTGCACGGCGGCTATCACCCCGTGCTGGCGTCGGGCCCGGCCGCCGAACACGTCGTTGCGTTTCGCCGGGGCGCGGACGTGGTGGTGGCGGTAAGCCGTTGGACGGTGCGCCTGCCCGAGGAGCGATGGCGCGACACCGACATTGCGCTGCCACCCGGCACGTGGGCCGACGCCCTCTCCGGCTCCCGGCACCGCGGGCCGGCCCCGGCCGGCGAAGTGTTCTCCGAGCTCCCGGTCGCGCTGTTGGAGCGGGTCGATGACTGATTTCGCGGTCTGGGCGCCCAACCCCGCCGTGGTCGGCCTCGATATCGACGGGGTCACCTACCCGATGACCAAAGCAGACGGCGGCTGGTGGCAGACGAGTGTGGAGGCGCCGCCTGATGCCCGCTACGGGTATCTGATCGACGACGACCCGCAGGTGCTGCCGGATCCGCGGTCTGCGCGCCAACCCGACGGCGTGCACGCCCGCTCGGCGTTGTGGGATGCGGCCGGTCTGACTTGGACCGACGACGACTGGGCCGGGCGAAAGGTCGAAGGTGCGGTGATCTACGAGTTGCACATCGGCACCTTCACTGCGGCCGGCACCTTCGACTCCGCCATCGAGAAGCTGGATCATTTGGTCGATCTCGGCGTCGACTTCGTCGAACTGATGCCGGTCAACGCCTTCTCCGGAACACACGGCTGGGGATACGACGGTGTGCTGTGGTACGCGGTGCATGAGCCCTACGGCGGCCCGGATGGCTTGGCGCGCTTGGTCGATGCCTGTCACGGCCGCGGCCTGGGCGTGCTGATCGACGCCGTTTTCAACCACTTCGGCCCGTCCGGCAATTACCTGCCCCGCTTCGGGCCGTACCTGTCGGAGGCACGCAACCCGTGGGGCGACGCCATCAACATCGACGGCGCCGACTCCGACGAAGTACGCCGCTACATCATCGACTGCGCGCTGCGTTGGATGCGGGTCTTCCACGTCGACGGGCTACGACTGGATGCCGTGCACGCGCTGGTGGACACCACCGCGATCCATATCCTCGAAGAGCTGGCCGCTGAAACCGACGCGCTGGCGGCCCAATTGGGCCGTCCGCTGGCGCTGATCGCCGAAAGCGACCGCAACGATCCCCGGACCATCTCCCGTCGCGAAGACGGCGGCTACGGGATCACCGCGCAATGGGACGACGATATCCACCACGCCATCCATACCGCCGTCTCCGGGGAGCGCCAAGGCTACTACGCCGACTTCGGCAGCCTCGCCACGCTGGCAACCACGTTGCGGCACGGGTTTTTCCATGCGGGCACCTATTCGTCGTTTCGCCGCCGGCGGCACGGTCGGCCGCTGCCGGACTCGCAGATTCCGGCGACCCGGCTGCTGGCCTACACCTGCACCCATGATCAGATCGGCAACCGGGCCCTGGGCGACCGGCCGTCGCAGAACTTGTCCGCCGGACAGCTCGCGGTCAAAGCCGCACTCGCACTCCTTTCCCCGTACACCGCAATGCTTTTCATGGGCGAAGAATGGGGCGCCCTGACCCCGTTCCAGTTTTTCACCTCGCATGAGGACCCGCAGGTGGCGCAAGCCACCGCCGAAGGCCGCAAAGCCGAGTTCGCCGAGCACGGCTGGGACGCCGAGGAGATCCCGGACCCGCAGGACCCCGAAACCTTCCAGCGCTCCAAGCTGGACTGGGACGAGGTCGACGGGCAAGGCCATGCGCACCTGCTCGACTTCTACAAAGCACTGATCAGGCTGCGCGGGCATGCCGAGCTGGCCGATCCCTGCCTGAGCCACCTCGAGGTCGACTATGACGAGGATCAGCATTGGATCGCCATGCGCCGCGGGCGAATCACGGTCGTCGGCAACCTGAACGAGGATGCGGTAGTCGTGCCGGTGCGCGGAGAGCTGCTACTGGCCTGGGGAGTACCGACATTCGAGAGCGACACCACCCGGCTGCCGGGACACTCGGTCGCGGTGCTGCAGACGGCGTGACTGCCCGTCCAGCCTCAGGTGCTGCGGTGCCGTAGATGGGCTCCGGTGCGGTGGATCGGAACCTTCTCGCCCGGGTGGATGTGCTTCTTGAACGGCATCACTTCGTAGCTGGTGGCGGCCGAGGTCTTCGCCTGCTTCGCCACGCCCACGATGCGGCCTTCGAGGTCGCTTGCCGACCGGTAGTTGAAGTAGACGGCGTCCCCTACTTTGAAGTCATCGCCGGCCGTCATCGCGCTCCTCCCGTCGTCGGTTTCTCGGCGAGCGTGCAACCAGCGCGAATTTTTCGCGAAAATCTCGCACTGCGTACACATTCGGCGGGTAGCCCCGGGCGAACCCGCGTAAACCCGGCTAAAACACCGTCTGGGCGCAGGTGGCCGGCGTGGTCAGGTTGACTCCGCTGTAGACCACCTGGATGTGGGTGCACACGATCACGTTGGCGTCGGTCTTGGGCTGGCCGGTGGAGTACTCCAGGACGTCGATGCTGCCGTTGGTCTGGTATTTCTCCGGCGGGCCTTCGCCGTAGTACATCGATTGGATCACCGCACCGGTGCCGTCCTTGAACACCTTGGTTCCCGGCCCGCCGCGGTCCTTGAACCAGCCCTCACCGCCGTCGGTGTGCACGTCGAGGTATGCCGTGCGCTTCGAGGAGCGGATCTCGGTGCTCTGACGGGCCCACAGGTCGGGCGGGAAGCCGGCCAACCCCTCCGGGGTCTGCAGCCGCACCCCGACGGTGAAACGACACAGCGGCGGGGCGGCGCAGTCGACCCAACTGTGGGTCTGCAGCTGATCGAACTCGTTGACCGGCATCAGACTGGTCTTGGTGTCACTTGCCGCCGAGGAGATCGCGGGCGGGATCAGCGCGGCCAGCAGCGTCAACGCCGCCGGCATCATCAGCAACCGCTTCATGTCGCACCAACCTAGACCCGAGATCACTCGTCGTAGGTTACTTCCACCGAATCCGTCTCGGGATGGGCCTGGCAGGCCAGGATCAGCCCCTCGGCGAGGTCTTGGGGCTCGAGCACATCGTTGACCTCCATGCTGACCTTGCCGTTCTTCAAGACGCAGGCGCAGGCGCCGCAGTGCCCCTCCCGGCAGGAGAACGGGGCGTCGAGGCCCTTGTCGAGCAGCAGGTCCAGCAGCTTGACGTGGCGCGGCCAGGCCACCTCATGGGTCTCGCCGTCCAGCTCGACGGTGACGGTGGCCGGCGGGGCGGCTTCTGCGTCCCCTTCGGGCGCGTCAGTGATCGTCACCGCGGCGAACGGGTCGCTGTCCAGCGACTTGAACACCTCGAGATGAACCTGCTCGGCGGGGACTTTCAACGCCTCCAGGGCGTCCCGCGACGCCTGCATGAACGGGCCCGGGCCGCAGATGAAGGCCTGGCGGTCGGTGTAGGGGGCGGCCAGCTGGGTCAGTGCGGCGGGACTGGGCAAGCCCTGCAGCGACTCCAACCAGTGCACGACGGTCAGCCGATCGGGGTACTTGACGGCCAACTCGCGCAGCACGGCGCCGAAGATCACCGACCGTTCATCGCGGTTGGCGTAGATCAGCGTCACCTTGCCGCTGCCCTGCGACAGCGCTGATTTGCAGATCGCCATCATCGGGGTGATGCCGCTGCCGGCGGCCAGCAGCAGGAAGTCGGTGTCCAGCGACTTGGGCACGAAGGTGCCCGACGGCGCCAGCACGTGCACCCGCATCCCGGGCTTCGCGTGGTCGCACAGCCAGTTCGACGCGTAGCCGTCCGCGGTCCGTTTGACGGTCACGGTCAGCGAGTCGTCGGTGAACGGGGAACTGCACAACGAGTAGCACCGGGCCACCGAGCCGGTGCGCTCGCTGGGGATCCGCAGCGTCAGGAACTGCCCCGGCGAGTACTTCAGCCGCGTCGCGGGGATCTCCGGATCGTCGGGCCCATCGGGCACCCCGAACACCAGCGAACACGCGTCGTCGGTTTCGGCGACGACTTCGGTGATCTGCAATTCCAGGACGTGACTACCCAGTGGTTCGTCCGGAATGGTCTCCGCCACAGCCCGCCCTTCATCTTCGGTCATAACTAGAACAGGTTACAGAAAACCGGTCCGGGATCGCTACCAGCCGCAGGAACACCCCGCTCGACACAAATCGGAACGTGTTCTAATCTCAGTCTAGGCTGGTTGAAAAAACGGGCCGCTAACCTGCTCACTCCTGGGAGGCAATCTAGTGACGTCCATTCAACAGCGTGACGCGCAGTCGGTGCTCACCGCCATCGACGACCTGCTTCCGCAGTTGCGCGAACGCGCCCAGGAAACCGAGGACCTGCGCAAGATTCCCGACGCCAACATCAAGGCGCTCGAGGAGATCGGCTTCTTCACGCTGTTGCAGCCCGAGCAGTGGGGCGGCCTGCAGTGCGACCCCGCGGTGTTCTACGAGGCGGTCCGCCGCATCGCCAGCGCCTGTGGCTCCACCGGCTGGGTGGCCTCGATCATCGGCGTGCACAACTGGCACCTGGCGCTGTTCGACCAGAAGGCCCAGGAAGAGGTGTGGGGCGAGGACCCCCACGTGCGGGTGTCGTCCTCGTATGCCCCGATGGGCGCCGGTGTGGTGACCGAGAACGCCGACGGCTACATCGTCAACGGGTCCTGGAACTGGTCGTCGGGCTGCGACCACGCCACCTGGGCGTTTTTGGGCGGCCCGGTCATCAAGGACGGCAAGCCGGTGGACTTCGGCAGCTTCTTGATCCCGCGCAGCGAGTACACCATCGACGACGTCTGGCATGTGGTCGGGCTGCGCGGCACCGGCAGTAACACCGTCGTGGTCAAGGACGTCTTCGTGCCGCGGCACCGTTTCCTGTCCTACAAGGCGATGAACGACCAGACCGCCGGCGGCTACGCCACCAACACCGCGCCGGTCTACAAGATGCCGTGGGGCACCATGCACCCGACCACGATCTCGGCCCCGATCATGGGCATGGCCTACGGCGCCTACGCCGCGCATGTCGAGCACCAGGGCAAGCGGGTCCGGGCGGCGTTCGCCGGGGAGAAGGCCAAGGACGACCCGTTCGCCAAGGTCCGGATCGCCGAGGCGGCCAGTGATATCGACGCCGGCTGGCGGCAGCTGATCGGCAACGTCGCCGACGAATACGCCCTGCTGGCGGCCGGTCAGGAGGTGCCGTTCGACTTGCGGGCCCGGGCGCGGCGCGACCAGGTGCGCGCCACCGGTCGGGCGATCGCCTCCATCGACCGGCTGTTCGAGGCGGCCGGCGCGACCGCGCTGTCCAACGACGCTCCGGTGCAGCGGTTCTGGCGCGACGCGCATGCCGGCCGGGTGCACGCGGCCAACGACCCGGAGCGGGCATACATGATCTTCGGCAATCACGAGTTCGGGTTGCCGCCCGGCGACACAATGGTCTGATCTGGAGGGAGCACCGATGAGTATCCGTTCGTTGGGATATCTGCGGATCCAGGCCACCGACATGGCGGCCTGGCGAGAGTTCGGCCTCAAGGTTCTCGGCATGGTCGAGGGTCAGGGCACGACCGAGGGTGCGCTGTACCTGCGGATGGACGACTTCCCCGCCCGGCTGGTGGTCGTGCCCGGCGACACCGACCGGCTGCTGTCGTCCGGCTGGGAGTGCGCCAACGCCGCGGGGCTGCAGGAGATCCGGCAGCGCCTGGAGGCCGAGGGCACGCCGTACAAAGAGGGCACCGCAGCCGAACTGGCCGAGCGCAGCGTCGTCGAGATGATCACCTTCGACGACCCCTCTGGCAACACGCTTGAGGCCTTCCATGGGGTGGCGCTGCAGCACCGCCGGGTGGTCAGCCCCTACGGGCACCGCTTCGTCACCGAGGAACAGGGCCTGGGCCATGTGGTGCTGTCGACCAAGGACGACGCCGAGGCGCTGCACTTCTACCGCGACGTGCTGGGCTTCCGGCTGCGCGACTCGATGCGGCTGCCCCCGCAGATGGTGGGCCGCCCGGCCGACGGCGACCCGGCGTGGCTGCGGTTCTTCGGCTGCAACCCGCGCCACCACAGCCTGGCGTTCCTGCCGATGCCCACGCCGACCGGCATCGTGCACCTGATGGTCGAGGTGGGGGAGGCCGACGACGTCGGGCTCTGCCTGGACCGGGCCTACCGCCGCAAGGTGCCGATGGCCGCCACCCTGGGCCGGCACGTCAACGACAAGATGCTGTCGTTCTACATGAAGTCGCCCAGCGGATTTCAGATCGAGTTCGGTTGCGAGGGGCTGGAAGTCGACGACGACGACTGGGTGGCCCGGGAGAGCACCGCGGTCAGCCTGTGGGGGCATGACTTCACGGTGGGCATCGAGTCGTAGCAGTGAGCTCTGAATCGACGAAAGACGACCTTCCGATCGACCCGCGCGCGTTCCGCAACGTACTCGGTCAGTTCTGTACGGGGATCACCATCATTACCACCGTGCACGACGGTGCGCCGATCGGGTTCGCCTGCCAGTCGTTCGCCGCGTTGTCGCTGGACCCGCCGCTGGTGCTGTTCTGCCCTACCAAGATGTCGCGGTCCTGGCAGGCCATCGAGGCCAGCGGAACGTTCTGCGTCAACATCCTGGCCGAGGAACAGAAGGACGTCTGCGCCCGATTCGGCTCCCGTGAACCGGACAAATTCGCCGGGGTGGACTGGAAACCCTCTCCGCTGGGCTCGCCGATCCTGGCCCGGTCGTTGGCTCACATCGACTGCACGGTGGCCTCGGTGCACGACGGCGGCGACCACTTCGTGGTTTTCGGTGCGGTGCAATCGCTTTCCGATGTCCCCGAGGTGAAGCCCCGGCCGCTGCTGTTCTACCGCGGTGACTACACCGGTATCGAGCCGGAGAAGACCACGCCGGCGCAGTGGCGCGACGACCTGGAGGCGTTCCTCACCGCCACCACCGACGACACCTGGCTGTAGTCACCGTCGCTACAGCGCAGCTTGCCGCCGCGTGGGAGCCGCACTTGCGACATAATCTGTCACTTGCGCGATCGCGCCGGCGCGTTTCGGGTTCGCCCAACCTAGCTGGGCTAGATACTTCAAGTAATATGTGCACTCGATGATTGGCCGGCCCCACACAGGAGAAGGATTGCGTGGCTGATCGGGGTTTGGGCGGCCTGACCGGTACCCACGCGCGTGTTCGACCGATGAAGATGTCCGATCAGGTCGCGGCGCAGATACGCCGCATGATTGCCCGTGGCGAGCTGGTCGATGGAGATTGGCTCCCGACGGAAGCGGAACTCGTTGAGAGGTTTGGTGTTTCGCGTCCCACGCTCCGCGAGGCGTTCCGCCTGCTCGAGGGCGACTCGCTCGTGACCATCCGCCGGGGTCCGCCTGGCGGCGCGCGCGTGACGCTGCCCGGGCCAGATGCGGTAGCCGACCTGTTCGGAATGATTCTCATGCTGTCGGGGACGACCATCGGAGATGTGTGGGATGCTCGTCTGACCATCGAACCTCCCGCGGTACGTCGGCTCGCGGAATCCGCCACGAAGAGCGTTATCAACGAACTCGATGCGGAACTGGAGATACTCAGGTCGGTGATCAATGACCCCAGGGAGTTCGGCAAGGCTGGCGTGCGCTTCCACGTCAGATTGGTTGAACTCTCGGGAAACCACACGTTGACTGCGGTCATTGGGATGCTGTCGGTAATAATCGAGCGCGAACTCGCGAAGTCGCTTGTTGAGATCGGGCCGGATAGCGTCGGAGTGCGCCGAGCGAATCGACGCGCTCTTCGTGGCTACGAGAACGTGGCCGAACTCGTCCGGGCCCGTGACAGTCAGGCCGCCGAGTTGGCCTGGCTTGCGCACTTGAACAGCGTGCGCCGCTACGTGGCAAAGACGCAAAAGCAGGATCACGTCATCGACTTGCTGTATTAGCTAACGATGCGTCGATGTCCGTAAGCCGGGCTATGCCGCCGACGATCTCGAAAGACCTGAGTGTGCGTGAGCGCATACATGACCTTGTCGGCCGAAGCGGGCGTGATGGTGCCGAACGATGGGTCACACGAGACCACGCTGCCATCGATGGGGAGTTCTCGCCGCTTCCCTCCCGCCGGGCCGCATCCGGTTGGAGGCGCGGAGCGCCGTGTCAATGGCGCATAATCCGACCAGACGCCTTCTTTCAGAAGGACGGATTGTGCGGGTCGAGCGCAAGCGCGAATGCGGCGTGGCGGGTGAATGGATTGCTGGCGGCATCAGGGTGCTCCCGATGGCGCTGACGATCCTGGTGCGCCTGGGTCTGGCTGTGCTGCAGCCGAGCCATCGCGCGACGAGCTGGACCACCAGGTGCCCGCAAGAGTATAGATACTAAGTACAAACCCGTCGACACGATGCGATTCAGGTGCGTACATTTCCGATGTAGGTAACGTTCGAATCCAGTGTGCGACATGGGGCATGCGGCCGGTGTGACAGCGCCCCGCGGGTGGACGCTGCCGGACGCCTGGATGCTCACTCTGTCGTGCGGGCGCGGTAGTCCTTTGCCTAGAGGGAGTTTGAATCGGACAAGGTTGTGCCTCCCGGTAGTGAGCGTGCGGTTCGCATGGGCGCGGAGGTCTGCCCCCTAGCCTCGTTGATGATCAACGAGAGTTAACACCCAACCAGTAGCGAGCTTGCCTAAATCAATCGGCAGCCCCTAAGGTCAGCATAACGGACGGCTGTCGTCGGTAATAGACTCGGAAGTGGGAACGGCAGTGAAGACCCAGATCTGCGAGATGCTCGGTATCGAATTCCCGGTGTTGGCGTTCAGTCACTGCCGGGATGTCGTCGCCGCGGTAACCAATGCTGGGGGATTCGGCGTCCTGGGAGCGTCGTCCCACAGCCCCGACCAACTGGAGCACGAGCTCTCGTGGATCGACGAGCACGTAGGGGGCAGACCTTACGGTGTGGACATCGTGTGCCCGGAGAAGTTCGAGGGCAAAGGACTGGAACTGACCTCCGATCAACTGCTGGAGATGGTCCCGGACGCCCACCGCGACTACGTCGTCGAAGTGCTGGGCAAACATGGCGTCAGCATGGATGAGATCGGCGAGCGCCCGTTCCAGATGCTGCAGACCCTGTCGGACTCTATCGGCGAACAGTTGCTGGAGGTGTCATTCCGTCACCCGATCAAGTTGATCGCCAATGCGCTCGGTGTACCGCCGGAGTTCATGATCGAACGAGCGAAGGCCGAGGCTGTGCCGGTGGCCGCGTTGGTCGGCGCCAAGGAGCACGCGATCAAGCAGGTGCAAGCCGGGGTCGATGTCTTGGTCGTCCAGGGCACTGAGGCAGGTGGGCACTGTGGCGAGGTCACCACCATGGTCCTGGTGCCTGAGGTCAAAGAGGCGATCAAACCGATCCGAGATGTGCCGGTCCTCGCCGCAGGTGGGATCGTCACCGGCCGGCAAGTCGCGGCCTCCATCGCGCTGGGCGCTGCCGGGGCATGGACCGGGTCGGTGTGGTTGACCACTGAAGAGGCCGAGACTGCGCCCTATACCGTGCAGAAGATGCTGGCCGCGGACTCGCGTGCCACCGTCCGGTCCAAGGGGCGCACCGGAAAGTACTCACGACAGCTCAAGTCTGCATGGACCGACGCCTGGGAGCCTGGCGCGGACGGGCCGGGTTCGCTTCCGATGCCGCTGCAGGCAGTGCTGTCCGACAACGTGCTGCGCCGTATCGATGTGCTCGCCGAGAACGGCAACAAGGGCGCACAAGAACTGGCGACCTATTGGGTGGGGCAGGGCGTCGGGCTGATGAACAAGGTCAAGCCGGCTCGTGAAGTGGTCCGCGAAATGATCGAGGACTACATCGACGCCGCTGAAAGCATCGCAAAGTCCCTGGAAAGCAACTGATATGGCGCAGAAGGTAGATCCACGCACCCCGATTATCATCGGTGTCGGACAAGCCGCCGAACGGATCGACGATGCTAATTTCGAAGGTTTGTCGCCCATCGACTTGGCGGTCAAGGCCGCCCGTGCTGCGATGGTCGATACCGGCATCGACAGGTCGGCGCTCACCGCTGCGATCGACGTCGTTGCGTGTACCCGGCAGTTTGAAGACTCGACGCCGGGCGCTCCCGCACCCTTGGGAAAATCGACGAAGTATCCGCTTTCGGTTGCGAATCGTCTCGGTGCCAATCCGAAACGGGCGATCCTGGAGGTGGCCGGGGGGCAGTCACCTCAGCGTCTGGCCACGGAGTTCGCGTGTGAGATCGAGTCAGGTTCCGCAGATGTGGTGCTATTGGCCGGGGCCGAGGCAATCTCGACCATTCGCCACCTCTCCAAGCAGGACAGTAGACCAGATTTCTCTGACGATCCCGCTGATCCGAACGGCGCTTTCGAAGATCGTGGATTCGGTTTGTTCGGCCTCACCACCATGGAACAGGCTGCCCACGGTCTGACTACAGCACCTGTCCAGTACTCCCTGCTGGAGAATGCGCGGCGGGCCGCCCGCGCGGAAGGCAGGGACGACTACCTGGCTGCGATGGGCGCGTTGTTTGCTCCATTTACCAAAATGGCTGCGAAAAACCAGTTTTCGGCATCTTCGGAGGAACATGGCGCCGACGAATTGGTCACGGTCACCGAACGCAACCGGATGATCGCTGAACCGTACCCGCGATTCCTGGTGGCACGTGATCAAGTCAACCAGGGCGCTGCGGTGTTGTTGGCGTCAGTGGGCGTTGCGCAGAAGCTAGGTATCGATGAACGCAAATGGGTGTTCCTGCATGGCCAAGCGGATTTGCGGGAGCGAAACTTGTTGGACCGTCAAGATCTCGGCTCGGCACCCTCAGCGGTCACTGCCGTCCGGCACGCGCTGGACATTGCCGCACTGGATATCGATGAGATTCAATTCTTCGACTTCTACTCGTGCTTCCCGATCGCCGTCTCGAATATTACTGACACATTGGGTCTTTCGCCAGATGACCGTCGTGGTTTGACCCTCACTGGCGGCCTGCCTTTCTTCGGCGGAGCGGGCAACAACTACTCGATGCACGCCATCGCCGAGGCGGTGGAACGCGTTCGGTCCCGACCGGGCAGCTTTGCATTGGTTTCGGCCAATGGTGGGGTGATGTCAAAAACGTCGGTCGGTATCTACAGCGCCCAGCCCACTGAACTCAAGCGGGACGACAGTGCGGGACTGCAGCAGAAGATCGACGCTCTGGACAGCCCGGAACACGTCGAGCACCCCAACGGGTGGGCCACGGTCGAGACATACACGATCGTCTACGGCCGTGGCGGCAATAAGACCGGCATCGTCATTGGGCGGCTCAAAGACGGTGGCGGGCGTTTCCTGGCTCAGGTGGCTCCCGGTGACGAAGATCTGATGTCCCTGCTGGAGAGTGCCGACAACCCGGTCGGTAATCGCATCTATGTCAGCGCCTTCGGCTATGGCAATCGGGTGACCATTTCGGACGAGGTCGCCGCACAGCTCTTCCCGAAGCAGGCTCCGGCGTTGCGCGATAAGTACGAGTTCGTCAAGGTCCATCGCGGCGGGCATCTGCTCGAAGTCAGCATCAACCGGCCAGATGTGCGCAACTGTTTGCATCCGCCCGCACACGAAGAGTTGGAGAGTATCTTCGATGCCTTTTTCGCCGATCGTGACCTGTGGGTGGCCATCATCACCGGTGAGGGCAGCAAGGCGTTCTGCGCCGGCAACGATCTGGTCCACAGCGCGAGCGGCAAGCCGATGTACGTACCGCTCAGCGGCTTCGGTGGACTAACCGGCCGGCGAGATATGCACAAGCCGGTCATTGCCGCGGTGAACGGATTCGCGATGGGCGGCGGGTTCGAGATTGCGCTGGCATGTCACCTGGTGGTGGCTGACGAGACAGCCAAATTCGCGCTGAGCGAGGTCAAGGTTGGGCTCTTCGCCGGTGCGGGCGGTCTGGTTCGGCTGCCGCGCGCAATCCCACAGAAGGTCGCTAATGAGCTGATCCTTACGGGTCGACGCATCGGTGCCGAGGAGGCTCGGGAGCTGGGCGTGGTCAACCGGATCGCTCCCGAGGGCCAGGCATTGGCGGCCGCGCGTGAATTGGCCGCCGAGATTCTCGACGGGTCGCCGACATCGGTGCGGCTATCACTCAAAGTGATGGCCCAGGCGCAGGGCATTCCGGACACCGCGGCCGCGGTGACCGCCCCCAACGACGTTGTCGATGAACTCATGACCAGTGCGGACGCCATCGAAGGCATGATGGCGTTTGCGATGAAGCGCCCAGCGGAGTGGAAGAACCTGTGAGCAGCCGAACTGCCACGGAATCAGCATCTTTCGATGATTCGGTCGCGGGCCTGATCGCCAAGGTATGGGGTGGTGCAACGGCGGCCGAGCATGGCGATGTCGGGAGACTCTGGACGGCCGCCGCCGAGCAGGGCTGGTTCGAGCTGCCAGACGCCGGGGCGCTCGGCCTGGCTGTTGTCGCATCCCGGCGGCTGGGCCGCGCAGCGTGTCCGCTTCCGCTGATGGATGGCTACGCTACCGCCGAGTTGTTCGCAGATATCGGGATCGCTTCCGGTGACGTGCGTGTGGTCGTTACCAGCGACTACTCGATGCCGGTCGACGAAGGTGGCGCCGCCGGCCACGTGCTGGTGGTTCCGAAGAACGGCGGCGTCGCGCGGGTGGCGGCCATCGAGAATGCGGAACCGCTGGCTGGCCTCGCCATTCCGTCGTGGAGCCGCATCACGTTGGGAAACACCTTGGCGGAGCGAGAGATCAACCGCAACCAGGCTGACCGGGTTCTGGTGCTGACTCGAATGGGAAAAGCGGCAAGGGCGCTGGCAGCGGCCGAATATGCCCAGGAGATGGCAATCGAACATGCGAAGACCCGGCATCAGTTCGGAAGGCCTATCGGCAGCTTCGGTGCGGTGCAGCAGCGCACCGCGCAGTGCGCCATTGAGATTAGGTCTGCGAATCTACTACTGGCAGAAGCTGTGTCGGCACTTGAACACGGCCGAGCTGATGCTCTAATGACGGCCGAGATCGCGGTCGGGTACATTGCGACGATCGCACCGAAGGTGCAATTGGGCGCTCACCACACCCTCGCCGCGATTGGCTACTTCAACGAACACCCCGCGCCCTGGTTGTTCCGCCGCGTGCACAGTGACATCACCTTGCTCGCCACGATTGAGCCCACGCACGGCACCGTAGGCGATGCATTGGTCGATACCGGAGCGCGTCTACCGGCTGCCGACCTCGGCGAGGTCGGCGAGGCGTTCCGTGCGGAGTATCGGCAGTTCCTCTCCGAGCAGGGTGCCCGAGACGGCGCACCGACGCAGACGCACACCGACGAGAACATCACGCGTGCCATCGCTGGGAACGGCTGGTTCGGCTTCGGCTGGCCCGAGCAATACGGCGGACGTAATGCCTCATTGGCCGAACAGGTGGTGCTCAACGAGGAGACCACCTACAACCGCGTCGGCGCGGCCAAGGCACTCGGATCGGTCATGCTCCTCGGTTCGTCGATCCTGCGGCACGGCACAGAGGAACAAAAGCAGCAGTTCCTCCCTATCGTCCGGGCCGGCGAGATGAATTTCTGCCTGGGCTACTCCGAGCCCGAAGCCGGTTCGGATCTGGCGTCGTTGCGTACCAGCGCGGTGCGCGACGGCGACGGCTGGGTGATCAACGGCCAGAAGCTGTGGACCACCACCGCACAGATGTCGGACTGGGTGTGGCTGGCCGCGCGTACCGATCCAGATGCCGAGCCCCGGCATGCGGGCATCACGGTGTTCCTGTTCTCGATCCACACACCGGGCATCACCATTCAGCAGCACACGGCGCTGTCTGGTGAGGTGTCGTGCACGGTGTTCTACGACGAGGTCCGCGTCCCGGACACGGCACGCGTTGGTGAGGTCAATGGGGGATGGGCGGTCATTGTGGACGCTCTCGCCGGCGAAAGAATCACGATGGGCAACATCGCCGCAGCAATGCACCGTCAGCTCGATGATTTACTCGACTTCGTCGGCAAGGAGCCTGAACTGCTAGCTGGTCCGCGCGGATCGGCAAAAAGAGCGATGATCACGGATCTGGCAGTGCGCGTGCAAGCCACCCGCTCCCTGGTCAACGCGGCGGTTCAGGCCAGCTCGACGGACATCGGAGCAATGATTGACGCTGCGATGGCAGGCGTGATGGGCGGTGATCTGTCGGAGGACTTCGGCGAGGCCACGTTGGCTATCTGCGGTCCGGCCGCAGCGCTGAGCGGTGAGGGTACAAGCGAGATTCCCGGCGGTGGAGCATTCGAATACGGGCTGCGTCAGTCGATCATGTATGTGGTTGGCGGTGGTACCAACGATGTTCAGCGCGGTCTCATCGCACGCGGCTTAGGACTGCCCCGCTGAGGGGCTGGGAGAGGATGCGCGACTATGCCGAGTATTTCACATCCTGAGGTTTCACTCCCACTGAGTGGAATTCGGGTTATCGACTTCACCGACGGCCCGGCCGGTTTCACCGGCCGCTTCCTGGCCGATCTCGGCGCGGATGTTGTTCTGGTGGAACCACCGGAAGGCGCCAACAGTCGGCGGGTCCAGCCCCAGCACCACGGCCACGGACTGTATTTTGCCACCGCACACGCCAACAAGCGGGGCGTGGTTATCGATGTCAGCACTGATACGGGGCGTTCCCAACTGCTGACCCTCACCGACGGCGCCGACATCTTTCTTGAATCCCAGCGCGTCGGTCGGCTCACTGAGCTTGGTGTAGGGCAAAACGTCATGCGCCAGCGCAACCCGGATCTTGTCGTGGCATCGGTGACCGATTTCGGGCAGACGGGACCGTATCGCGATTACAAATCGAGTGAAGCGGTGTTCGTGGCGATGTCATCGTTACTGACCCGATCGGGCGCGCCTGGGCGTGAACCTCTTCTGCCGCCGGGGCGACTCGCGACTCAGACGGCAGCGGTCGACGCCGCCTATGCAGCGCTGCTCGCTTACTTCCGTGCCCAACGCGGTGCCGGTGGTGACTACCTGGATGTTTCGCTGTTCGACCTGGTGGTGCAGGATCTCGATCCTGGGTTCGGTATGGCTGGTACGGCAACTATGGGCCAGCCGATGATCAATATGCCGCCAGGGCGCCCGGACGTCCGGATGATGTACCCGATCCTGCCGTGCGCGGACGGACATGTCCGCATGTTCGTTGCCTCGGCTAAGCAGTGGCGGGCGTTGTTCACCTGGATGGGTGAGCCCGAGGAGCTGTCCGATCCGGCAATGGAGAACTTGCTCGGCCGGTTCATGAACTGGACGTCCAAGATCCAGCCGGCGCTGGTGGAGTTTTTTGCCGACAAGACCCGTGCTGAGATCGTCTCGCGCGGATCAGAACTCGGCATCGCAGTGGGCCCACTGAACACCGCCGCGGAAATTCTAACCAGTGATCATGTGCGGGAACGTAATTCATTCGTGCGAGCTGAGATCGCGCCAGGGCTGCAGGCGACGATCCCGAACGGGTATCTGGAGTTCGACGAGTTGCGCGCCGGATTCCGGCATCGGGCCCCCGAGCTCGGTGAGCACACGACCGAGGTGATGACCGAGGTGTCCGAGCGAGCACCTACCGCGCACGAAGAGGTGCCGGCCCGGCCGCTGGCGGGCGTGCGGGTGCTCGATTTGGGCGTCATCGTGGTCGGCGCGGAAACTGGTCGTGCACTGGCAGATCAGGGCGCCGAAGTCATCAAGGTGGAGAACCGCGCGTTCATGGACGGTGCCCGACAGGCCGACGCACCCGCTAAGGTCAGCTACTCCTTCTCGCTGGGTAACCGCGGCAAACGTAGCTTCGGGCTGAACCTGCGCAGCGAGGCGGGCAAGGGGCTGTTCAGGCGGTTGGTTGTGGACTCCGATGTGGTGTTGACCAACTTCAAACCGGGCACGCTGGAATCGCTGGGACTGGGCTACGACGACCTCAAGGCGATCAACCCGGGAATCATCGTGGTCGAGAGTAGCGCACTGGGTCATACCGGATCGTGGTCGAAGCGGATGGGATACGGCCCGCTGGTGCGTGCCACCGTCGGTCTGACCGCGCTGTGGCGTCACCCCGATGCGGTTGACGGCTTCGGTGATGATCAGACGGTCTACCCGGATCACGCGGCCGCCCGGGTCGGGACCGCCGCGGTGGTCGCGGCGTTGATCGAGCGGAAACGCACAGGTGTGGGACGTCGGATCAGCCTTGCCCAGATGGAGACCGTCTTCAGCCAGTTAGCCACCGAGTATGCCCGGGAATCACTGCAGCCGGGCGCTTTGGTGGCCAAAGGCAACAGCGGCGAATTCGACTCGCCGTCAGGTATTTACGCATGCAAAGGCGAAGACTCCTATTGCGCGGTGACCGTCGATGGTGACGAGGACTGGGCCAACCTCGCCAACGCTATCGGGCGCAGCGATCTGGCCGACAACCCTGATTACGCGAGCGCCATGGGCCGCATTGCGAATCGAGTCACACTCGACGTGGCAGTGCAGGAATGGACCGCAGTGCTGACGCCACGCGAAGCGCAGGACCGTCTTCAGGCCGCGGGGGTAGCTGCCGGCGCGGCCGCGCACGTAAAGGATCTCCTCACCGATCCACAGATGACGGCCCGGCACCGGATGGGTGAACTGGCGCAGCCGGGCTATGACGGGCCGTTGGAGGCGTTCCTGGGGCCTGCGTTGTTCGGGAACATCCCCGAGCCGGAACTTCGTCCCGCACCGGCGATGGCGGCCGACACCCGCGAACTCGCCGGCAAGCTGCTCGGATTGTCTAGCACAGAGATCGACGAACTCATTGGTGCGGGAGTGCTTGAAGCGCCTGCCGAGTTCACCTAGCCGGTCACTGGAACAACTAGGACGAACAGCCATGGAATCGTGTTTGACCGGCCCGCCGACCATCGGGCGATCGAACTCGCGGGCGCACATCGCAAGACATCGCTCTGTTGGAGATCAACGAAATACTGCGGCTCACGCGATCGCAACTTGGCCTCGACGAGGCATCGTAATCGGCCAGGGCTCGGGGATCAGCCTCGGACAATCGATAACGGCCACCGGCGCTCGCATTACTACCGCAGCCATCCACGAACTGCGGCGCCGCGGCAGCGGCAGCGGCATGTGCTGTCGGTGTGTGCCGGCGGGGGTATGGGTGTGGCGATGCTCATGGAAATCGCTTAGATGATCACCGAGCCACAGCCGGACGCCGAGATCTGGCACTTCGTGGACAAACAGCTAGAGATCGTCCGCAGCGGGCCGAAAGACGCTGCGGTGCCGATTCTTCTGGTCCACGGGGTGTGCCACGACGCATGGTGCTGGCAGCGGTACGTCTCCTTCTTCGCTCAACACGGCCACCACGTCATCGCGCTGAGCCTGCGAGGGCATGGGGCCAGTTCGGGCCGTGACCGACTACAGCGGATGGGGCTGGGCGACTACGCGGCCGATGTCGCCGACGTGATCGACGGGTTAGGCCGTAGGCCGGTGCTGGTCGGCCACTCCATGGGTGGGGCGGTCGTCCAGCGCTATCTGGCGAGGCGGGCCCACACGGTGCGTGCCGCAGTGCTGTTCGCCTCGGCGACCGCGGGCGGCCTGGGCGGTCGCAGATTCCTTGACCTCATCCGGGGAAACCGTCCCGCAGCCGTGGTCAACGCCTTGCGTGTCGTATCGGGGCGTGGAGGAACGGCCGATCAGGTCAACAACACACCGTTCTTCAGCGGCCGGTTGAGTGCCGCTGACGCGCACGCCCACGCGGAGCGGTTGGGACCCGAATCATTGCGTGCGGTGTGGGATCTGGTTAAGCGCTTTTCCGAAGTGCCACGAGAGCTTCCAGCGATGCTGGTGATCGGCTCGCGCGATGACGCGCTGTTCGGGGTGCGCAGTCTGCAGACCACCGCTTGTGTCTACGGAGTCTCGGCACTGGTGCTAGACGACCTGTGTCACGACATGATGCTCGATCCGCAGTGGCAGATACCGGCTGAACACGTCCTCGAGTTCGTCGCAGCGCTCGGTTGACACCGTCGCGCGAGTACCTTCACTGGTGCTGAGGGCCCCAGTTCGCGCGCGACCGTGCCCAGTTCGTGTGCCGGTGGGCTCGGGCAGGGTCACCTCGGCTTTGGGGGCGGCAGCTGAACCAGGAGCCGTCGTCAGTTGCGCACCAAGAAGCCCCACTCCTGGGAACCGCCGGACGCCGTGCGTCGACACTTGATGCGGTGAGCTTAGCGCGATGGTTGTTGGGCAATCCTGCCATGCAGGATCTGCTGAACAAACCCGGTGATCTGCGCCGCCGTGGCCTCATCGGGGGTTCCGGCCGTGGTGAGTTGGGGCGTTGTCGCCAGGGCGTGCACCATGACCACCCCGCCCAGTGCCTCGATCACCGCCGCGGGGGAGACATCGGGGTGCAGCTGCCCGTCGCGGCGGGCGCCTTCGAGTACGGCGACTGCGTGCTCGATCTGCGGCTGCACCACTCGGCTTCGGTATTCCTGCAGGATGTCCGGATGCTTCATGCCGTCGATGTGCACCCGAAGGTTCGCCAGCCCATCACCGCTGGCGAAATAGGCGAACGCATCGCAGGCAAAGGTGATCAGCGCATCTTCGATGGGCGGCTCGGTGGACAGCAGCGGGACGGGCTGATCCGAGAGCGCTTCGAGTAACAAACTTTTGGCATCCGGAAAGCGCCGGTACACCGCGTCCTTACTGACCCCGGCGGCCCGGGCCACGCCCTCGAAATGGAATCCGGCCCAACCCTCGCGGGCATAGAGTGCGCGGGCCGAGTGGCGGATCTTCTCATCGATGGCCGGGTCGCGCCGCCGGCCCGCACCGGGCTTGCGTGTGCGCGGTCGGCGCTGTGCCTGCGTCACCGGACCGACTCCGCCTTTTGTCACTCGACATCCTTTCGCACGCCCGAGTCTAAGTCGAGCCGCGGCAAACCGTCGCGCAATCTGCCTATTGCCGACGGATGGCGACGGTATTAAGCTTCGGCGTACATCGCGGCGCCTTGCCCGGCGAGGCAGGCGGTGCGATGACGACGAATTCGACTGAAGAAAAACCGGGATGGGTGTCGTCGATGGCGTGTTGTGTGCTCGTCGCCGCGGTCTTCGGAGCCGTGCTTCGTCGGCTCCGGCGCAATCCGGGATCACCCGCACCTGTTGCGGTGGCCACCTGGTCGGCTCGGCCCAGCATTCCAACGGAGAGGTGACAGATGAGCAGTTCCACTGTGGAAACTGATCAGGCCGCCGGTGTCGGCTATGCCTTCGAGGTGCCAACTCAACCAAATGGCCCAGCGGTTCGAAGATTGCTACGGCGCGCGGGGTTGATCATGGCTTCGCTCGCGGCCGCGGCAACGGCAACAGCCGCGGTGAGCAAGCGCTCAGGAGTGCGCGCAGTGGCGCTCGGCGTACTGGCGCCCGGTGCGGGCTATCTCTACACCCGCAGCCCGCTGCGGTTCGTAGCTACGATCGTGGGCTTCTTCGCATCCCTGGTTGCCTGGTTTGGCAGCGGCAATATCGTCGTGCCGATACTGGTGTGGCTGGCCGCCGCGATGAATGCCCGCAAACAGGCTGTCGGAGGCAGGCGGATGTGGAACGGTGCGCGACTGGCGATTCCTGTCGCGCTCGTGGCAATTGCCTTGGCTGGCGTCGTGGCCAGGCGGCGTGCTTTCCGGGCGGCGCAGGACCGGGGCCGTGCCCGCGCCGAGTACCTGGCAACGGCGGTGCGTCTAGATCCACAGCCGAAAGACACCGGTGCACAGGAATTGTCGGAGACCGACCTCGCAGTCGCCCGCTCGCTGCTCGATCGAGCGCTGCAGCCGCTGGAACGCTTCAATGGCTTTGACCGCATCGACCAGTTCCAAACCTCGGCTATGCGCTACCAGCTCAATTTCATGCAGTACGCCCTCGCGACGGCTCAGCTCCATTACACCCCGTCGTTTCACGGGTACCTGTCAGCGGCACAACGCAACCTGATCGATAAGCTCACGCTGCCCCCGGTGTGGCGCTATTGGGCATTCGAACAGACCTGGGGCAACCTCAGCCTGGACTGGGACCCGATGAAGCGGGACAACATCATGCTCTCGGGATACCTCGGCATGATGCTCGGTATCTACGAATCCAATACCGGTGACAACCGCTACCGTCGCAGCGGCGCGCTACCCTTCCGGCTTGGCAAGCGCACCTGGCCCTATACCCACGATATGGTAAGCGCGGCCGTACATGCCAACATGCAGCGCTCGAGCATGACGCTGTTCCCGTGTGAGCCGAACTGGATCTACAGCGCGTGCAACATGCCAGCGATCAGCACTCTCTTGATGTCTGATCGTATGCACGGGACCCGATTCATCGAATCGATCGGCGCGAACTTCCGCCGGCAGCTCCACGACGAATTCATCACTCCCGATGGCCGCGTCACTGCAATCCGTTCGTCACGTCTGGGCGTGACCATACCCATGCTGACCTCCACCATGGCAGACTGCGGTCTCGCATCGATGTTGCACGCCTTTGATCCAGAACTGGCGCAACGATGTTGGACTATTGCCCGCCGCGAATTCATCGACACCAGCGGAGCCGAACCGGTCATCGTGCTGCGCGGGTGGGACGCCATTGACACCGGCAACTACCGCAAGACCCCGCTAGGCGCCTACGCCCCGGTGATGTGGGCCGCGGCCGAGATGGGGGACACCGAACTGTTCGACCAGTTAGCGGCCTCGCTGGACAGTCAAGCGCCGGCCAGCGAACGGGGCGGAGCCCGGTGGTACACAGCGTTGTCGACCAACATGAACGCGATGCTCGCCCTGGCGCGGTTCAACCCGCCTGGCGGGCAGCGCGCCCTGATCTCCGATGGACCCGGTATGGCGACTCTGACCGGACCGGTGCTCGACGACATCGTCTATCCCGAAGTCCTGGTCGCCTCGGCCCGCACCGACGGCGCCGATTTACGTCTGGTGCTCCGGCCGGGAACGGGTGCGGCGCGGGTGGCCATCGGCGTGCGGAGCTTGCGGCCCCTCGGCCGGTACCGGCTGTACGGCGCTGTCGAAGACGAAGTCACCGCCGACAACCAGGGTCGCGCCCATATTGCGGTCGATCTGGTCGATCGCACCGCGGTCTCCCTTACTCCGGCGCCCTGAACGGCAACGGCTTCAAATCAAATCATCGACAAGAACGGACCCAAGGAATGAAGAAGGTTATCGTGACCGGCGCCGGATCGGGGATCGGCAAGGAGTTCACCAAGCTGTTCCTGCAGGACGGCTCGCGAGTGCTGGCGGTCAGCCTGGTGCAATCCGAACTCGACCAGCTTTCCGAGGACTTCGCCTTCGCCGCCGATCGGCTGGAGACACTGCAGATGGACCTGGCCAAGCCGGATGCCGCCGAGGCATTGCTGCGATGGTGTCACGAAAACGACTGGCTCCCCGACACCTTGATCAACAACGCCGGCTTCGCCTGTTTCGGCGACTCGGTGGACCTGGAGCCCGCGCGGGTGGCGAACATGCTGGAACTCAACGTCATTACGTTGACCATGACCTCGATGCTGTTCGGGCACGAGATGAAGGCCCGCCGCAGCGGCGCCATCCTCAACGTGGGGTCGACGGCTGGAATGGTTCCGTCAGTGCGGATGGCGTCGTACGGCGGCAGCAAGTCCTACGTCAATACCTTCACTTATGCGCTGGCCGCGGAGCTGAAGCCGTTCGGCGTCACGGTAACGTGTCTGACCCCGGGAGCCACCCAGACCAAGTTCGCCCAGGCCGGCGGTATCGACACCTTCAACGGAAAATCCCTGCTGCACAACATGTTCGAGAAGAACAAGGCGGGCTCGCCCGCCGAGGTGGCCCGCAGCGGCTACGACGCACTGGCCAAGGGCAAGATCCAGGCCCTGGTGGGTAAGGGATCGACGTTGGCGGCGGTGATGTCCCGGGTGGTGTCGCAGAAGCATCTGCCCAGACTCGTGCGGAACCCATGACCTCGATGGCCGAGCGTACAACCATCGTGCCGGGTGGCGCCCGACTGTCGCCCGGCCTGTGGGTAGCGGCAGCCGCCGAACTGGCCGTTGCAGTGGCGGTGGGTGCGGTGCTGCTGCGCAGCAATGCAACCGTGATGCCGGTCCATCACCAACAGCACATGCCCGGTGCGCACCACAGTTCGACGCAGGTCCACTGGACGGTAGGTTTCTTCACGATCGCGGCTCTCACCGCAGCGTTACTTCTGTGCTGGACCATCTTTCGTACCCGAGTGTTGGCCTTCGCCGCTGCCGGGGGACTGATTGCCGTCGTCGCATCCGAACCGGTCCGGACCCTCTCGCTGCGGTCACACCTGGTGGGGATGGCGACCTTGGAGGTGGTCATGGTGGCCGGTCCGCTGCTGCTCGTGGTGGCCCTGCGGGGACACACACCGAACAGTCCGCGGAACGGGCGATCGACGGCATGCATGGTGGGTGTCGTCGCCGCGGTCCTGGCCAATTCGATTTTCCTGATCGTCCTGCACCTGCCCGGCATCCATGGGCGGTCCGCGGCGCTGGCCGATGTTCCACCGTGGCTGATCGCTTCGGCGGTGGTGATCGGCTTCGGCTACTGGTCGGCCATCATGCTCACCGCCGGCAGGGTCGCACCAGATCTGCGTCGCGCGGCCCTGACCATCGGCCAGGAGGTCGCGGCGGTTCTGGGCTTGGCGGCGGTAGTCATGCCCATATCTCAGACCCCCCACGACGATCCGCTGGGACTGTCCGCCGCCACCGATCAACGGCTCGGCGGCGTGCTGATGCTTATCACCTGTGCCGTAGTCACGTTGCCTATGACCAGACGGCTGGCAAAACCGGGGCTACCACAAGCAATTCGAATGGAGCACCATGTCCAACGATGTTGACCGCAAGTCCGATTTGGCCCCGGACAGCCACGCAGTTCGGCTGCGGTCCCTGCTGGATGCGCAGCGGTCCGACTTCCTCGCAGCGGGCACACCGCCGGCCGCTACCCGGCGCGATCGGATCGACCGACTGATCTTGCTGCTGACGGAGAACGCGGATGAGTTCGCCGAAGCGCTTAACGCCGACTTCGGTAACCGACCCTACGCGGTCAACCTGCTGTCCGAGATGGCCGGAATCCTGCCCGATATCAGCGCGACTCGTCGCAACGTCCAGAAGTGGATGCGGCCCGAGCGAATCCGTGCCGGCGCACTGATGGGTATGCCGACCGTGGTCGAGAAGAAGCCCCTCGGCGTGGTCGGGGTCATCGGCCCGTGGAATTTCCCGATCGGTCTGGTGGTACAGCCCGCCGCATCGGCATTCGCCGCCGGCAACCGGGTGATGATCAAATTCTCCGAGGTGACCTCGCGCACCGCCGAACTGTTCGCTGCCAAAGTGACTGAGTACTTCGATCCGACGGAATTGACTGTAGTCACCGGCGGCGCCGATGTCGGAGCGGCGTTCAGTGCCTTGCCTTTCGATCATCTGTTTTTCACCGGATCGCCCGGTGTCGGTGCGCTGGTGGCCGCGGCGGCGGGCAAGAACCTGGTGCCGGTAACCCTTGAGCTGGGGGGTAAGAACCCAGCCGTGATCGCCGCTGATGCGGACATCGCCGAGATGGCCCGGCGGGTGATGGCCGCCCGCCTAGCCAACGGTGGGCAGATCTGCCTATGTCCCGATTACGCGTTCGTACCGCGTGCCCACGTCGACAAGTTCGTCGACGCCGCCATCGAACAGGGTCGCCTGGCCGCCTCGACCGAGGTTGAGACCGGCATGGTCAGCATTGTCGATGACAAGAATTTCGACCGGGTCGCCGCACTGATCGACGATGCACGACACCTCGGGGCGACCGTTCGCGATACCGGGACTCCACTGGACCGACGGCGTCGACGCATTCCGCCGACGATCGTGCTCGGCGTGACTGATCAGATGCGCCTAGCCCACGAGGAAGTGTTCGGACCGGTGCTCTCGGTCTTGCCGTACGACGAACTGCCGCAAGTGTGCGATTACATCGCGGCGCAGCCGTCGCCCTTGGCGGCTTACTGGTTCGGCCCGCAAGGCCCGGGCCTCGACCAGTTCCGAGAGCGCACCTTCAGCGGCGGCATGTCGGTCAACGATTTCGCCCTGCACTGTGCGGTGATGGCCGCCCCGTTCGGCGGCGTCGGCCACAGCGGATCCGGCGCTTACCACGGCAAGACCGGATTCGACACGTTCACCCACCAGCGCACCGTGACCACCAGCAAGCTACCGTTCAGCTTCGCCCGGCTGATCACCCCGCCGTATCCCCGCGCGCTGACTCGCTGCCTGAAGGCGTACCTGGCCTGGGAGCGGCGCGGTGCCAATCGCCGCGTTGCACAACGTGCGAAGGGACGCCGGTAGCCGATGGCGTGTTGTCTGCTGATCGCAGCCCTGTTCGCCTGGATCAACGACAGGCTGCACCGCCACGGGGTGGTCGGTGCCAGCCGCACGGCGTTGTTCCCAACCGCCAGTTCCCCCATCACTTCGGCACAAGGTGGCACACATGAGCACACTTCTAGATAACGCAACGCGTGAATCGGGCACCGATTCCACCGACTTGCCTCGCCGCTCGAAATTTAACGGACCGGTGACATCGCGGCGACTGCTCCGCAGCTCGATCGTGTACCTGATGGTGGCTGTGATCGGTTTATTGCCAACGCTTCTGGGCTTGCCGACGCCGTGGCGGGCCGCGGGGCTGGGACTGTTGTTCCCCGGCGGGGGGTTCCTCGTCTTCGGATGGTGGGCGCTGCTGGGCATCACGGTGACGGTGCTCGCGTTCGCGATTGCCTTCATGCTCTGGTTCGGCACCGGCAATGTGGTCGCTCCGGTCATCGCATGGCTGGGTGCGGCATTGGTTGCCGCTGGGGTTGCGGGTGGTCACCCTCAATCGGCACCTCGTTTCGTTCCAATGAGCGTGGCATTGACGATTGTCGGTGCCATTGCGATGCTGGCGATCATCCGACGAGTGCTGGCAGTGCGCCGCAGCGCGCGCCTCCGCGCAGCACGCGCCGGTTACCTGCCCGTCGATCTCGAAGCACTAGAGCAGCGGATCGTGCCCGAGGGCACCACGCCGCGCGAGCTCGACGATACGCAGCTCGCCCATGTCAAATGGTTGCTGAGGCTCGGCCTGCAACCGGTCGATCAGTTCGACGGATTCGACATCATCGAGCAGTTCCAGCCGTCCGCGCTGCGCTACCAGATCAACCATGTGCAATACGCTCTGGCGCAGGTGCAACGGCACTACACACCGAACTTCCGTGGCTACCTGTCGGAAGCCCAGGAACGGCTGATCGAGAAGCTGACCATCCCGAAGGTTTGGAAATATTGGCGGCTGGAACGGCTGTGGGGACGACTGAGCACCCATTACGATCCCGCCGGATTCGAGAACATCATGTTGACCGGGTGGTCGGGCATCTGTCTTAACACCTACAGCGCCAACACCGGCAGTGACCGATTCGTGGGACCTGGGGCGCTCGAATTCGGGTTGGGCAACGCGAGGAAGACCTACCGTCACAACGCCCACTCGTTCAATGAGTCGTTGATGTGGAACTTCGACCGTTCGCCGCAGACGGTGTTCGCCTGCGAGCCCAACTGGACCTACGCGGCCTGCAACATCTACGGCCTTAACAGCGTCGCCTCCTATGACGCCGCGTTCGGTACTCGCCATCTCGAGAGCCTGCGCGAGCCGTTCCTGCGGGGAATGCGCGAAGAACTAATGACGCCCGGGGGCGAGATCGTGCCGTTCAGATCGGACTACACCGGCGTCTCGATTCCGTTCGGCGGCGACGTCATGTATTTCCAGGCGGCGGGGTGGCTTGCGCCGGTCTACCCGGAAGTCGCACGGATGCTGTGGGCAATCGCCTGCCGTGAAGTTCTGAAGATCCACGACGGCGGACTCGAGGCGTACCTCGCCAAGCCGTTCATGCTCGACTCCGGCAACTACCGCAGTACTGGCATGTATGCCCGCGGTGTCATTTTGCTGGCGGCGCGCGAGTTCGGTGACCAGTACATCGCCGACGCCGCGCAGCGCGCACTTGACGCCTGCAATGAGCCCGTCGAGCAGGACGGGATGCGCCGGTACGCCAACGGCTCGACTTTCGCCAATGCGCTTGTCGCCCACGGACTGCTTACCCGGAGGGGTGACTGGACGCGGCTCATCACCGAACCCCCGTCCGACTCGGCGCGAACGGGCCCGATTCTGCAGCACGTCGCATTCGAGCAGGCGATGGTTGCTTATGCGGTCAGTGACAGCGCAGATCTGCGTCTGGTGTTGTGCGGGAATTCCGGTGCGCTCCAGGCTGAGGTGACATTGGGCCTGACGCAACTGCGTCCGCTGTCGGCATACACCGCGTCGACGGGGGGAGAACGCATCACCTTCACCAGCGACGGGGGCGGGAGCGCGACCATCGCGGTTCACGTCGGTGCTAGAACGACGGTAACCATCGCACCCTGCCGATGAGTGGTGTGTCTGCGGGCTGCCGATCTCGGATCGGCCCGTATCCGGCCGGCGCGCAAAATGGGCAACCAGGTTTTAGTGATAAGCGTTCACGCTCGTAGCTGAGTCGGACGAACAAGGAGGAAGGTTGCGGATGGCGCTGCCGACGGGCCAAGCGGGCAACCTCGAACCGCGCCGCATCCGGGTGACCACCTCAGCCGTGACACTGGAGGCGCTGTGCTGGGAACCTGCGAACCGCCCGGAATCTGCACCGGTCGCGCTGTGCCTGCACGGCTTTCCCGACACTCCATTCAGCTGGCGTCGGATACCTCAGGAATCGACCGCCGCGGGCTGGCGGGTGGTCGCGCCGTTCATGGGGCCTACGCGCCCTCATCCGTTGGGCGGACACTGAATCACCTTGCTGCCGAAGAGCTTCAGGTGGCTCCGATGATCACCGGCAGGGTTGGGCTCGACGGGGTGGAGCAGGCGGTTCGAGACCTTGGCGATCCAGAGCAGCACGCAAAGATCCTGATTGACCCATCGATCAGGTAGAGGAACGCACGGGTGTTCTCCGGTGGCGCTGCCGCCGCAGCGTTGCCGTTTTCTTCCGATTCGGATATCGCCCGGCTATCCAGTCGGATGTGGGGGGCGATCGGATCGGTCGAACTTGCCTGCTCCGTAACTCATAACGGAAGTCAACGCGTTACTCGGCCGCTGCACCGCGGGTAGTGCTGATCCCGTGGGCAGACGACGATGCGCTGATCGGCCATGTCGACGGGGACTGACTCATACGCGGCGGGATCAGTCGCAGGCGTGGGAGCGATGAATCTTGCTTCCCCAGTGCTTCACTCGTTCGGAGGCCGGACCGTTGACCCAGGCCGTATTGCGGGCTTTGATTCCGACGCCGACATTGGAGAGGTGTTGCCAGAGTCGGTAGAAAGCCTCGCCCTGGTAAACGGGAAAATATTGGTCGCCGGCGAAGTCCTGTGTTTGGGTCAGAGCTTGCGCTCGAGGTGCGAGGAAATCCTCGGCGTGATCAATGTTGCGCGCGACCGCATCGGCCTGAGCCTGGATCTGGCCCTGAGTCCAGTCATTGCTGGTCGCTAACAAGTTGAAGCCGAACTGGTCGATCTGGCGAACTAGATCGCGGTACTGCGCGTTAAACCACTGGCACATTTCACCCATCGCGGTGACGTCGGCAGCCGTGACATGGTTGGCGATCTTGTCGTAAGGATGGCGCACCGTTGGGGCCCAGTTAGTGGGGGTGACAGCAATATCCGGCATTGGAGGCACGGGCGGATCATCCGGGCGGGCGGCGGCCGTACTGTCCAGCATCAGCACACATGACGCAACAACGGCGAGACCGGCAAGCGCAGCCGAGGACTGACGAGCCCATGCGCCGAGCCCTCGTCGGTGCGATTCGTCGCGTTGGGATCCTGGCGAACCTAAATTCGACATCCGAAACCTCCGGGTATTCCTGGTCGGCTCAATCGGGGACGGTGTTGAGGGCCGGGTCAACCGATTCTGTCTAATCTGAGCGGCATCACGACCGTGAGGAACTTGAATCTTCCGCAGGCACCCGAGACACCGGTCGTCTTGTCTCTACCCTCAAGATATGGTGATCCGATCTTGGTGACGCCATTGGCATCTGAGGGATAGAACGTGAATGTCTGGTGTCCGGGGGAGGTAGTGCCGTCGGGGCATTTCTGCCAGTCCGGCAGGTCTCGCTCGACCTTCCAGACCCGCCCTTCGGGGGAACGTAGCGGTGCCGTCC
>NZ_LZMF01000074.1:0-90024 GCF_001673565.1 Mycolicibacter sinensis
GCACCGACTTGAGCAGCGCGTTGTCCTGGAAGCAGCGGACCGTGCTGATCCGGCCGGCGAACTCGGTGCGGCCGCCGAGTTGGCGGAACTGCAGGTCGCAACTGCGCACGCCGGCGCCGATGTCGTCGACCAGGTCGGCGGTGGGCCGAAAGCCTGCGTTCAAGGGCTCAGCCGCGGCGGCCGCACCGAGTTCGCCGGCCGGATCAGCACGGTCCGCTGCTTCCAGGACAACGCGCTGCTCAAGTCGGTGCTGTCGCAGCCCGGCGACGGCGGGGTGCTGGTGATCGACGGAGCCGGCTCGCTGCATACCGCGCTGGTCGGTGATGTGATCGCCGAGCTGGCCCGCAGCAACGGGTGGGCCGGGCTGATCGTGCATGGCGCCGTGCGCGACGCCGCGACACTGCGCACGCTCGACATCGGCATCAAGGCGCTGGGCACCAATCCCCGCAAGAGCACCAAGACCGGTGCCGGCGAGCGAGACGTCGTCGTAGAACTCGGCGGCATCGCTTTCGTGCCCGGCGAGACCGCTTACAGCGACGACGACGGCATCGTCGTCGTCTAACGCCGATGGACGACGGCCTGCGGGCGCGCTGGGAACGGCTCCGGGACCGGGTCGACGACGCCTGCCGCGCCGCCGGCCGAGATCCCGGCGAGGTCACCGTGCTGCCGGTGAGCAAGACCTTCGGACCGGAGGCGATCCGCGAAGCCGTCGGTTTGGGGCTGCACCGGTTCGGCGAGAACAAGGTCCAGGAGATCCGGGACAAGCACGAGCCGCTGGCCGACTGCGGGATCGACTGGGTGATGATCGGGCACCTGCAGACCAACAAGGCCGGGATGGTGGCGCGGCTGGCCGCCGAGGTGCAGTCGCTGGACCGGCCCAAGCTGGCCGCGGCCCTGGACCGGCAGCTGCGCGCCGAGAACCGGGTCATCGACATGCTGGTGCAGGTCAAGACCTCAGACGAGCCGAGCAAGTACGGCCTGGAGCCCAAGCAGCTGCCGGCGTTCCTCGACGAGCTGGCCGGCTACCCCACGTTGCGGGTGCGGGGATTGATGACGTTGGCCATCAACACCTCCGACGCCGACGTCGTCCGCGGCTGTTTTCGCCGGTTGCGGCAGCTGCGCGACGACGCCGCGGCCCGCGGCCACGACCTGCCGCGGCTGTCGATGGGAATGAGCGGGGACTTCCCGCTGGCGATCGCCGAGGGCGCCACCGAGGTGCGGATCGGCACCGCGATCTTCGGCGCCCGGCCCTACCCCGACTCCTACTACTGGCCGGAACGCAGCTAGCCGTCGTCGGGGTAGCCGTACTGGCGCGCGAGTTCGCCGTAGTCGATGGTGTCGTAGCTGCGCATGAGGCTTTCGAAAACTTCGTCGAAGCCGGGTTCGCCGGGTTGGGGTTCGTCGAGATCGGGCCAGTCCGGTGGTGGTTGCGGATCGGGTACATCATCGTCGGGTTCGCGGCAGCGGATCGTCTGGTGGTAGTCGATGACCGATTCGATGAAGTGAAACGGGTTGGCGCGGGGCTGGCCGTGGTCGAGTTTGGGCGGTGGGATCCATTCGACCCGGCCGGCCTCGCCGAGCCGGGTGGTCCAGCCCTGCTCGCTGGCCATCCGGTTGTCCGGCGCGCAGGCCAGGGCCAGGGAGTCCACATCTGTCTGCCCGTTGCGGGCCCAATCGCCATCGAGGTGATGGGCTTGGCTCAAATACCCGGAGACCGTACAGCCCGGCCGCGTGCAGCCGCGGTCGCGGGCGTGCAGCACGATGCGCTGATCCGCTGAAGCAAGTCGCTTGGTGCGGCCCAGCCACAATGCCCGACCCTGGCCGTCGAAGATCGTCAGATAGTTGTAGGCGTGCGAAGCCATCCGCAGCAGATCACCCATCGGCAACAAGCTGCCGCCGGCGGTGTGGGCCTTGCCGGCGCCGGCCTGCAGCTGGTCCAGAGTGGCCGAGACGATCACCGTGACCGGTAGGCCGTTGAGCCGCCCGAGATCCCCGCAAGCCAGAGTGGCCCGCAAGGCGGCCAACAGCGCATCGTGCTGGCGTTGCTCGCGGGTGCGGTGATCCTGCTCAATCTGCTCCTGCGATGGCGTGCCAGACACGCAGGGCTTCTCATCGGCACTGTTGCACATCCCAGGTGCGCCGAGTTTGGCCAGCACCGGCTCCATGGTGGCTCGCAACTCCGGCGTGATCGTGCCACTGAGGCTGCTCATCCCGTCGGGGCGTTGCGGTCCCAGTCGCAGCCCGCGCCGGGCTTGGCGTTCCCGGTCGTCGGGCTCGTCGCCGTCTTGATCCAGCACAGCGATCAGATGAACAGCCAGGCGTTGAAAGGTCTCCGGGGCGAACAAGGTGGCCAGCTCCGCCAGATCACGCTCGGCGCGCTCGCGAACCGCAGCCGAAACCCCGGCGGGGATCTTGGCCATCGCCGTGCGGGCGATCGCCACCTGCTCCGGGCCGACCTGACCAGCAGCCTGGGCCGCCGCCAACGCTCGCAGTACCGGTTCCAGGGGTTCACCGGTCATCGCGGTGCGCGGGCCCAACTCAGCGGCTTCATCGATGCGCCGCCGGGTTTCTTTCGTGCTGATCCGTAACCGCTCCGACAGCGCCTTGGCCAGCGAGCACCCCGCCAACACCTCCGAATGCCCCTCGGCCACCAGCCGGGCCAGGATCTGGTGATCGATTACCGGCGCCTGCCACGCCAAGGCTTCGCGGCGGACCAGTACCTCCACCAATTCTTCGGAGCTCAACCCATCAAACGAGCACCGCGCCAAGCTGGCGTTAGCCGCCTCAGCCGCATCGAGACACTCCATGATGGTGTCCCGATCTGCCAGCGCATCCCTGCCCATACGTCGAACACTAGTGCGACGGTACGACAGAAAACGGCCCGATCAAGGCATCAGCATTTTAAGAAGACAATGAGGAATCGGAACTCGCCACACCGAGTGTCCGTGCCGTCGTTACCAGCGCATCGGTACCGGCCGGCAGAGCCGGCCGGTACCCGAGCGCAACTAGGCGTTCACGGCAGCGCGCTGCTTGGTGAAGCGCAGTACGTCGTCGTCGACCTTGCCGCGCCGGATCAGCTGCAGGTCCAGCAGGTAGTTCTGCTTGAGCCGCCAGGGCGCGCGCGACCCCGCATTGGGCAGGTAATCCAGGGCCCGAAGCACGTAGCCGGGGGTGAAGTCCATCAGCGGCCGGTTCTCGATATCGCCGGCGGGCTGGCCCGGAACCACCGTTTCGAAGCCGTTGGCGTCCATGTAGTTGAGCACCCGGCAGACGAATTCCGAGACCAGGTCGGCCTTGAGCGTCCAGGACGCGTTGGTGTAGCCGATGGTGAACGCCATGTTCGGCAGCCCGGTGAGCATCAGCCCCTTGTAGGCCATGGTGTCGGTCAGCGCCACGGACTCACCGTTGCGCCGCACGTCGGCCCCGCCGAACAGCTGCAGGTTCAGACCGGTCGCGGTGATGATGATGTCGGCCGGCAGTTCCTCGCCCGAGCTCAGTTTGATGCCGGTCTTGGTGAACCGCTCGATGGTGTCGGTGACGACGTCGGCCTTACCACTGCGGATCGTCTTGAACAGGTCACCGTTGGGCGCCAGGCACAGCCGCTGATCCCAGGGGTTGTAGCTCGGGCCGAAGTGCTTCTCGACGTCGTAGCCCTTCGGCAGCCGCCGCTGGGCCATCGTGAGCAGCGTCTTGCGCATGAACGCCGGGAAGCGCCGCGACAGCTGGTACTGGAAGGTGGAAAAACCGATCGCCTTCCAGCGGTTGGCGACGTGCGCGGCGTGTGCGGGCAGCAGCTTGTTCGCCCGCTCGGCGAACGGGTCGACCAGCGGCAGCGAACCGATGTAGGTCGGCGAGCGCTGCAGCATCGTGACGTGGCCGGCACCGGTGTTGACCAGACTCGGGATCAGCGTCACCGCGGTGGCGCCGGAACCGATCACCACCACCCGCTTGCCCGCGTAGTCCAGGTCCTCGGGCCAGTGCTGCGGGTGCACGATGGTGCCCTCGAAGTCCTCGGCGCCTTCGAACTTCGGCAAGTAGCCCTCGTCGTAGTTGTAGTAGCCGCTGCAGGCGAACAGGAACGAGCAGGTGAGCTGGCTCTCCTTGCCGTCGCTCTGCACGGTGACGGTCCAGCGGTTCTCGGCGTCGGACCAGTCGGCGGCCACCACGTGCTGCCGGTAGCGGATATGGGAGTCGATGCCGTTCTCGGCGGCCGCCTCCTTGATGTAGGCCTTGATCGAGGCGCCGTCGGCGATCGAGTGGGCCGAGCGCCACGGCTTGAACCGGAAGCCGAGGGTGAACATGTCGGAGTCCGAGCGGATGCCCGGGTACTTGAACAGATCCCAGGTGCCACCGAGGTCGTCGCGGCGCTCCAGGATCGCGTAGCTCTTGTTCGGGCAGCGGTTCTGCAGGTGCCAGGCCGCGCTGATGCCGGAGATGCCGGCGCCGACGATCACAACATCGAGGTGTTCAGTCATGCCGACAGGTTATCAACGGGGTGTCGAGTCGGTCAACACCCTGTTGAATTAGTCGACGTCGTGTAAAGTAGCGGCCATGGCCAGCCCCAATGCGACCCGTTATGGACGCCGCGCGACACGGCCGTCCGGCGACGACCGGGAGCTGGCGATCCTGTCCACCGCCGAACGACTGCTCGAGCAGCGGCCGCTGGCCGAGATCTCCGTCGACGACCTGGCCAAGGGCGCCGGGATCTCCCGGCCCACCTTCTACTTCTATTTCAAGTCCAAGGACGCGGTGCTGCTCTCCCTGTTGGAGCCGCTGATCGCGGCCGCCGACTCGGAGTTCGTCGGGGCGGTGCAGCGGCTGCCGACCGACCCGCGCCGAATCTGGCGCAGCGGTATCAAGGCGTTCTTCATCGCATTCAGCTCGCATCGGGCGATCGCCCGGGCCGGCACCGAGGCGCTGGCCACCAGCCCGGAATTCAAGGCGATGTGGAACGGCTTCATGGGCAGATGGATCGACCAGACCGCGACGATGATCACCGCCGAGCGAGAGCGGGGCGCCGCGCCGCACACCATCCCCGCGCTGGACCTGGCTACCTCGCTGAATCAGATGAACGAGCGCACCATGATGGCCGCCTTGGTCGCCGAGGAACCGTCGATCGCCCATGACCGGGTGGTCGACACGCTGACTCACATCTGGGTCAGCAGCATCTACGGCGAAGCGCTGTAAGTCGGGGTCAGAACTCGCCGACGCCGAAACCGGCCAGCAGCACCGCGAAACCGCCGATCTCCCCGACGATGAGCAACACCATGCCGACCTTCAACAGCGGGCCGGCCTTCTCGAACTGGTTGGTGGTGTCGCGCAACGCGCCGTGCAGCATGTAGCTGCCGATCGCGGTGACGAAGAAGTACACCATCACCATCGCCGCGGTCATGTTCACCCAGGTCGGCCAGCCGCTGAGCTCGACGAACACCGCGACCAGCAGCGTGGCGAAGGAGTACAGCAGCGCCGCCCGGTGGGCGATGTCGACGTAGATGTGGGCCTGATGGTTCTCCGAGGTGGCGATCTGCTGGTACTTCCATGCTCCCAGCAGCAGGGCCAGCAGGAAGATCAGCCCGGCCGCCAGCAGAGTCACCTTGGTGTCGATCCCCAGAATCACCATGTCCACGTCGGGGAGCCTATCGGGCGCTGGGTTTCCTCCGCTCGCAGTCCCCCAGCGGGGGCACCCCCAGCGAAAGCCCCCAAATCGGGCCGTCGATGGGCGCTTTCACGTCTGGTCGCGGGAGAAAGGCACTAACGTCGGCGGGATGCGCTTCGCGTTCAAGACCTCCCCGCAGAACACCACCTGGGCCGACATGCTGGCCGTCTGGCAGGCCGCCGACGACATCGACGTCTACGAGTCCGGCTGGACCTTCGACCACTTCTACCCGATCTTCACCGACTCGACCGGGCCGTGCCTGGAGGGCTGGACGACGCTGACGGCGCTGGCCCAGGCCACCACCCGGCTGCGGCTGGGCACCTTGGTCACCGGCATCCACTACCGTCATCCCGCCGTGTTGGCCAATATGGCCGCCGCGCTCGACATCATCTCCGGGGGCCGGCTGGAGTTGGGTATCGGCGCGGGGTGGAACGAGGAGGAGTCCGGCGCCTACGGGATCGAGCTGGGCAGCATCCGCGAGCGCTTCGATCGCTTCGAGGAGGCGTGTGAAGTCCTGGTCAGCCTGTTGAGCACCGAGACCACCACCTTCTCCGGCACCTACTACCAACTGGACAACGCGCGCAACGAGCCCAAGGGCCCGCAACGCCCGCACCCCCCGATCTGCATCGGCGGCAGCGGGGAGAAGCGCACCCTGAAGATCACCGCGCGGTATGCCCAGCATTGGAACTTCGTCGGGGGCACGCCGGCCGAGTTCGCCCGCAAGCGCGATGTGTTGGCCGGTCACTGCGCCGACATCGGCCGCGACCCGGGCGAGATCACCCTGTCTGCGCATCTGCGCCTGGACCCCGACCATGACTACCGCAAGGTGGTCGAGGACGCCGCGGCACTCGGCGCCGAGGGACTGGACCTGGCGATCGTCTATCTACCGGTGCCCTATGACCCGGCGGTGCTCGAACCGTTGGCCGAAGCGATCCGCGATTCCGGGCTGCTGAAGCCGGGCGACCCCGGCGCATGAGGGATCCCGCCCGGATAACGCGTAGCAAACTTTTCAGGCGCAGGGCCCGGTGAAGCCCGGAAGAACCTACGTCGCGTAGCGCAGCAGTTCGTCGGCCGTGATCAGGCGCTCGTGCTTGGCCGGAAACTCACGGCTGCGGCGCGGATACCGCAGCAGTGACCAGGCCATTCGGCCCATCCGGTATCGATATATCGGGTTGACGTACACGGTGAAAGACCCCCGCCCCGGTTCGGACCAGATTGGAATAACGCGGACCAGGTCAACACATTGTTAACGCGGCGCACATTGCTGACCATTAGACACCGCTGTGGTGGCAAACAACACCCGACGCGCCGGAATGTGATACAGAAGTTACTTAAGTGACGGTTGCGGTTCCAGGAGGAAGCTGCCTCAGTGGATCGGCGCCGCGGTCGACGCGATCGGGACGGGCAACGCCGTGGCGCCCATCAGATACCGGTCGGCGGCCGCCGCGGCGGCACGGCCCTCGGCGATCGCCCAGACGATCAGCGACTGCCCGCGCCCCATGTCCCCTGCGACGTAGACACCCGGCACCGCGGTGGCGAACTCCGCGTCGCGCTCCACGGTGCCGCGCGCGGTGAATTCCACCCCCAAGTCACTAAGCAGCGCCGACCGTTCCGGGCCGACGAAACCCATCGCCAGCAGCACCAGATCAGCTTCCAGCTCGAAGTCGGTGCCGTCCACCTTCTCGAAACCGCCGGCCCCGCGGCGGACCTCGTGGGCCCGCAGCCCGGTGACGTGACCGTCGCGACCGAGGAATTCCTCGGTGTTGACCGAGAACACCCGGTCGCCACCCTCCTCGTGCGCCGCCGACGCCCGCATGATCAGCGGCCACATCGGCCACGGCGTGGACGGGTCACGGGTTTCCGGCGGACGCGGCATGATCTCGAACTGGTGCACGCAGGTGCCGCCCTGGCGGTGCACGGTGCCCAGGCAGTCGGCGCCGGTGTCGCCACCGCCGATGATGATCACCTTCTTGCCGTGCGCGGTGATCGGCGGCTCGGACAGGTCCCCGGCCTGCACCCGGTTGGCCCACGGCAGGTACTCCATCGCCTGGTGAATGCCGTCGAGCTCCCGGCCGGGGATCGCCAGGTCGCGCCATGCGGTGGCCCCGCCGGCCAGCACCACGGCGTCGAAGTCGCGGCGCAACTGAGCGGCTGTCACATCCACGCCGACGTTCACGCCCGTGCGGAACACCGTTCCCTCGCCGGCCATCTGTTCCAGCCGCCGGTCGACGATGCGCTTCTCCATCTTGAATTCCGGTATGCCATACCGCAGCAGCCCACCGATGCGGTCGTCGCGCTCGAACACCGTCACCGTGTGTCCGGCCCTGGTGAGCTGCTGTGCGGCGGCCAGCCCGGCCGGCCCGGAGCCCACCACCGCGACGGCCTTGCCGGTTCGGACTGACGGTGGGATCGGTTGTGCCCAACCTTCTTTGAATCCGCGTTCGACGATCTCGTATTCGATCTGCTTGATCGTCACCGGTGGTTGGTTGATACCCAGCACGCAGGCCGGCTCGCACGGGGCCGGACAGAGCCGCCCGGTGAAGTCCGGAAAGTTGTTGGTGGCGTGCAGCCGGTCGAACGCATCACGCCAGCGTCCGGTGCGAACCAGGTCGTTCCATTCCGGGATCAGATTGCCCAGCGGACAGCCGGTGTGGCAGAACGGGATACCGCAGTCCATGCACCGCCCGGCCTGCTCGCGCAGGGTGTCCTCGGCGAAGTCCTGATACACCTCGTTCCAGTCGCCGACTCGCTCGGCGACGGGGCGGCGCGACGGCAGCACACGCAGCGGGAGTTTGAGGAAGCCTTTCGGGTCAGCCATGAGCCGCCGCCATGATCGCCTCGTTCGGGTCAGCGCCGCTCGCCTTCGCCTCGGCCACCGCGGCGAGCACCCGCCGGTAGTCGCGCGGCATCACCTTGACGAAGTGGTGACGATGGGTTTGCCAGTCGGCCAGGATGGCGTGCGCGGGTGCGGAGTCGGTGGCCTCGGCGTGGGCGGCCAGGATGCCGCGCAGCCAGCTGATGTCGTCGCCGTCGAAATCATCGAAGGAATCCAGCTCCACCATCTCGGTATTGAGCCGGCCCGGAAGTTCGGCGTTCGGGTCGTACACGTAAGCGATTCCTCCGGACATCCCGGCGGCGAAGTTGCGCCCGGTGCGGCCCAGCACCACCACTTTGCCGCCGGTCATGTATTCGCAGCCGTGGTCGCCGACGCCCTCCACCACGGCATGCGCCCCGGAGTTGCGCACCGCGAACCGTTCGCCGACCACCCCGCGCAGGAACACCTCACCGCTGGTGGCGCCGAACAGGATCACGTTGCCGCCGATGATGTTGTCCTCGGCGACGTAACCGCCGGGTGCATCGGTCGGTGGCCGGATCGTGATCCGGCCACCCGACAGGCCCTTGGCGACATAGTCGTTGGCGTCACCGAACACCCGCAGGGTGATCCCGGGCGGCAGGAAAGCCCCGAAGCTGTTGCCGGCCGACCCGGTGAAGGTGATGTCGATGGTGCCAGCCGGCAGGCCCTGAGCGCCATAAGCTTTGGTCACCTGGTGGCCGAGCATGGTCCCGACGGTCCGGTTGACGTTGGAGATCGCGGAGGTGAACCGGACCGGGGTGCCCGAGTCGAGCGCCTCGCGGCTCATCACGATCAACTGCTGATCCAGCGCCTTGTCCAGCCCGTGGTCCTGCCCGGAGCTGCAGTACAGGTCCTGGTTCATGAAGGCGGACTCCGGCTCGTGCAGCACCGGATCGAGATCCAGCTTGTGGGCCTTCCAGTGCGCCCGGGCCAACGTGGTGTCCAGCGCGCCCACCTGACCGACCGCTTCGTTGAGGGTGCGGAAGCCCAGCGCCGCAAGGTATTCGCGCACCTCCTCGGCGATGAACCAGAAGAAGTTCTCGACGAACTCGGGTTGGCCGTTGAACCGGCTGCGCAACTCCGGGTTCTGGGTGGCGACCCCGACCGGGCAGGTGTCCAGGTGGCAGACCCGCATCATGATGCAACCCGACACCACCAGCGGTGCGGTGGCGAAGCCGAATTCCTCGGCGCCGAGCAGAGCGGCGATCACCACGTCGCGGCCGGTCTTGAGCTGACCGTCCACCTGCACCACGATCCGGTCCCGAAGGCCGTTGAGCAGCAACGTCTGCTGGGTCTCGGCCAGCCCCAGCTCCCAGGGCGCCCCGGCGTGCTTGAGCGAGGTCAGCGGCGCCGCTCCGGTGCCGCCGTCGTGCCCGGAGATCAGCACCACGTCGGCGTGCGCCTTGGACACCCCGGCGGCCACCGTCCCGACACCGTTCTCCGCGACCAGCTTGACGTGGATGCGGGCGTCCGGGTTGGCGTTCTTCAGGTCGTGGATCAGCTGTTTGAGGTCCTCGATGGAGTAGATGTCGTGGTGCGGCGGGGGCGAGATCAGCCCGACGCCGGGGGTGGCGTGCCGAACCTCGGCGATCCAGGGATACACCTTGTTGCCCGGGAGTTGGCCGCCCTCACCGGGTTTGGCGCCCTGGGCGATCTTGATCTGTAAGTCCGTGCAGTTGACCAGGTAGTCGCTGGTGACCCCGAATCGGGCCGAGGCGACCTGTTTGATCGCGCTGCGCCGCCAGTCTCCGTTCGGCTCGCGCAGGTATCGGTCGGCGTGCTCACCGCCCTCGCCGCAGTTGGACCGGCCGCCGATCCGGTTCATCGCGATCGCCAGGGTCTCGTGCGCCTCAGCGGAGATCGAGCCGTAACTCATCGCGCCGGTCGCGAACCGCTTGACGATCTCGGTGGCCGGTTCCACCTCCTCGATCGGAACCGGCTGCCGTACCCCGGTTTTGAGCTTCAGCAGACCGCGCAGGGTGGCCAGTCGCTCACTTTGATCATCGACCAGCGCGGTGTACTCCTTGAAGACGGCGTACTGCCCGGTGCGGGTGGAGTGCTGCAGTTTGAACACCGTCTCGGGGTTGAACAGGTGGTACTCCCCCTCGCGGCGCCACTGATACTCGCCGCCCACCGGCAGCTGCCGGTGGGCCCGCTCCTCGGGCCGGTCGAGGTAGGCCAGCCGGTGGCGGGCGGCGACGTCGGCGGCGATGTCATCGAGGCTGATGCCGCCGATCGGGCAGTACAGGCCGGCGAAGTATTCGTCGAGCACATCCTGGGAGATGCCCACCGGCTGGAACAGCTGCGCGCCGGTGTAGGAGGCGCGGGTGGAAATACCCATCTTGGACATCACCTTCAGCACGCCCTTGGCGGCGGCCTTGGCGTAGTTGTAAACCGCCTTCTCGTGGTCGAGCCCTTCGATCAGACCCTGATCCAGCATGTCCTCGACGGACTCGAAGGCCAGGTAGGGGTTGACGGCGGCGGCGCCGAAACCCAGCAGCGCCGCCAGGTGGTGCACCTCGCGCGCGTCGCCGGATTCCACCACCAGGCCCACTTTGGTGCGGGTGCGTTCGGCGACCAGATGGTGATGCACCGCCGAGGTGGCCAGCAGCGACGGGATGGGTGCCATCGTCTCGTCGGATTCCCGGTCGGAGATCACGATGAAACAGGCGCCGTCGTCGATCGCCGCCGACGCCCGGGCGCAGACCTGCCGCAACGCCTCGCGCAACCCGGCGCCGCCCTCGGCGACCGGATACAGGCAGTGGATTACGGCCGTGGACAGGCCGTGCCGGCCCCGGGAGCCGATGCGCCCATCGGGGTCCAGGCTGACCAGCTTCGCCAGGTCGGCGTTGCTCAGGATCGGCTGGGGCAACACGACCTGCCGCCACGTGGGTTCTCCGGTCTCGAGCAGGTCGCCCTCGGGCCCGACGGCGCCCTGCAGGCTGGTGATCACCTCTTCGCGGATGGCGTCCAGCGGCGGATTGGTGACCTGGGCGAACATCTGCTGGAAGTAGTCGAACAGCATGCGCGGCCGCGCCGACAGCACTGCCACCGGGGTGTCGGTGCCCATCGACCCGATCGGCTCGGCGCCGGTGCGGGCCATCGGCGCGAGCAACAGGTTCAGTTCTTCGTAGGTATAGCCGAACACCTGTTGGCGCAACAGGATCCGATGGCGTTCCATTCGCGGTGCGTCACCGGGCGGCAGCTCATCGATTCCAATCAGGGCCTCGTCGATCCACTGCTGGTAGGGGCGCTCGGCGGCCAGCGTCGACTTGATCTCGGCGTCGGAGATGATCCGGCCGGCGGCGGTGTCCACCAAAAACATCCGGCCGGGCTGCAGCCGTTGCCGACGCACCACGGTGGCCGGATCCAGGTCGAGCACGCCCGCTTCCGAGGCCATCACCACCAGTCCGTCGTCGGTGACCCAGATCCGCGACGGCCGCAGACCATTGCGGTCCAGCACCGCGCCCACCAGGGTGCCGTCGGTGAAAGTCATCGAGGCCGGGCCGTCCCAGGGCTCCATCAGCGAATCGTGGTACTCATAAAAGGCGCGAGTAGGCCCGTCCATATTCTCGTGCCGCTCCCAGGCTTCCGGGATCATCATCAGCACCGCGTGCGGCAGACTGCGGCCGCCCAGATGCAGCAGTTCGAGCACCTCGTCGAATCGGGCCGTGTCGGAGGCACCCGGGGTGCAGATCGGAAACAGCTTGTCGGCCGCGCTCCCGTCACCGAAGACGTCGGTGCGGATCAGCGCCTCGCGGGCCCGCATCCAGTTCTCGTTGCCGGTGACGGTGTTGATCTCCCCGTTGTGCGCGATGCGCCGAAACGGATGCGCCAGCGGCCAGGACGGAAAGGTGTTGGTGGAGAACCGGGAATGCACGATGCCCAGCGCACTGTGCAGGCGCTCGTCGGCAAGATCGGGATAGAAGGCCTTGAGCTGCGGGGTGGTCAGCATGCCCTTGTAGACCATCGTCCGGCCGGAAAGACTTGGGAAATAGACGGTTTCCCGGCCCGGGCCGTCCTGGCCGGGGCCCTTGCTGCCCAGCTCGTGTTCGGCGCGCTTACGGACCACATAGGCGCGCCGCTCCAGGGCCATCCCGGACGCCCCGCCGATGAAAAGTTGCCGGAAGGTCGGCATCGCGTCGCGGGCCAGGGCGCCCAGCGAGGAGTCGTCGATCGGCACCTCGCGCCACCCGAGCACCTGCAGTCCTTCGGATTCGACGATCTTCTCCACCGCGGCGCAGGCGTTCGCCGCGTCTTTGGCCGACTGCGGCAAGAATGCGATACCGGTGGCATAGGCGCCTTCGTCGGGCAGTTCGAAATCGGTGACCGCACGCAGGAATTGGTCCGGCACCTGGATGAGGATGCCGGCGCCGTCGCCGCTGTGCGGTTCGGCTCCGGCGGCGCCGCGGTGTTCGAGGTTGAGCAGCGCGGTGATCGACTTCTCGACGATACTGCGGCTACGCCGGCCGTGGATGTCGACGACCATGGCGACCCCGCACGCGTCGTGTTCGAACGCGGGGTTGTAGAGCCCGACCCGGCTGGGTGCCATCACTACCTGACCCTTCGCACTTCGGCCTCAATTCGTCTGGCATAGACGATCGATCGAGGGTTGGTCCGTGCGACGTTGAACGGGCGGTTCGCCTGAAATTTGCACAGGCAACGTCACGATATACCCGGATCTGGGCGGCGTGCTACCTGCTGAGCAAATGCTCATACTCACGTTTTGTGTTACCTGCACGCAATAACCAGATGATGTCCAGGAAATGTGGACTGCCTATCGTCTGGCTGTCTGCGCGCAAAGGAGACCACGATGGCCGACGATATATTCAAGCTCGTCGCCGAAGAGTCGGTCGAGTATGTCGACATTCGGTTCTGCGATCTGCCAGGTGTGATGCAACATTTCTCGATCCCGGCATCGGCGCTGGACGAGAGCATCTTCACCGATGGATTGGCGTTCGACGGTTCCTCGATCCGCGGCTTCCAGTCCATCCACGAGTCGGACATGCTGCTGCTGCCCGACCCGGACACCGCATGGATCGATCCGTTCCGGGCGGCCAAAACTCTCAATCTGAACTTCTTTGTGCACGACCCGTTCACCCGCGAGCCCTATTCGCGCGATCCGCGCAACATCGCCCGCAAAGCCGAGAGCTACCTCGCCAGCACCGGCATCGCCGACACCGCCTACTTCGGCGCCGAAGCCGAGTTCTACATCTTCGACTCGGTGAACTTCGACTCGCAGATCAACGGTTCGTCCTACCAGGTGGATTCGGTCGCCGGCTGGTGGAACACCGGTAGGCCCACCGAGTCGGACGGCAGCCCCAACCTCGGGTACAAGGTCCGGCCCAAGGGCGGCTACTTCCCGGTGGCGCCCAATGACCAGTACGTCGACCTGCGCGACGCCATGACCACCAACCTGACCAACGCCGGCTTCATGGTCGAGCGCGGCCACCATGAGGTCGGCACCGGCGGCCAGACCGAGATCAACTACCGGTTCAACACGCTGCTGCACGCCGCCGACGACCTGATGCGGTTCAAGTACATCATCAAGAACACCGCCTGGGCGCACGGCAAAACCGTCACCTTCATGCCCAAACCACTCTTCGGCGACAACGGCTCAGGCATGCACGTCCACCAGTCGGTCTGGCAGGACGGCGAACCCCTGTTCTACGACGAAGCCGGTTACGCCGGGCTGTCGGACGCCGCCCGGTACTACATCGGCGGCATCCTGCACCACGCGCCGTCGCTGCTGGCGTTCACCAACCCCACCATCAACTCCTACAAGCGCTTGGTGCCGCACTACGAGGCGCCGATCAACCTGGTCTACAGCCAGCGCAACCGTTCGGCCTGCGTGCGCATCCCGATCACCGGCACCAACCCGAAGGCCAAGCGGCTGGAGTTCCGTTGCCCGGACTCCTCGGGCAACCCCTACCTGGCGTTCGCCGCCATGCTGATGGCCGGCATCGACGGCGTGAAGAACAAGATCGAGCCGGCCGCCCCGGTCGACAAGGACCTCTACGAACTGCCGCCCGACGAGGCCGCCGACATCCCGCAGGCGCCCACCCAGTTGTCCCAGGTGATCGACCACCTCGAAGCCGACCACGAATACCTCACCGAAGGCGGCGTTTTCACCCCGGACCTGATCGAAACCTGGATCAACTACAAGCGCGAGCACGAGATCGCCCCGATCAACCTGCGCCCGCACCCCTACGAGTTCGCGCTGTACTACGACTGCTGAGCACAGCTGACCCGAGGCTGACCCGGTATCGGCGCCTCCGCGACTAAGCTGCAGGACTATTGGGCCAGTTGGCCGTGCCGTAGCCGTATGCCTCAAGGAGCCTATGAACCCCGACGACGACTTCCGGCGCAGTCGGCCCGCACCGCACCAGTACCAGCAGCAGCAGCAGCACCAACCTTGGGCACCGCCACCACAGCAGCACCCGCCTTACCCGCACCCGCCTCCGGGTCCCCCGCCCCGGCCGCGCCCGGCCCGCGGTTGGCGGCGCCTGGTGCTGTCCGCGACGCTGGGGCTGGTCAATCTGGGTCCATCACCGGCCGAGCGGGAGGAGGCCGCCTACGAGGCGGCCATCCGGTCCATGCCGAACGGCAGTTACAAGGTCGGCGTCCTGGGCAAGGGCGGCGTGGGCAAGACGACGGTGGCGGCCAGCGTCGGTTCGGTGTTCGCCGCGCTGCGCCGGGCCGACCACGTGGTGGCCGTCGATGCCGACACCGCCTTCGGCCGGCTCGGTAGCCGCATCGACCCGCGCGCCACCAGCTCCTACTGGGACCTGGCCGCCGATCAGAGCATGCAGTCGTTCGCCGACATCAGCAGCCGGGTGGGCGCCAACGCCGCGGGACTGTACGTGCTGATCGGCGAGCCGGCCGCGGGTGGGCGCCGGACCCTCGACGCGGCGCTGTACCGGGAGGCGGCGCTGCGCCTGGACCGGCACTTCACCATCTCGATCATCGACTGCGGTTCGACGATGGACTCGCCGGTCACCCAGGAGGCGCTGCGCGACCTGGACGCGCTGATCGTGGTGTCCTCGCCGTGGGCCGACGGGGCCGGCGCGGCCGCCAAGACCATGGAGTGGCTGGCCGACCGCGGCCAGGGCGGTCTGCTGCAGCGCAGCGTGGTGGTACTCAACGACTCCGACGGCCACGCCGACAAACGAACCCGCTCGGCGCTGACCGCGCAGTTCGTCCAACACGGTCAGGCGGTGGTCGAGGTGCCCTTCGACCCGCACCTGCGGCCCGGCGGGGTGATCGACCTGACCAGCGAGATGGCGCCGGCCACCCGCCGTCGCTTCCTGCAGATCGCGGCGATCGTCGCGCGGCACTTCTCCTCGCGGCCTGGCGGCCGGGACACCAAGAGCGGCCCGACTCAGAGCATGTAGCGCACCACGCTCTCGGCGACGCACGCCGGCTTCGTACCGCCCTCGATGGACACCGTGGTCGACAAGGTCACCTGGTGGGCGCCACCGCCGGCGTCGGTCACCTCGACGACCGAGGTCTGGGCCCGGACCTTGGAACCGACCGGCACCGGCGCCGGGAAGCGCACCTTGTTCAGTCCGTAGTTGATCGCCAGCTTGACCCCCTCCAGGCGGTACATCTGGTGCATCAGCTGCGGCAGCATGGCCAACGTCATATACCCGTGCGCGATCGTGGTCCCGAACGGCCCGCCGGCGGCCCGCTCGGGGTCGACGTGAATCCACTGGTGGTCACCGGTCGCGTCGGCGAACAGGTTGACGGCGTCCTGGGTGATGGTCACCCAGTCGCTCTGGCCGATCGGCTCGCCCTGGCATGCCGCGAGTTCCTCGATCGATCGGAAGGTACGCACCTGCTGTCACTCCTTACTTAATCCGTTGCCACCGTGCCGTTTTGGCGCAGTCGGTCGATCTCGTCGATGCTCATTCCCAGCTCGGCCAGCACCTGCCCAGTATCGGCACCCAGCTCCGGCGCCGCCACCGCGGGCGGGTGGGCGCCGTCGAGGGACGCCGGCAGCCCGGCCGCCAGGTAGTCCCCGACCCGGGGCTGATGCAGCGCCGTGAACATCGCGTTGTCGCGCAGCCGCTCGTCGGCGGCCACCTCGGCGAAGCTGCGGTAGCGGTCCCACAGCAGCGAGGTGCCACCCAGGGCCGCTTCGATCTGTGCGCCGGTCCGCTCGGCGAACCAGCCGTTGAACAGCCCGGTCAGCACCTCGCGGTGCCGAAAGCGCTGGCCCTCATCGGTGAAGTCGATGTCGCGCGCCTGGGCCAGTGCGGCAATGACCTTCGTGGTTCCGGTCAGCTCGGTCAGGTCCCGGAAGTGCCGGTCGGTCAGCGTGACGACCATGAAGGACGCCCCGTCGCTGCCGGTGAAGGTCTGGCCGTACTGGCCGTAGAGCGCGTTGCCGATGCGCTCCCGTCGGGTGCCGTTGACCATCGCCTCGGTGAGAAAACCCAGCGCACTGGCGGTACCCAACGCGACGTCCTCCAAGGCCAACCGGATCCGGCAGGCCTCGCCGGTGCGGTCCCGGCGGTGCAGCGCGGCGACCACCGCCAGCGCGCCGTGCAGCCCGCAGGCGATATCCCACGCCGGCAGCACGTGGTTGATCGGTGCGCCATAGGCCGCCGGGCCGGTCACCAGCGGAAAGCCGGTCGCCGCGTTCACGGTGTAGTCGACGGCCGTCGAGCCGTCGGCGCGTCCGAGCACCTCGAGGTGGATCAGGTCAGGGCGTTCGGACACCAGAGTGTCGAACGAAAGCCATTGCCGGCCCGCCATATTCGTCAGCACCACACCGCTTTCGGCGATCAGGCGCCGCACCAGGTGCTGCCCTTCCGGCGCGCGCAGGTCGGCGACCACCGAACGCTTGCCCTTGTTGAGCCCGGTCCAGTAAATGGATGTGCCGTCTTCGGCGACCGGCCAGCGGCGGTAGTCGGCCGCCCCGCCGACCGGGTCGACCCGCACCACGTCGGCGCCCAGCTGTGCCAGCGTCATTCCGGCCAGCGGCACGGCGACGAAACTGGCGATCTCGATGACGCGCACCCCGGCCAGCGGTCGCGGCGCAGTCGGCTGCATGACCTGCTCCTTGCGTCGATGATTACGTCGACTATAGGCCTACCCGGATAGCGGCTCGGCGGGGAGCGAGTCCGCGCCGATTCCCAATCGTTGCCGAACCGCGATATGAAAAGCCGTGGCGGCGAACAGGACACGGCCCGGCACCGTGTTTGACTTCCCGCAGTAGGACAAAACCAGGCATCATTCCGCAGTTTGCGGAGCGACCATTGGGATGGGAAACAAGCTATGAAGAGCGTAGAGAAGTTGCGTCACGCGGCCAGTCGGCTACCGCGCCGGCTGGGGGTCGCGGCGGTGGGGGCCGCGTTGCTGGCCGGTCTCGTCGGAGTTACCGGCGGTTCGGGCGACGCGTCCGCGTTCTCCCGCCCGGGGCTTCCGGTGGAGTACCTGCAGGTGCCCTCGGCGTCGATGGGCCGTGACATCAAAGTGCAGTTCCAGCCGGGCGGCGCGCACGCGGTCTACCTGCTGGACGGGCTGCGCGCCCAGGACGACTTCAACGGCTGGGACATCAACACCCCGGCGTTCGAGGAGTACTACGGCTCGGGCCTGTCGGTGATCATGCCGGTGGGCGGACAGTCCAGCTTCTACTCCGACTGGTACCAGCCGTCGCAGGGCAACGGGCAGAACTACACCTACAAGTGGGAGACCTTCCTGACCCGGGAGATGCCCGCCTGGATGCAGGCCAACAAGAGCGTCTCGCCCAACGGCAACGCCGTGGTGGGATTGTCGATGGCGGGCGGTTCGGCGCTGATCCTGGCGGCCTACTACCCACAGCAGTTCCCCTACGCCGCAGCGCTTTCGGGCTTCCTCAACCCCTCCGAGGGCTGGTGGCCGACGCTGATCGGGCTGGCCATGAACGACGCCGGCGGTTACAACGCCAACAGCATGTGGGGCCCGTCGTCCGACCCGGCCTGGAAGCGTAACGACGCGATGCTGCAGATTCCGCGCCTGGTGGCCAACCGCACCCGCGTCTGGGTGTACTGCGGCAACGGGACACCGAGCGATCTGGGCGGCAACAACATGCCGGCCAAGTTCCTGGAGAGCCTGACGCTGCGCACCAACCAGACCTTCCAGCAGAACTACATGGCTGCCGGCGGCAACAACGGCGTGTTCAACTTCCCGCCCAACGGGACGCACGACTGGCCGTACTGGAACGAGCAGCTGGTCGCGATGAAGCCCGACATCCAGCGAGTGCTGGGCGTGGGCGTCGACCCGACCTGATCGATCCCCCGAAACCGGCGTTTTGCAGAAGAAGCCCGAGAGCGGGTCTGCGAAACGTCGGTTTCGGTGTTTGCGCCGCCTTCACTGCCACATCCCCCGGCGATCGACGTAGCCGTAGGTGTAGCCGGTGGCCAGCACGCAGACGACCGTGGCGATACCCAGCATCCAGGTGCCACCGGCCACCAGACTGATGACACCGCCGACGACCGCCCCGGAGACATAGCCGGCGAAGAGCATGAAGTGCCCGAGCCAGTCGTGAACGGTTCCGCCGCTGAGGTGGCGTTCGATGCCCTGGCCCAGTTTCACTACCGTGCCGGTGACGTAGCTCAACGGCGTCGACACTTCGCCGTCGCGCACGAAGGTGGTGTTCAGCGCGCCGACTCCGAACGCGACCAGCAGGATCGGCAGCAGCGGCAGCGGCAGCGTCGGCCCGCCCTCCACGAGCCAGTCGACCAGCGTCGCCGTCAGCAGCGCGGTCGCGGTCAGCAGCAGCGCGCCGTGCGGATGCTGAGGCCAGACCCGGCGCCGGCACAGCGACGCGATCACCACACCCGCCAGAAAGGAGAACAACAGTGCGGCGGCCGAGATCGACAGCCACTCGTTACCGTCGAACACCCCGAGCACCGCACGTCCGGCGTTGCCGGTCATGAACGTGACGAAGTAGCCCTCGGAATGGGTGTATGCGGTGGCCGCCAGCACCCCGGCCAGGGCGGCAAGCACCCAGGACAGCTTGGTTTCGCTGTCGTAGTACCGACGTATCACGCGCGCCTGGAACTGATGGGGTTACCTAGCTCAGCCGACCGGGCCCGGCACCAGGGTCACCTCGGCGCTGTGCTCGCCGCCCATCGGGGTACGCCAGGTCAGCCTGACGGTGTCGCCCGGGTGTTGCTGGTCGAGCACGTCGGTGAGATCGGTGGCCGAGTTCACCGGCCGGCCGTTGACCGAGGTGATGACGTCGTCCTTGGCGATGCCGCTGGCGGCGGCCGGGGTGCCGTCGAGCACCTGCGCGACCCGCGCCCCGCCGTTGTTGTCGATCACGCCGACACCCATGAACGCCGTCTCACCGATGTGCACGGTGGCTGAGGAGACCCCGGACCGGATCTGGTTGGCGATGGCCATCGCCTGGTTGATCGGGATCGCGTAGCCTTCGCCGCCGGGCTGGGCGAACTTGTAGTTGTCGCTGGCCGCGGTGTTCATCCCGATCACCTGGCCGGCCGCGTTGACCATCGGACCGCCCGAGTCGCCGGGGCGGATTGCGGTGTCCGCCTTGATCATGTTGCTCAGCGTCTCGGTGCTGCCGGTCAGCTCGTCGGCGGCCGACACCGTCTGGTTGAGACCGATGACGTTGCCGGGCACCGCACTCGGCGTCCCGCCCTGGCCGCCGGCGTTGCCCATCGCGACCACCGGGTCACCCACGGCGACCCGCGACGAGTCGCCGATGTTGGCCGCCTGCAGGCCCGAGGCACCCCGCAGCTGCAGCACCGCCACGTCGTGGCTGCGGTCGAAGCCGAGCACGTCGACCTCGTAGGTCTGGCCGTTGCCGACCGACACCACCGTCAGCCCGGTGGCCCCGGCGATGACGTGGTTGTTGGTCAGCACAATGCCGTTCGGATCCAAGACGATGCCGGTTCCGGCACCGACCGCGCTCTGGTAACCCATCTGGGTGTCGATGTTGACCACCGCGGGACCGACCTGAGCGACCGCCGCCGACGGGTCGAGCGGGGGCTTGGGCAGCGACGGCGCCGCCTGAACCGGCGCCGTGGCCAGGCCAAGCCCGGCCACCATCGCTGTCACGCTGAGCAGCCACCACCGGCTAGGGCGATGCGATCCGCTCATTGGGTTACCTCCTGAGGGTCAGGTGCAGGCGCCCCGCCAAATCCCCGCGCGCCGCTCATGCCGGGTTAGCGAAACAAACACAGCAAGCTTAGCGGAACCACCGGTTCTGGCTCCAAGCGATGGCCGTAGGCTGGCGCGATGGGCGGTCTCGACCCGCAAGCCCGGTTTGCGCGGGGCCGGGTGGCGCGGCTGGCGACCGTGGCGCCCGACGGCTCCCCGCACCTGGTGCCGGTGGTGTTCACCCTGCTCGACGACGTGATCTACACCGCGGTGGATGCCAAGCCCAAGACCACCAAGCGGCTGCGCCGCCTGAGAAACATCGAGCGCAATGCGCGGGTCAGCGTCTTGGTGGATCAGTACGACGACGACTGGTCGCAGCTGTGGTGGGTGCGAGCCGACGGGACGGCGACGCTCCACCACGACGGCGCGGCGATGGCGACCGGCTACCAGGCCCTGCGGGCGAAGTATCCGCAGTACCAAACGGTTGCCTTGGCCGGGCCGGTGATCACGATCGCCGTCGAACACTGGGCATCCTGGCGAGCCTGACCGGGTACTGTGCCGGGCATGGCCAACCGGGATCACGGCGACCCGGGCGATGCGCCCTCGGTGCCACCGGCGTTGACGCCCCTGGCGAACGACGCCCGGCCGTCGGCGGCCGAAGAGGCCCGCACGATCACCGCCGCCACCAACGCCGCCACCCTGGCGACGCTGACCTCCGACGGCGACCCGTGGGCGTCGCTGGTCACCTATGCGCTGTTGGGTGGCGCGCCGGTGCTGTGCGTGTCGCAGCTGGCCGAACACGGCCGCAACCTGGTCCGCGATCCGCGGGCCAGCCTCGCCGTGGTGGAGCCCGGCGCGCACGCCGACCCGCTGGCGAGCGGCCGCGTCACGCTGGCCGGGGCGGTTTATCAGCCCGCCGGCGACGACTACGCCGCGGCGCGCGACGCCTACCTGGCGCAGGTGCCGGCCGGCAAGTACTACATCGACTACAGCGACTTCTCGCTGTGGGTGCTGCAGGTGCAGCGGGTGCGCTGGGTGGGCGGATATGGCCGGATGGATTCGGCGACCGGCACGGACTACCTTGCCGCGCAACCGGATCCGGTCGCCCCGCAGGCCGCCGGCGCCATCGCTCACCTCAACGCCGACCACGCCCGGGCATTGGTGGCGATGGCACAGGCGCTGGGCGGATACCCTGACACCACCGAGGCGACCTGCACCGGCGCGGACCGCTACGGCCTGGACCTCCAGGTCGTCACCGAACGCGGGGTGGCCTACACCCGGGTCGGCTACCGGCGCCCGATCGATTCGATCGATGAGCTGCGCGCCGCCGCCGTGGAATTGGTGCGATCAGCCCGCGAACAAAGCCGGTAGTCCCTACCCGCTCGCCGTTTTCCCCGTATTCCTTGTGCTGGGCGGTTCTTGGGGGAAGGCTGGCTATTCAGAGCATGCCGGACACCAGGAGCGGCACCGATGGCAGACAAGACGACCACGCCGGGACACGGGGCGGCGCCGCCCGCCGACAGCCCCGCCGCCATCCGTAACGTCGTGGTAGTCGGCCCATCCGGCGCCGGAAAGACCACCCTGATCGATGCGTTGCTGGTCGCGGCCGGGGTGCTGGCTCGGCCCGGGTCGGTGGCCGGCGGCAACACCGTCTGTGACTACGACGACGCCGAGATCCGCCAGCAGCGGTCGGTGGGACTGGCGCTGGCCTCCCTGCCGCATGCCGGCGTCAAGGTCAACCTGATCGACACCCCGGGGTACGCCGACTTCGTCGGTGAACTGCGGGCCGGATTGCGCGCCGCGGACTGCGCCCTGTTCGTCATCGCCGCGAACGAGACGATCGACGAACCGGCCAAATCGTTGTGGCAGGAGTGCGATCAGGTCGGCATGCCCCGTGCGGTGGTCGTCACGAAACTGGACCACGCTCGGGCGAACTACCCGCAGGTGCTGGCCGCCGCCCAAACCGCGTTCGGCGACAAGGTATTACCGCTGTATCTTCCGGACGGCGACGCACTGATCGGGCTGCTGGGCCCGGATGCGGCGCACGCCGAGGCCGTCGAGGAGCAGCGTGGCGCCCTGATCGAGGGCATCATCGAAGAGTCCGAAGACGAGTCGCTGATGGAGCGTTACCTGGGCGGGGAACAGATCGACCGCGCAGCACTGATCGATGATCTGGAAAAGGCCGTCGCCCGAGGCTCCTTCTTCCCGGTGATCCCGGCATGCAGCACCACCGGGGTCGGCCTGACCGAACTGCTGGACGTCGCCACCAGCGGCTTCCCGTCGCCGCTGGAACACCCGCTGCCGGAGGTCTTCACCCCGCAGGGTGCACCCCATCATGGTCTGCGCTGCGATTGTGCCGAACCGCTGCTGGCGGAGGTGGTCAAGACGACGTCAGACCCCTATGTCGGCCGGATCAGTCTGGTCCGGGTCTTTGCCGGAAGTCTCCGCCCCGACGCGACCGTCCATGTGTCGGGGCATTTTTCAGCGATCTTCGGCCCACAGAGCACCCATGCCGACCACGACGAGGACGAACGCATCGGCACGCTGTCGTTCCCGCTCGGCAAACAGCAGCGGCCGGCGCCGGTCGTGGTGGCCGGCGACATCTGTGCCATCGGCCGGCTCAGCCGGGCCGAGACCGGCGATACGCTGTCGGACAAATCGGAGCCGCTGGTGCTCAAGCCGTGGACCATGCCCGACCCGCTGCTGCCGATCGCCGTGCAGCCCCACGCCAAAACCGATGACGACAAGCTGTCGGTCGGGTTGGCGCGGCTGGCTGCTGAAGACCCGACCCTGCGCATCGAACAGAATCCGGAGACGCACCAGACGGTGCTGTGGTGCATGGGCGAGGCGCATTCGGGCATCGTGCTCGACAGTTTGGCCAACCGCTACGCGGTCGCGGTGGACACCGTCGCCCTGCGGGTGGCGTTGCGGGAGACCTTCGCCACCAAGGCCAAAGGACACGGCCGGCATGTCAAGCAGTCCGGCGGGCACGGCCAGTACGCGGTCTGCGATATCGAGGTCGAACCGCTGGCGCAAGGTTCCGGTTTCGAGTTCGTCAGCCGCGTGGTCGGCGGCTCGGTGCCGCGCCAATTCGTCCCCAGCGTGGAGAAGGGTGTTCGTGCGCAGATGGAGCGCGGTCTCACCGGCGAGGCCGGCGAGGAGGGCTACCCGGTAGTCGACATCCGGGTCACCCTGCTCGACGGCAAGGCGCACAGCGTCGACTCGTCGGATTTCGCGTTCCAGATGGCGGGTGCGGCGGCGCTGCGCGACGCGGCGACAGCCGGCCGGGTGCGGTTGCTCGAGCCGATCGACGACGTCACGGTGCTGGTGCCCGACGACCTGGTCGGTGCGGTGATGGGCGATCTGTCGGCCCGCCGCGCCCGGGTGGTGGGCACCGATAAAGTCGGTGCGGACCGCACACTGGTGAAAGCCGAAGTGCCCCAGACCGAGCTGATCCGGTACGCGGTCGACCTGCGTTCGCTGACGCACGGCGCCGGCTCGTTCACCCGGGTGTTCGCCCGCTACGAGCCGCTGTCGGAGTCGGCGGCCGCGCACGCTTACAGCAACGCCTGATCCGCGCTGGAAACGGCGGGGCCGAATCGAGAGGACACCGATGACGACTATCGCCGGGCTGCCCGCACATGTCCTGCTGTTGCACTTCGTGGTGGTGCTGGTGCCGTTGACCGCGGTCCTGCTCATCCTGTGCGCGGTGTGGCCGGCGGCGCGCCGGAGGCTGGTCTGGCTGGTGGCGATGTTGGCGGGCCTGACGCTGCTGGTCACCCCGGCGACGGTCAACGCCGGCGAATGGCTGGCCGACACCGGCAAGATCGGGGGGTCGCCCGACCTCGACAGGCACATGGCCGCCGGCGAGTACGGCCTCTACATGGCGTTGGGGCTGGCCGTCGCGGCGGCGCTGCTGGCCGGTCTGCACGTGGCCCTCTCCCGCGGCGGCGCGGTGGCGCCGGTGCTGCGGTTGGGGATCGTCGTGGTGGTGATCGCGCTGGCCGGCGGGTCGATGTACGCGATTCACACCATCGGCGAATCCGGGACCAAGGCGGCCTGGGGCAGCCTGCTGGCACCGGCGGAGAATCGCTAAATCTGCGCCGCACCCTGGCGCTTGGCACAATGGATGCCATGTACAGCGTGTGGCGGGGAATTATGGCGATCGCCGGGTCAGTGGCCCTGGTGATGGGGGCGTCGACCGGTATCGGCCAGGCGGCGCAGCCAACACCGGCACCGGGGTTCGCCGTCGCGGCGATCGAGCCGGCCGACGGTGCGGTGGTGGGGGTGGCCTACCCGGTGATCGTGCGGTTCGCCGGGCCGGTCGGTGACCGGGCGGGTGCTGAGCGAGGCATCCACATCGCCTCATCGGGAAACTCCGCCGGCCACTTCGAATGGGTCAGCGACGATGTCGTGCAGTGGGTTCCCGACGGCTACTGGTCACCGCACAGCACGATCAGCGTGGAGGCCCACGGCATGTCGACGGGGTTCGAGACCGGTGACGCGGTGCTGGGGGTCGCCGACATCTCCGACCACACCTTCACCGTCAGCGTCAACGGCGAGACCCTGCGGGTGATGCCGGCATCGATGGGTAAACCCAAGCGCCCCACCCCGATCGGTTCGTTCACCGCATTGTCGAAGGAGCGCAAGATCAAGTTCGATTCGCGCACCATCGGCATTCCGCTCAACGACCCCGAGGGCTACCTGCTCAACGGCGAGTACGCGGTCCGGGTGACCTGGAGCGGGGTGTATGTGCATTCGGCGCCGTGGTCGGTGGACTCGCAGGGGTATTCGAACGTCAGCCACGGCTGCATCAACCTCAGCCCGGACAACGCGGCGTGGTACTTCGACACCGTGCACCTGGGCGACCCGATCGAGGTGCAGGCCTAGCCGTTTAGCAGGCGCCCAGCACGGCCGTCGGCATGTGCGCCACGTAGCGCTCGGCGCGCTGCTGCGGGCCCATCTCCAGCCGAGCACCCAAGGGGCGCAGCCAGCCGGCCATGCGGCGACCGGCCTGACAGACCAGCGAGCCATGGGTCGTCGAAATACGGTGGGTGACAACAAAATCCATGATTTTCTCCTGCCGGGATGCCCGACACGACCCAAGGGGTCGGCGGAATTCGCGGTTCAGGCCGCGGCGGAGACGCCGGGGCCGGTGAGGGACAGACGGATTGGACACGGATACGGCCCGTCGCTGGGACTCACGTAGCCCTCACCTCCTTCCGGCCAAGACATGCGGGGATGTCGTTGTCGTCCATCGTGGCACCGAAATCCGGGACCGTCAAACGCGAACGCGCCAAAGCCTTTCGGCGCGAGCAGTCGCGAAAGCCCCCTGCGAAGGTTCCGTCAGGGGGCTTTCGCGACTGCTCGCCGGGAGAAATCTGTTGAGTGCTACAGCAACCCGAGCAGCTGCAGATCGGTGATGTACTTGACGATCACCGCCGGCGTGACGTGCGGGATGTCTGGATACCCGGCGCCGGTGCTGGTCCTGGCTTCCTGCACCGCAGTCCGGAATCGATCGGTGGGTGCGATCGACCCGCAGATCGGCGGCTGCGGCTTCTGGTAGTTGTGCAGCAGCGGCAGCAGGGACGCCTGACGCTGCCGCTCCGGCAATGCCCGCAGGGTGGTCTCGAACCGCTGCAGCCAGTCGCCGTAGTCGGCGATCCGCCGAATCGGGTAGCCGGCCTCGATCAGCCAGTCCACGAACTCGTCCATGCCCAGGCCGTCGTCGTAGGGGTTCATCACGTGGTAGGTGGCGAACCCGTGACCGGCAGCGGCACCCAAGGTGGTGGACGCCTCGGCGATGAACTCCACCGGCAGCCCGTCGTAGTGGGCGCGGCTGCGGTTGCCCTCGGCGTCCAGCTCGTAGAACGAACCGGGTGCGACACCGGAGGCGACCAGGCTGAACATCATCCGGGTGAACATGTCCGGCAGGTTGAGCTGGCCGGCGTAGCTGGTGTCGGCCAGGATCATGTCGCAGCGGAACACCGCGACCGGCAGGCCGCACAGGTCGTTGGCCTCGCGCAGCAACACCTCCCCGGCCCACTTGCTGTTGCCGTAGCCGTTGGCGTAGCCGTCGTTGATCGCCCGCACCGGGCTCATCACTCGCACGTCGGCGTCCTCGGTGAACTTGCCCAGCGGGATCTGGTCACCGACACCGATGGTGGAGAAGTAGGTGAACGGCTTGATCTTGCCGGTCAGCGCGACCCGGATCAGCTCGGCGGTGCCGACGGCATTCGGGCCGAACAGCTCGCTGTAGGGCAGCACGTGGTTGACCAGCGCTGCCGGGTCGACGATCACGTCGACAGTGTCGGCCAGCCGCTGCCAAACGTCTTGCTCCAGCCCGAGATTCGCCTCGCCCTTGTCGCCGGCCAGCACCTCCAGGTGGGTGGCCGCCAGTTCGGTGTAGCGGGCCAGCAGCTTCGCGTCACCGCTGTCGAAAGTCGCATCGAGCCGACGACGTGCACCCTCATCGGAGCGTGCCCGCACCAGGCAGATCAGCTTGCCGTCTATCGGGGCCAGTCGCTCCAGCCACTCGAGGGCCAGATAGCGGCCCAGGAAGCCGGTCGCGCCGGTCAGCAGTACAGTGCGCACCTGCTCGGACGGACCGGGCAATGAAGGTGCCGCCGCCAGGGTGGCCTCGTCGAGGAACTTGTCCAACGTCAGGTCGGCGGCGGCCACCTCGACGGCATCCCGGCCGTGCACCGAGGCGAATGTCGGCCGTTTCGATCCACTCCGCTGGGCCTCGACGTAGTCGGCCAGCGACGCCAGATCGCTTGCCGGGCTGACGATCACGCCGACCGGAACATCGACATCGAAGATGTCGCGCAGCAGATTGCCGAAGGTCAGGGCCGACAGGGAGTCCCCGCCCAGATCGGTGAAGTGGGTATCGGGGGCCAAGTCGGCGGTCGAGGCGCCCAGCAGTGCGGCCGCGGCCCGGCTGACGGTCTCCAGCGCGGGGCGATCAGCCCCGTGCGCGCGCAGTTCGCTCAGCTCATTGGCCTGGCCCTCGGCCAGCTCGGTGTAGAGCCGTTCGAGGCGAGGGCCGTAGTGCGCCTTCAGTTTTGGCCAGGCCAGCTTGCGGATGCCGGTTAGCAGGCCGTTCTCCAAGGTGAACGGTTCGGTCTCGACGATGAAGTCACGTGGCACCTCGTAGGACTGCAGGCCGGCGTCGCGGGCCACCTGCTGAAGCGACTCGGCGATCGCCGGCTTGAGGCCGGCGGCATCGAAGCGCGCTACGGCGTCCTCAGTGGGCACCACCACAGCCAACAGGTAGGGCTGCGCGCTGTTGCCGTAGACATAGATCTGGCGCACCAGCGCGCTGTTGCCGAACTCGGCCTCCAGCTTGGCCAGGGTGACGAACTCGCCCTGGGCCAGCTTGAGCACGTTGTTGCGCCGGTCGACGTAGACCAGCTGGTCGGGGCCGACCTCGGCGACGACGTCGCCGGTGCGGTAGTAGCCGTCGGCGTCGAACACCTCGGCGGTGATCTCGGGGCGCTTGTAGTAACCGGGGAACAGGTTCTCGCTCTTGAGCAGCAGCTCACCGCGCGGGTGCGGCTTGTCGGTGCCGAAGTAGCCCAGGTCGGGCACGTCGACCAACTTGTAGTCCAGCACCGGGGGCCGCTGCACCACGCCGTCGAAGAGCACCATGCCGGCTTCGGTAGAGCCGTAGCCGTTCAGCACGTGCTGTTGGGTGAGGCCCTCGACCCAGGTGCGCAGTTCTTCGGAGATCGGCGCGGAACCGGTCATCGCGAAGATGCAGCGTCCGCCGAGCAAGTCACGGCGCATCCGCGCGAGCACCTCCGCCTCGGCGGCCGGGTCGCCGGCGGAGGCGTCGAGCTCACTCTGGAAGTGCTGGTAGAGCATCTCCCAGATCCGGGGCACGAAGTTCATCTCGGTGGGCCGCACCAACGCGAGGTCCTCCAAGAAGGTGGAGAGGTCACTGCGGGCGCTGAAGTAGGCGGTGCCGCCGTTGCCGAGGGTGCCGTAGAGGATGCCGCGGCCCATGATGTGGCTCATCGGCATGAAGTTCAGCGTGATCGACGCGGCGCTCGGGCCGAACCAGTTCTTGGCCGACCGCACCCACATCCGCTCCACGTTGCTCTGCGGGTACATCGCCCCCTTCGGTGCGCCGGTGCTGCCGGAGGTGTAGACCAGCAGGGCCAGCGGGTCGCTGTCCTCGCCGGCGTCGCGGGCGGGCATGCCGGCGGGCGACAAAGACCGGCCGCGGCTGAGCAGCTCGGCCAGCGGCTCGACGACGACCTCGACGCCGGCCAGGGCGGCGCGGGCGCCGGCCAGCGCGTCGCGGTGGTCATCGACCTGCTCGTGGAAGTCGAAGACCACCAGGCGGGTGGGGGCGGGGCCGGCGGCCACCAGCTCAACCGCGTCGGCCAGCGAGTCGACGCTGGCAGCAACGACGCGGGGCTCGGTTTCGGCCACGATCGGGGTCAGGGTGTTGACCGCCGCGGAGGTCTGCAGCGGCACCGAGACCGCACCGATCTGGCCCAGCGCCACGTCGATGACGGTGTAGTCGACGCTCGTGAAGCCCAGCACCGCGACCCTGTCTCCGGGCCGGACGGCGGCGGCGACCAGCGCGGTCGCCAGGGCGCGGACCCGCTCGGCCAGCTCGGCGTAGGTGATGGTGTCGTAGCGGGGCAGCAACTGCGCGACGGTGCGACCGGTCGCCGGGTCGGCGACATAGTCGACGGCACGCTGACCCAGCGCGGGCCGGTCGGCGTATCCGGTCAGCACGGTCTGCACCAGCTGCGGCAACCCCAGGCCGGGCCGGCCGGCGGCATCGGCGACGGCGTGGTCGGGCTGGGCGGCGGCGAATTGGGGGTCGGTGGCGGCCAGCTCGGCAACGCGGCGGGCCTGCTGGTCGTCGGAAAAAGAAGTAGCAGTCGTCATAACGGAACCTCTAAATAGATATCTCGCGGAAGTGGTTTGCGAAGGGGCGCGACGCTGCGCCGATAGATACTACGTTAGCAAAACTAAGTTTATTCCAGCACCTGGCGAGCCCTGTGACGTTGCGCTCAGTGCTGGTCACGGGGAGTGCCCCGCCACATCAGCTGATCGACTCCTCCAGCCACGGCAGCAGCCACTTCACCCCTTCGGGAGTGAGGTGAATGCCGTCGCTGCGCACCTTGATGCCGTCGACCTTGGCGGTGTAGGTGCCGTTCGGCCCGAGCTTCTTGTTCAGATCCATCACCGACACGGCGTCGCGCCCAGCGACCACCCGGCGCAGCAGCGCGTTCCAGCGGTCGACGCGCTTGGGATCGTCTTCGGGCCACAGCTTGCCGTCGGGCCGCTCGCCGTAGCGACTGTAGGGCACGGTGGTCACCACCACCCGGCTGCCGGCGGCCTGCAGGACGTCCAGGGCGTGCCGAAGTTCCGCGGTCAGGTAGGCGTCGAAGGTCGGGTCACCGATGTGGGTCCACTGGCCTTCGTTGACCCGGTCCACGGTCTCCCAGCGGCCGGCGAACAGCAGCACCACGTCGGGCCGGTCGGCCCTGACCTGCCGGGCCCACCGGGCCGGCCACCCGTCGCATTCCGACCCCTGCTCGATGGTCTTGCCGGCCCAGCGGTACGGCCCGGCCCGCACGATGCTGCAGCCGACGACGGTGTGGTCGATGAAGTCGTAGCCCGGGGTCGGCGGCAGGTAGTGCATCACGGTCCAGCCGATCGAGTCGCCGAATACCGAGACGGTGCGCGGCCGGTGGGGATCGTGGCGCACTGGCGCCGGACGGGTCCGGGCCGGCGGTGACGGTGACACCGCGGCGGCCGCGGCGATGTCCGGGGTCAGGCCGGTCTCGGCGGTGGGCCGCTCGACGACCGGGACCACGAACACCGTGACCGCCACCGCGGTGGCGCTCACGGCCGCCCCGAGTGGCAGCAGTGACACCTGCGCCGGCCGCCAGCGCCGGATCGGCTCCTCGATGACCCACCACGACACCGCCGCCACACCCACGGTGACGGCGCATCGCGCGGCCAGCAGCGCCCCTCCCGACCACCCGGTGCGCTCGCCGTTGAGCACCAAAAAGATCGGCCAGTGCCACAGGTAGATGCCGTAGGAGATGGTACCCAGCCACACCAGCGGAGCCCAGGCCAGCGCGCGGGCCACTAGCCCGCTCTGGTGCAGCGCAACCGGCGCGATCACCGCGATCGCGGCGACGGCGACCAGGGTCAGCAGCCCTCCCCGGAACTCCGCGGCACTGCCGGTGGCGCGGTGCGCGGCCACCGCCAGCAGGGCCAGCCCGGCCAGCGGCAGCAGCCGCGCGACCCAGCGTCCCCAGCCGGTGCGGATCACCGGCCAGCCGGCGGTCAGCGCGGGCCAGTCCCGCACCAGCAGCGCCGCCGCGGCGGCGCCGATCAGCAGCGCCTGCGCCCGGGTGTCGGTGCCGAAGTAGACCCGGTCGCGGGTGGCATCAGAGGCCATCACCTCGGCCGCTGTCGCCGACACGGCCGCGCCTGCGCTGGCCAACAGAAAGACCGTGAGGCGGACCCCGCCGACGGTGGCCAGGCTGCCGCGGCGCCGGGCACGAAACGCCAGCAGCAGGGCGATCGTGATGAGCAGCAGCGGCCAGAGGAAGTAGTACTGCTCCTCGACGCCCAGCGACCAGGTGTGCTGCAGCGGTGACGGGGTTCCCGCCTCGGTGAAGTAGTCGGTCTGCTGGGCGACGAACCGCCAGTTGGCCACCCAGAAGAACGCGGCGATCGCGTCCTCGCGCAGGCCCACCACCGCGTCGGAGGGCAGCAGCTCGTGGGCGATCGCCACGGTCAGCACCATCAGCACCAGGGCGGGCAGCAGCCGCCGGCCGCGGCGGATCCAGAACCCGCCGAGGTCGATCCGCCCGGTCCGGTGCAGCTCGTCGATCAGCAGCGAGGTGATCAGGAATCCGCTCAGGACGAAGAACAGGTCCACGCCGATGAACCCGCCCGACACCCCGGGGACGCCGCCGTGGTCGGCGAGCACCAGCGCGACGGCTACCGCGCGCAGACCGTCGAGAGCGTGAATGCCCGGCCGTCGCCGGTCGCGCCGAACCCGGTCCGCGGCACGTGCCGTGGCCAACCGGGCGGCACGCGGGGCCGGCGCAACCCAGCGGGACTTGCCCGAAGTGCGCATCGAGGTGGCCCGGCGAGTCCGGCTCCCGGCCGGTCGACTCATCTCATCCTGGTCGCCGTTGGCGCCGATTGGTCGATCCTCTCGCTGGTGGACCACCGAAAGCTTAGGGGGCGAGCAGCCGTCCTAACGGGAGGACACGCTTGAGGTCACGCGACCAATTCGGTAGTGCGCCACCAGATCAGCGCGACGAACAACGCCAGCAGCGCGATGCTGACCAGCGCTTGGACCCGGTTGCGGTGCGCCGGTGCGGGATAGACATAGGCGAACGCCACCAGCAGCCCGGTGATCAGGCCGCCGAGGTGCCCCTGCCAGCTGATCCGCGGGATGGTGAAGGTGAAGACCAGGTTGATCACAATGACGGCGACGACCCAGCCGACGTCCATCCGCAGTCGTCGGCCGACGATCAGCGTCGCGCCGAACAGACCGAAGATGGCTCCCGAGGCGCCGGCGGTGGCGGTGGTCAGCGGCGCCAGTAGATAGACCGCGACCGAGCCGCCCAGCGCGCTGAGCAGGTACAGCGCGCTGAACCGTGCCCGGCCGAGCAGGCCCTCCAACGACGGGCCCACCACATACAGCGCCCACATGTTCAGCAGCAGGTGCATCGCGCCGTAGTGCAGGAACGCCGAGGTCAGCAGGCGGTAGATCTGCCCGTCGGCCACCGCCGGTGACCACAGCACCAGTTCGGAGTCCAGCTGGGCCGACGACATCTGCCCGATGAACGCCAGCACGTTCAGGGCGATCAGGCCGTAGCTGACCACCGGTGTCCCCGAGGCGCGCCGGACCAGCGGGCGGGTCCGGGGCTGCGCGGCGCCGGCCCGCGCGCAGTCCACACAGTGCTGCCCGACGGCGGCACTACGCATGCAGTCGCCGCAGATGTAGCGCTGACACCGCGTGCAGCGCAGCGCGGTGGCCCGGTCGGGGTGCCGGTAGCAGACGGTCATGGGTACAGCCTCTCATCGAGACCCCCTATTCGGCTCAGCGGTAGATTTCACGCTGTGGCAACTCCGACACCGCACCGCGGGTTCAACAACGCCGTCACGCGATTCTGGAGCTTTGCCGCTCCGGCCTATGACACCCGGTTCCTGCAGCGCTGGGTCTACCGCCCGGCCCAGGACGAGCTGATCGCGGCGCTGCGGGCCCATCAGCCGGCCCGAGTCGCCGACATCGCCTGCGGCACCGGCATCCTCGCGGACCGCATCGAACGGGAACTGTCCCCCGAAGCCGTCTACGGGGTGGACATGTCCGCCGGGATGCTCAACGAGGCCCGGGCGCGCTCGACGCGGGTGCAGTGGCTGACCGGCCCCGCCGAGCGCCTGCCGTTCGACGACGGGACCCTCGAGGCGGTGGTGACCAGCTCGGCGTTCCACTTCTTCGACCAGCCCGCGGCGGTCCGGGAGTTCTACCGGGTGCTGGCACCGGGCGGGATGGCCGCGGTGACCGCGCTGAGCCCCCGCCACCCCATTCCGCTGCGCCGGCTGTTGGGCGGCCGGTGGAATCCCGCGCACCAGCCGACGCCGGCCGAGATGCGCACGCTGTTCACCGACGCCGGGTTCACCGTCGCCGACCAGCACCGGGTGGCGCGGCCGGCCTGGACACTGCTGGTGTCGGATCTGATCACCGTCGGCGTCAAGCCGTAAGTCTCCGCTGGTCGGTACCCTCGCGTGGTATGAGACCGATGAAGTTCGCCGCGGCGGTGGCTGTCACGCTCGCCGCGGCTTGGGTCGGCACGGGCTCCGCCGCGGCCGAGCCGACTCCCCCGCCCGCGCCCAAGCAGGTGATCGACACCGACGGCACGTTCGTTGTCGGAAGGGACATCCTGCCGGGGACCTACCGCTCCGATGGGCCTCGCGACGGCAACGCCTGCTACTGGCGCCGGAACAGCGGTGACAAGGTCGTCGACAGCGCGATGACCAAGAAGTCGCAGGTGGTGCTGATCGAGCCCGGCGACACCACATTCCGGACCGACCGCTGCGCGCCCTGGCAACTGACCGAATGCCCGCCCACCTGCGCTCCGGCGCCACAGCAGTCGGCCGGCCTGCCCGACGTGCTGAAGGGCTTTGTGCCGCAGCCCCGGCCGGCCGCTCCCTCGCCCGCTCCCAGCGGCGGATAGCTGGCCGTCACTTCTTGATCAGTTGGTGCGGGCAGTAGGTGTGCGCCGCGATGGCGGCGAACTGCGCCGCGCCGTCGGTGGTGAAGCCGGGATTGTTGGCCTTCAGGTCGGTGATCACCTGCAACGCGGGTTCGCCCCGGTCGACCAGGCCGCAGACCGCGCGGGCGGCTTCGATGGCCTGACTGGTGCTGCTGTAGGTGATCCCGGCCGCGCGCAGCGACTCCAGGAAGGCCGCGTTGTGGACCGCGCCGGCATCCTCGGGCTGGCTGCCCGGTTCGGGGTCGGCGTTCCCCGGAGCGGCGCCGGCCAGGCCCAGGCCGGCCGCAACGGCCAGCGCCAGTAGCGGTTTCACGGGAGTGCCGTCGTCGCTGCGACGGAGCCGGCGGCCCCGGCCTCCTTGGCGGCTTTTTTCAGGTGCACCGCGTGGAAACCGGGCTTCTTCGACAGTTCCTCGAGGAGGTCGTCCAGTCCGGCCTCGTCGATCTGCCAATGCTGGACCGTGTCCTTCTGCTTCTGCAACTGGGCGATGACGCGGTCGAGCTGAACCGGGGCTTGGCCTTTACCGCCTTTGGTGGCGGACCCGCGGATATTGGCGCCGTTGATCAGCTGCGAGCCGGGAGCGCCCAGCGCGCCGCCGGTCAGGGCGCCCAATGCGGCGGGGTTGAGCAACCCGCCCACACCCGCCGTCGGTGCCGCGACTGTGCTGCCGGCCGCCGGCAGTGAGGTGGCGGCCAGCCGGATGGCGGGCGTTGCGGTCGCCCAGCCCTGGGGCACCGACAGCGCCCCGACCGACGGGGCGGTGCCCACGCCGGCCGTCACCGCCCGGACCACGCCTCCGGAAGCAGACCTTGGCCCGCCGCCCAATCCGGCGCCCAGTGCGTTCATCCCGCTTCCGCCCAGCCCGGCTCCCAGCGCCGATTTGGGGACCTCGGGCAACAACGACTGCGGCTTGTAGAACGTCTTCAACTGCACCATGCCGAAGTTGGGTCCGCTGAGCACGACGTTGCCGAGGCCGCCGAACTTCATGACCCCGCCGAGCGCGCCGAACAGGCCCTCGTAGAGGCCGGCGACGTCCGACGCGTCCCCGGCAGCGGCGAGGCCCGGCCCGGTCTGGCCGGCGGCCGAATTGGTGGTCGGCGGCGGCGCGGCGAGCGGCGCCAGCCGGGTGGCCGCCGCCGCGGCGGCCTGGTAGGCGAACATCGCAGCGGCGTCCTGCGCCCACATCTGCGCGTATTGGGCGTCGGCGGCCGCGATCGCCGCGGTGTTCTGCCCGAAGGTGTTCGACGCCAGCAGCGCGGCCCGGATGCTGCGGTTGGCCGCGATCACCGGTGGCGGCACCACGGCGGCCAGCGCGACCTCGAACGCGCTCGCCGCGGCCCCGGCCTGTACCGCGGTCTGGGTGGCCTGCGCGGCGGCGGTCGACATCCAGTCCACGAAGGGTGTCGCCGCGGCGATCATGGCGGTCGCCGAGGTCCCGATCCACGACTCGGCGGTCAGGGAGGTGAGCACCGCGCGGTAGGAGGCCGTCGCGGCGTGCAGTTCGGCGGCCAGCCCCTCCCACGCGGTGGCCGCGGCCAGCAGCGATTCGGGGCCCGGGCCGGCGTACATCTGCCCGGAGGTGACCTCCGGGGGGATCAGCGCGAAATCGATCACGGCGTGGCTCCGTCCTCAGGCACCGGGATGACCAGGATGGTGGCGGTGGTCAGCGCCTCGGTGTCGGGCGCCTTGTCGATCACCCGGGTGGCACCGCCGGCGACGGACTGCACCGCGGTGCCGCCGACGGCGCGACCGGCCAGGCTCGACAGCGCCATCTCGTTGAACATCGCACTCGAGGAGCCCTCGACGGCGAACGCCGAAGCGCTCGAAGCGACCGAACTGCTGGACAGCATCGCCGGCATTGCCTTGCCGGCCGGCGCCGCGGTGGACCAGCTCGCCGGCACCGACAGCGACCCGACCAGACTCGCCTGTCCGGTGCTGGCCGCCACGGTGGTGGCACCGGCCGAGAGCGGCGCCTGGTAGGAGATGTAGCCGCCCGACAGCGGCCCCAGGGCGCCGGTGATCGGGGCCGGACCGCTGAGCAGGCTGGCCACGCCGGGCGGATTCTGGGCCAAACCCACGAGCTGCCCGGCGATCAGCCAGCCGCTGCCGAGGTTGGCGAGGTGACCCAGCGGCGAGTACGGCCCAGTCAGGTCGCCCAGGAACTTGGCGATATCCCCGATGCCGGACCCGATATCACCCGGTGTCGCCTGCGCCGGAGACGCGGTGAGGTCGGTCAGGGTCCTGGGCACCGCCGACAGCAGCTGCGAGACCCTCGACGGCGCGGCCGAGGCGGTCCGCACCCCGGCAGCTTCGGCCGCGGGGACCAGCTGGGACGAATCGGTGGCGGCGTCGGCGGCTTCCGGCGCCGGGTCGAACACGCTGAGCTGGGTCGCGGCCGCGGCCGAACCCGCGTAGCCGTACATGGCGGTGGCGTCTTGGGCCCACATCTCGGCGTAGAGGGCCTCGGTCGCCGCGATCGCCGGGGCATTCTGGCCCAGCAGGTTCGTCGCCACCAGAGTCATCAGCAGGCTGCGGTTGGCCGCGATCACCGGCGGCGGAACATGCGCCGCGAACGCCGCCTCGTACGCCGCGGCCGCCGAAGAGACCTGGGCGGCGGCGTGCTCGACGCGGGTGGCGGTGACACCGATCCACTCCGCATACGGGGTGGCCGCCGTGACCATCGTCAGCGCGGACGGCCCGTGCCAGACACCGGCCAGGTCGGCGATCACCGAGCGGTAGGCCGCGGCCGCGGTGTGCAACTCGCCGGCGAGGGCCTGCCAGGCGGCGGCGGCGGCCAGCAGCGGCCCGGGCCCCGCACCGGAGTACATCAGACCGGAATGCACCTCCGGCGGGATCGCTCCAAATTCCATGTCATCCGACCTCATGTGGGGATTTCGTGGCCAGCAAAGTGGACAGAGGATGAATCTAGGGTGACTCGCTGGAAGATAGCCGGGAGGAAGCTGTGAGCGATCGTGGAGTCCGGTGTGGGGGCGATCACATCCGGAAGGGTGGCATGGGTCCCGGGCGCTTGCAACCGCTGGAGGTCCGTCGGCGCAGGCAGCGGGCTCAGGCCGGTGTCGCGTCGGCGAGCAATAAAGTGGCGGCGTCGACCAGAGTCCGGATCACCTCGTCGGCGCTGAAGTCGCTGAGCCATAGGTTCGGCGCATCGCTGCGGTGCAGCATCGCCACGCCGTGCAAGGCCACCGACAAGGCGGCGGCGACCCGGTCGGAAGCCGGATCAGGCGCGGCGTCCGGCGGTCGCCCACGGCAGGCCAACAAGGCCCGGGTGACGGTGGCGAGCGCCTGGCGAGCCGCCGGCGGCGCTTGACCGTCCTGGGTCATCAGGGCGTAGCGCAGCGGATGACGTTGCGCGAACGACACGTAAACCCGGCAGCCGATCAGTAGGCGCTCGCGCGGATCGGTGGCCGCCTGCACCTGCTCGGCGATCTCCTCGGAGACCTGCACCCAGCTCAACTCGGCGACGGCCTCGAGCACCCGGTCACGATCCTCGAAGTGCGCGTAGACCGACGGCGCTGCGATGCCGGCCTCCCGGGCGATGCGCCGCAGCGAGACCTCACCCTCACTGTCGGCGCCGTCGATCACCCGGGCAGCCGCCGCCAGGATCTCCTCGCGCAGCAATGCGCCGTGACCTCGCAGATTGCGCCGGCGAGCGGGTGTGGGCACGTCATCATCCTAACGACCGTTAGCCATCGGGCGGCTGCGTGCTGGACAACACCGGACGCGCGGGTGTGAGCCGCCACAAACTAACTTTACAGCCGTTTCCTTATGACCGTAAGGTTATCCGCCATGAGCGCATTGCAAAAGCTCCGGTCGCCCCTTGAGCGGCTGTGGATCGTGCTGGTGATCGTCCCGGTCGCGGCCGTGGGCGCACTGGTCATCTACCGGTTCCACGGCGTCTTCGGCGCCGACCACTCGGCCACCGCCGCCGCCGCGGGCGGCGAGATCGTCTCGACCGTCCCGAAGTACGTGACCTACGAGATCTACGGCCCCCGGCACACCTCGGGGATGGTCAGCTATGTCGACGAACGCGCTCAGTCCCGGGAGGCGACGTTCGACTCGCTGCCGTGGTCGCTGACGTTGACCACGACGCAGCCCAGCGTGTTCGCCAATGTCATGGCGCAGGGCGACAGCGACGCGCTGGGTTGCCGGATCACCGTCAACGGCGACCTGCGTGATGAGCAGCGGGGCGACGGCCACAGCGCGGCGACGTTCTGCGTGGTGAAGGCCGCATGAGCGGCCAGCACAGCCCGGGCGGCAAGGCGCCGCTCTACCCGCGGCTGGTCCGTGCCCTGGCCGTCCCGATCATCTTGTTCTGGCTCGCCGCGGCCGCGGCGACCAACCTGCTGGTGCCGCAGCTGGAGATCGTCGGCGCGCGCAACGCGGTCTCACTCTCGCCGCAGGACGCGCCGTCGGTGATGGCGATGAAGCACATCGGCGAGAAGTTCGGCGAGTTCGGTTCCGATTCGGTGCTGATGATCGTGCTGGAAAGCGATGAGCCGCTGGGCGGCCAGGACGGCGCCGCCCACCGCTACTACCAGCGACTGGTGGCGAGCCTGCAGGCCGACACCGCCCACGTCGAGCATGTGCAGGACTTCTGGGGCGACCGGGTCACCTCGGCGGGCTCGCAGAGCGAGGACGGTCGGGCCGCCTACGTGCAGGTGCACCTGGCCGGCAACCAGGGCTCGGCCCAGGGCGTGGAGTCGGTCGACGCGGTGCGCGACATCGTGGAGCACTCCGATCCCCCGGCCGGCCTGCGCTCCTACGTCACCGGCCAGGCCGCCTTGGTCGCCGACACCAACGAGGCCGGCGATGCCTCGATGATCAAGATGACCGGGATCACCCTGGCCGTCATCACGGTGATGCTGCTGGTGGTCTACCGGTCGATCGCCACCACCCTGATCGGGCTGCTGGTCGTCGTCACCGAGATGAGCGTGGCCCGCGGGCTGATCGCGGTGCTGGCCAACTTCCATGTCTTCGCGATCTCCACCTTCGTGGTCAGCATTCTGACCGCCCTGGCCATCGCGGCAGGCACCGACTACTGGATCTTCCTGATCGGGCGCTACCACGAGGCCCGCGGTGCGGGCGAAGACCCCGAAACCGCCCAGCGCACAACGCTGTCCAGCGTCAGCCATGTCATCCTGGGTTCCGGGCTGACCATCGCCGGTGCGATGCTGTGCCTGCATTTCACCCGGCTGAACTACTTCAACACCCTGGCGGTGCCGTGCGCGCTGGGCATGTTCACCATCTTGGCAATGGGGCTGACCTTCGCGCCGGCGGTGCTCGCGGTCAGCGCCCGGTTCGGGCTGCTCGATCCCAAGCGGGCCACCCAGACCGGCGGCTGGCGCAAAGTCGGGACCGCCGTGGTGCGCTGGCCGGCACCGATCCTGGCCGCCGCCGCCGCGGTTGCCGCCGTGGGCGTTCTGGTACTGCCGGGCTACCAGACCAGCTACGACAACCGGCACTACATCCCCTCCGACGTGCCGTCCAACATCGGCTACGCCGCGGCGGAGAAGCACTTCAGCTCGGCGCGGATGAACCCCGACATGCTGATGGTCGAAGCCGACCACGACATGCGCAACCCGCGCGACATGCTGGTGCTGGATCGCGTCGCCCGCAACATCTTCCGGGTTCCCGGCATCGAACGGGTGCAGAGCATCACCCGCCCGCTCGGGCCGCCGATGGAACACGGGTCGGTGCCATTCCAGATCAGTGCGCAGGGCGTCACGATGCGCGAGAACCTGCAGTTCCTCAAGGCGCGCCTCGACGACACCCAGACCATGGCCGATCAACTGTCCTCGATGGTCGCGGTGATGGATAGGCTGCACGGGCTGACGGTCCAGTTGTCCGACGCCACCCACGGCACCGACCAGGCCACCCATGACATGGAAGGCACCATGGCCGAGGTGCGCGACCGGATCGCCGACTTCGACGACCAGGTCCGGCCACTGCGCAACTATTTCTATTGGGAGCCGCACTGTTTCAACATCGGTGTGTGCAACGCGTTCCGGTCGATGTTCGACGCCACCGACGGGTTCGACAAGCTGGCCGAGAACACCACCGCGCTCGCCGATCAGCTGGACCGGGTCGACGGCATCACCCCGGAGATCGCCGCGCAGATCCCGCCGATGATCGCCATCACCACCAACATGCGCGATCTCATGCTGACCATGCACAGCAGCTTCAGCCAGGTGGTCACCCAACTCGAGCAGATGACCGACACCGCCGCGGTGATGGGCCAGGTCTTCGACGACGCCCGCAACGACGACATGTTCTACCTGCCGCCGGAGGCCTTCGACAGCCCGGACTTTCAGCGCGGGATGGAGTTGATGATGTCCCCGGACGGCCAGGCGGCACGCATCCTGATCACCCACGACACCGATCCGGCGACCGTCGACGGCATCTCGCACGTGGACGCCGAACTGCAGGCCGCCAAGGAGGCCGTCAAGGGCACCCCGCTGGCCAAGGCGAAGTTTTATCTGGGCGGCACCGCGGCCACCTACGCCGACATCCAGACCGGCGCGCACTACGACCTGCTGATCGCGGCGATCGCCGCCATCATCCTGATCTTCGTGGTGATGCTGCTGATCACCCGGGCGCTGGTCGCCTCGATCGTGATCGTCGGGACCGTGGTGCTGTCGCTGGCCTCGTCGTTCGGGCTGTCGGTGCTGTTGTGGCAGTACGTGTTCGGCGTCGAGCTGCAGTGGCTGGTGATCGCGATGAGTGTGATCGTGCTGCTCGCGGTGGGCTCGGACTACAACCTGCTGGTGGTGTCGCGGATGAAGGAGGAAATCGGCTCAGGGTCGGGGGCCGGCCTGAAGACCGGGCTGATCCGCGCGATGGGCGCCACCGGCAAGGTGGTCACGGCGGCCGGGATGGTCTTCGCGTTCACCATGATCGCGATGATCGCCAGTGACCTGCGTTCGGTCGGCCAGATCGGCACCACCATCGGGCTGGGTCTGCTGTTCGACACCTTCATCGTCCGCAGCCTGATCACCCCGTCGATCGCGGCGCTGCTCGGCCGCTGGTTCTGGTGGCCGATCAACGTGCACCGTCGCCCGGCCGCCACCCCCGCCGAGTCCCCCGTCCCCGCCGAACGTGAAGGCAGCTTCACGTTCGCGCCGACGGCCCCGCTCCCGGCAGGCTAAGAATCTTACTGTTACGCCAAGATACTCTTATTTTTCTTAATTTGTCTGTATCGTGGGTCCCTTGAATGAGAGGGGCACACCAATGGGCGAATCAACGACCTCTGCGGTCGTGCTGGGTGCTGGGATGGCCGGCCTGCTGGCGGCACGGGTGGCATCGGAGTTCTACGGCTCCGTCACGGTGGTGGACCGCGATCTGCTGCCCGACCACCCGGCGCACCGCAAGGGGGTGCCGCAGGGCCGACACCTGCACAGCTTCCTGTCCGGCGGCACCGGCATCCTCGGTGAGTTGTTTCCCGGCATCCTCGACGACCTCGCCGCCGCCGGCGCGGTAGTCATCGACAACGCCGACCTATCCGGGCGGTATGCCCGGATCGGCCGGCACGAGCTGAACCGGACCGGCAGGCTCGCCGATCGCCGGGCCCTGGCGGTCTACAGCGCGAGCCGGCCGTTCGTGGAGTTTCACATGCGACAGCGCGTGGACAAGCTCGGCAACGTCGCGTTCCTCGACGGCCATGACGCGCTCGAGCCGGTGGTGGAGCACGGGGTCGTCACCGGCGTGCGAATCACGAATCGGCGCAACAGGTTGACGCAGATTCTGCACGCCGATCTGGTCATCGACGCGACGGGGCGATCCGCCCACACCGCCGCGTTCCTCGCCGATCACGGCTTCGGCAGCGTGCCCGAGCAGCGGCTCGAGCCGGCCGCGGGCTACGCGAGTCAATTGCTGCGCATCCCGCCGGGACGGATCACCGACCAGATGGTCTTCATCAACCAGGGCCGGGCCGAGCCTGGGCTGTTGCTGGCGGCCTACGAGCACGACACCTGGATGCTGGCCATCGCCCGCCACGGCGACTATGGCTCTCCCCCAGCCGATTTCACCGCCATGCTGGCCGCAGCCAGGCAGCTGCTGCCGCCGGCCATCATGGCCGGGCTGCGCGACGCCACGCCGGTGGGCGACATCGCGGTCTCCCGTGACACCGGCGCGCTGTGGCACCGCTACGACCGAATGCCGCGCTTCCCCGCCGGACTGGTGGTGATCGGCGACGGCCTGTGCCGGCTCAATCCGCTCCACGGGCAGGGCATGACGATGGCTGCGCTTGAAGCGCTCGCGCTGCGCGACTGCCTGCGGCAGCGCGGATCCGATTTGCCGCAGCGGTTCTTTCGGGCCGCCGCCAGCCGGATCGCACCGATCTGGGCTGCGAACGCATCCAGCGATGCGTCACCCGATCACTCGCACCCGATCCGCCACCGGCTGCGCGGGTGGTTCGCCGACGCGGTGGGAACGGCCGCCGCCCGCGACATCGCCGTCACCGAACGCCTCCTCCGGGTGCGCAACCTCGTCGACCCGGCCTCGCGGCTACGCGACCCGGTGCTGCTGTGGCGGATCCTGCGCGCCAACCTGCCAGGCCCCCGCCTTGCGCACCAGGAACCGCGGGTGGGCACACTGGCTCCGGTCCCGACTGCAGGAGGCTCCCATGCTTGACGCGAGCTACCGCGCCGCTCGCGACCGGGTCGGGGCCTTGGCTGCCGGGCTCGGCGATCACCAGCTGCGGACCCCCGTTCCGGCGACGCCCGGCTGGACGGTGCACGACGTGCTGGCCCATATGGTCGGCGGCGCCGCCGACGTCCTGGCCGGCCGGCTCGACGGCGCGCCGGGCGACTCCTGGACCGCGCGGCACGTCGCCGAACGCCGCGAGCGTCCGGTCGAGGAGTTGCTCGCCGAGTGGGAGCGCGCGGCGCCGGCGGTCGAGTCGAGCCTGCCGCGGCAGTACAAGGGTCCGAACCTGGCCGCGGACGCGATCTGCCACGAAGCCGACCTGCACGAGGCGTTGGGTTTGCCGCGCACCGGCCGCGAGCACTGGCAGCCGTTTCTGGAGGTGATGGTTCAGCTACCCGGCAGGCGCTTGGCCGACACCGCGACGCTCGTGATCACCGACGAGTTGGGGCAGCAATGGCGGAGCGGCTCAGGGGCATCGGTGTTGGAGTTGCGCGCCGACGGCTACGAACTGCTGCGGGGCGTGTTCAGCCGGCGTTCGCGTCGCCAGATCGCCGGCTGGGACTGGTCACTCGAACCGCCTGGTGAAGTGGTCGACCGTTTCGGCGCGTTCGGGCCACGCGACGACGACCAGCCGGTCCCGACCGGCTGAGTTCACCCATTGCAGGAGGTCAGCCGCGGCGGGGAGAACGTCACCGACCCGACTCCGCCGACGATCATTCCGTTCTCGGCCAGCGTCATCGCAGTCACATACGAGCAGGTCTGAATCTCGGTCAGCCCGTCGAGATAGACCACGTCGAAGGTGTACGCGAAGTTGCGCACCAACTGTCCCGCCGTCCAGGGCACGTCGACGACGAAGCCCAACGACGACCCCGACCGGGCGCCGAGCACCCGGGGCCCCGCCTCACCGATGTGCGGCGTGATCGAGAAGGGCACGCCGTCACGCTTGGTACCGGTCAGACCGGTGCTGTTGATCCGGTAGCCGGTGGCGGCCGCGGGCACAGGCGGGCCAGGACGGATATTGGTGCTGAACAGAATCGAGTAGTTCGTGCCGCCGACCACGGCGGTGGTGCTGAAGCTGGTCGAGGTGAACTCCTCGGGCAGTTGCACCACGCAGTTCTCGATCAGTTCGTTCGGATCACCGCATTCCTGCGAGCCGGGCGGCGCCGCCAGGACACGTGGCGCAGTGAGCGCGAGACCGACGGCCGGCACCGACCAGGCGGCGCCGCGCACAAAGGTGCGCCGGGAAATGGACTTGCTCGACATCTCCGTCACGGGTGCCCCTTCCTGCCGGGCGTCGCTGTCATTCTCCCAGGGCCGAAATTACCCGCTTTCCGAATTCGGCGATCGTCTCCGGCGCCGCGAAATCGGAGAACCACACATAGAACCGCTGTGCGCCCTGGCTGCGCAGGCCGGCGAAGTAGTCGACAAGTTCGTCGGCGCGGCCACAGACCAGTCCGGGACCGAGCTGGCTGAACCGGCGGTGCGCCTTGGCGGTCACCGTCTCGGCATCAGCGCTGTCGCCGATGAAGCCGACCATCTGCTGCACCGAGGCACGCGCCGAGCCGACCTTGGGCAGCAGATCCGGCAGTTCGTCAACATGGGTCGCCGGCAGATTCCACCAATCCGCATAGCGGGCCACCAATCCCAGCATCCGCGGGCCGCGCCCGGCCAGCAGCAGCGGGATCGGAGCGCCGGGCGTCGGCAACTGGGTGTCCTCCCCGCCGGCCCAGTAGCGCCGCAGCGCGATCACGGTCTGTTCCAGGGCACTGACCCGCTGGCCGGCGGTCGCTGCACCGAGCCCGAAGCGCGACAGTTCATCGGGCATCGACCCGGAGCCCAGACCCAGCTCGAACCGCCCGCCGGAGGCCTCGGCCAGCGTCACCGCCTGCTTGGCCAGCACCGCCGGATGCCGAAACGCATCACAGAGCACCAGGTGGCCGATCTTCAGCCGTTCGGTGCGGGCGGCGACCCAGGTGGCGATCGTCATCGCCTCCCAGATCGGGGCGTCCGGCGCCATCGGGGTTTCCAGGTGGTCGATGAACGCCACCCCGTCGAAGCCACTGTCCTCGGCGGTACGCGCCCGCAGCACGATGTCGTCGATACTCTGCCTGCTCTGCGGCAGAAACAAGAACCACTCGGTCATCGATTGCCCCGGACTACATCGCCGCCCAGATCGACTTGGTCTTCAGATAGGCCTCGATGCCTTCGGCGCCGAATTCCTTGCCGACGCCGGACTGCTTGTAGCCGCCGAAGGGCACGTTGTGGTCGAACGTCAGCTGGCAGTTCAGCCCCACCATGCCGGCGTTGAGCCGCTTGCCCAGGTTGTGCGCGCGGGCCAGGTTGGTGGTCCAGGCGGTGGCGGCCAGCCCGTAGCTGGTGTCATTGGCCATCGCCACGGCTTCGTCGTCGTCGTCGAACGGCAGAATCGTGACGACCGGGCCGAAGATCTCCTCCTTGTAGAGCCGGCTGGTGGCCGGATCGACGCCGGTGACCACGGTGGGTTTGACGAAGTAGCCCTTGCGGTCCAACCGGTAACCGCCGCTGACGATCTCGACGCCGTCCTGTTTGCCTTGGTCGATGTAGCCCAGTACCCGGTCGAGCTGCTTCTGGCTGACCAGCGGGCTGATCATGGCGCCCTCATCCTTGGGGCCGCCCAGCACCAGATTGTCGCCGATCATCGCGATACCGGCCACCACGCGCTCATAGACGCTGCGCTGCACGAAGACTCGCGAACCGCAGACACAGCCCTGCCCGGAGTGCACGAAGATGCCCATCGAGGCCATCATGATCGCCATGTCCAGGTCGGCGTCCTCGTAGATCAGCACCGGGGACTTGCCGCCCAGCTCGAGGGTGACCTTCTTCAGGTTGTCCGCCGAGTCACGCATGATCTGCTTGCCGACCTCGGTCGAGCCGGTGAAGGCGACCTTCTCCACATCGGGATGCGCGGTGATCGCGGCACCGGCGGTGGCGCCGTAGCCGATCACGAAATTGGTGACGCCCTCGGGCACACCGGCTTGGGAGATCAGCCGCTCCAAGAGCACCGCCGACAGCGGGGTCTCCTCCGCCGGCTTGACGACACTGGAGCACCCGGCGGCCAGGGCCGGGGCGACCTTGGCGCAGGCGTTGAACAGTGGGCCGTTCCACGGGTAGATCAACCCGACGACGCCGTACGGTTCCTTCTGGGTGTAGGCGTGGAAATTGGCGTGGGTACTGTTGACGCCACCCTCCATCTGCACCTGGTAGCTGTTGCCGTTGATCTTGGTGCACCAGCCGGCGTAGTAGCGGAAGAACTCCGCGCAGGTGGACACGATCATCTCGGACTGGGCCGGCGGCATGCCGGCGTCCAGGGATTCCAGCTCGGCGAATTCCTTGGCGTGTTCGTCGATGAGGTCGCCGAGGCGCCACAGCGCTTTGGCGCGCTGGCGGGCCGGGATATCGGTCCACACGCCCGATTCGTAGGCGGCCTTGGCGGCGGCCACCGCCTCATCGACGGCTTCGGGTCCGGCATCGCGGAACTCGGTGATCTGCTCCTCGGTGGCCGGGTCGATCACCGGAATCACCTCGCCGGTGCCGGGCCGCTTCGCCAGATCATCGATTACCGACTGCAGTGCCATGTTCGGACCCTTCCACGAGAGCAAAGATGCTGGGCATCTGCTTAGCATCCGGCGCGCGGCCGGGTCAACAGTGAGACATTTTATCCACAGTCTGTAAAGGTGTGGGGCGTGCTGACGCAGGTCAAGCCGACTCGCGTGAAAAGACGAGAAAGCGGGGGCCTACAAACACGCCCCGCCGCCGGACGGCTTCTTCCGGGCGGCCAACCCGGCCAGGATCGACGACTCCACGCCGCGCCCGCGCGAGCTGGCGAACGGACCGGCTTAGCCGCGGGTCAGCGCGTAGGTGACGCCGGTGAGGTCTTCGGCGATCTTCCAGAGCCGCTGCTGGGCGTCGACGTCGTGGGCGCGGCCGGCGGCGCGGACCAGCACCGGCGGGCCGATCTGCTCGAAACGCCCGCCGGGCCCGTAGAACTGCCCGCCCGCGGCGGTCGGGTCGGTGGCCGCCCGCAGCATCGGCAGTGCGCCGTCGGTGGGGTCCTGGGTGAACCAGCCCGTCAGATGGCGGAAGCGACGGTTGAATACCCAACGCACCGAACGGGATTGCTCGCGCAGGATCCCCGTGCGGGTGCCGCCGGGGTGTGCGGCCAACGAGATCGCCCGACTGCCCACCGCTTCGAGCCTGCGCTGCAGTTCGAACACGGCCATCAGCTGAGCGAGTTTGGACTGGGTGTAGGCCACCGCCGGGGTGAACGACGCCTCCAAGTGCAGATCGTCGAACGAGATCCGGCCGCCCCGGCTGGTTTTGCTGTTCACCGCGATGATCCGCCCCGCCGACGAGGCCAGTACCCGGTCCAGCAGCAGGCCCGTGAACGCAAACGGCCCAAGGAAATTCGTGCCGAAGTCGCCCTCGAAGCCGTCGACGGTCAGCTGCCGGGTCTGGTGCATGACGCCGGCGTTGTTGACCAGGGTGTCGATGACGGGGTAGCCGGCTCGTAACTGCTCCGCGCAGGCGCGCACCGACGCCAGGTCGCTGAGGTCCAGGTGAACCACGTCGATGCGCGCGCCCGGAACCGTCGCGAGAATGTCCTCGCGGGCCGCCGCCGCGGCGTCGCTGTTGCGACAGGCCAGCACCACGGTGGCTCCCAGGCGCGCCAGTCCCCGAGCGACTTCGAGGCCGACGCCGGTGTTCGCCCCGGTCACAACGGCTGTCCGGCCGTCCTGGGACGAGCCGTGCTCCAGGGTCCAGTGCGACGCGTTCACAGGCCGAACTATAGAGGGGACACGGTTTTCGCTGTGTAGGGTCGGTGACTGATGCACGACGACATCGACCTCACCGACCTGGACCGGTTCACGTCCGGCTTCCCGCACCACGTGTTCGACGTGCTACGCCGGGAATCGCCGGTCTGGTTCCATCCGGCCACCGCTCATACGCCCGGCGGTGAAGGATTCTGGGTGCTCAGCCGCTACGCCGACATCGTGGCCGCGGCCACCGACCACGAGACGTTCTCCTCGGAGACCGGCGGCGAGCGCGACGGCGGCGGCACCACGCTGGAGGATATGCCGCTGGGTTTCGCCGTCGGCGCCCTGCTGAACATGATGGACGATCCGCGGCACGCGAAATTCCGAAAGCTGCTGATGCCCAGCATGACTCCGCGAGCACTGCGCGGTATCGAGCAGGATCTTCGCCGGCGCGCGGTCGGCATCGTGGATGCCGCGCTGGCCAAACGGGACTGCGATTTCCTGGTCGACGTCGCCGCCGAGCTGCCGCTGCAGGCGGTCGCGGAGCTGGTGGGTGTCCCGCAGGAAGATCGGCACGAGCTGATGAACTGGGCCAACGTCACGCTGGATTATGAAGATCGCGAGATCGGCGAAGTCAACGACCGGCTGGTGCAGGCCCAGGCCCGGATGGTGGCCTACGGCACGGATCTGCTGGAGCGCAAGCGGGTTCAGCCCGCCGATGACCTGCTCTCGGTGGTGACACACGCGGAGATCGACGGCGCGCCGCTCACCGCCAACGAGCAGCGGATGTTCCTGAGCCTGATCATGGCCGCGGGCAGTGAGACCACGCGCAATTCGATCGCGATCGGGATGGCGGCGCTCAGCGAACACCCCGAGGCGTGGGAACGGTTGCGCGCGGATCGGGAGCTGCTGCCGATGGCCGTCGAGGAGCTGCTGCGCTGGGCATCGTCGACGCCGTATAACCGGCGGACCGCCACCCGCGATGTCGAACTGCACGGCCGGCAGATCCGCGCCGGCGACAAGGTCAGCCTGTGGTGGGCCTCGGCGAATCGCGACGAATCGGTGTTCGCCGATCCCTACACCTTGGATATCGCCCGGAACCCCAACCCGCACTTGACCTTCGGACGCGGCGTACACTTCTGCCTCGGCTCGACCCTGGCCCGTCTCGAGATGCGGGTCATCTTCGACGTGCTGTTGGACCGGGTCGGCGCCGTCACCTTGACGGGGCCGATCGAGTACGTCCGCAGCAACAAGCATGCCGGGGTCCGGCACATGCCGGTCACCATCGAGGCCCGCTGAGGGCGGCTACCCCTATCCGCGTCCCGCCGTGGCAAACCGCTTGTCGGTGTAGCGGCGCAAATTGGCCAGGAAGCGGCGAAACGCCAGATTCATCAGCGGCCCGCTCACCGGGGAGAACAGTTTCGCCGGTCCGGTCAGCCGGTTGGCCAGGGTCCAGGTGAGCCGGCAGCCTTGGGCGGTGGCCTCGATGCGATAGTCCTCGACGAAGACCGCCAGCGCCGAGGTCGAGCTCGCGTTGAAGCGAAAGGCCATGTGGCGGCCCGGTTCCCAGGCCAGGAACTCCTCGTCGCCGACGATGCCGCCGCGCATGTCGACGACGCGGGTGGTGCCGACGCCGTGCGGTTCGGGACTGGTCCAGGTCACGTTGGTGATCACCGAGGCCCAGTGCGGCCAGGCTTTGGCGTCGGCGAGCACCTCCCAGATCTCGTCGGGCGTCACCGCCAGCTCGACGCTGTTGCTGAACCGCTGCGGCGCCCCCTCGAGAAATTCGAGGCCGACCTGCTCACACGGGTACATCCGAGACAACTGCTGCTTCCTTTCCAGTTAGCGCGCGCCGCGCACCAGACGGCCCGGCCGCGCGCCGGTGTCGGCGCCGTGGCGCCGGGTGACGGTACCGCTGACGATCGTGGCAACATACCCGCTCGCGCCCTGCAGCAGCCGGCGCCCACCGGCCGGCAGGTCATAGGCCATCCGGGCCGGGTGCAGGGTCAGCGCCGCCATGTCGATCACATTGATGTCGGCCTTCTTGCCGACCTCGATGACCCCGCGATCAGTCAGGCCGAACAACTGCGCGGTGTCCCGGCACTGCTTGCGCACCACGTACTCCAGCGGCAGCTTGTCCCCGCGATGCCGATCCCGGGCCCAGTGGGTGAGCAGGTAGGTGGGATAGGAGGCGTCGCAGATCATTCCGCAGTGCGCGCCGCCGTCGGAGAGCCCCAGCACGCCTGCGGGATGGGTGAGCATCTCGCGGATCGCATCGTGGTTGCCGTCGGCGTAGTTGAAGAACGGCAGCATCAGCATGGCCCCGGCATCAGCCTGCAACATCAGGTCATACAGCGTGGACAACGGATTCTCGCCGCGCGTGGCCGCGATCGCCGCCACCGAGCGGTCCGGGGTCGGCTCGTAGTCCGGCGGATCACCCAGGTCATAGATGCGATGCAGCGAGTGCTGCACCAACGCGAACATCGCGTCGAACTGCACGGAGGCGTCGGGCGGCAGATCCTCTTCGGACAGGATCGCAGCCTTGACCGCCGGTTCGGCGAGCCGCTGCGCGAGTTCCTCGCGACTGCACTCGGCTTTCAGCCGCCGGTAGGTCGGCCGATGGGTGAACGCGTGGTGCCCGGGGAAACCGAGCAGCATCCCGAACGGCCGCGCGGCGATCTGCGGATACAACGCACTGCCGGCCTGGTGGGCGGCCGCGGAGACGTCGAGCTGCTCTCGCCACAGATTCGGGTCGGCGTCGACCTGGATCAGCGCGAACGACACCGGCCGGTCGATCTCGCCGGCGAGGCGCTGCATCCATTCGAGCTCTTTCTTCGGCGCGACGATATCCTCACCGGCCGCACCTTGCGGGGCCAACTCGAACACCGCCTGCCCGCCGGCCGCCATGGCCCGGCCCAACCCGAACAGTTCATCTTCGGCGGCAAAGGTTCCGGGCACCGGTTCGCCGTCCATCGCCCGGTGCGCCAGCGTGCGGGACGTCGAAAAGCCCAGTGCGCCAGCCTCGATGGCCTCCTGTACCAGTCGGCTCATCGCGGCGATGTCCTCCGGGGTGGCCGGCTCGTTGCGGGCACCGCGCTCTCCCATGGCGTAGGCGCGGATCGCCCCGTGCGCGACCTGGCTGCCGACGTCGACGGCGAGGTTCTGCCGGTCAAGGACGTCGAGGTATTCGGGGTAGCTCTCCCAGCCCCAGGTGATGCCTTCGGTCAGCGCGGTACCCGGGATGTCTTCGACGCCCTCCATCAGTTTGATCAGCCACTCCTCGCGGCCCGGCTTCACCGGGGCGAAGCCGACGCCGCAGTTGCCGGTGACCACCGTTGTCACGCCATGTCCGCTGGACGGCTCCAGCAGGGCGTCCCAGCTGACCTGCCCGTCGTAGTGGGTGTGGATGTCGACGAATCCCGGCGCGACCACCCGGCCGGTGGCGTCGATCGTCTCCGCTGCGGCACCGGTCAGGCCGGGGTCATCGGTTCCGGTACGGCGATGGACCGCCACGATGCGCCCCCCGGAGATCCCCACGTCGGCCAGGTAGCGGTCGGCGCCCGTCCCGTCGACGACGGTGCCACCGGTGATCGTGAGGTCATACACGGCCGTCTCCTTCGATAGTGGTGTCGGGCGCGCCGACGAACGACGTTGATCAATTTGTACACATCTCGATAATGTGTGCAAGTGCTTGGCGAGACAGCCTCCAGAACGCCGCCGGCGCCGATGCTGGCCGCGGCGACCGATACCTTGCGCCAGGTCGGTCCCCGGCGTTTCAGCCTCACCGCCGTCGCCGAAGCGGCCGGCGTGTCCCGGGGCACCGTGCACAACGTCTTCGGGACCCGCGATGCCGCCATCGCCGCGGCACTCGATCACCTGTCCGCGGCGTTCATCGAGACCATGGCCGCCGAGGTGAACGAGCTGGACACCCTGGCCGAGCAGGTCGCAGCCGCCGCGGTGCTGATCTCGGCGCATCGCCGCAGATCAGCCGCCGAGCCGCGCGCGATCAATCAGAGCGTGCTGGTGCTGCTGCTGGAACACGGCGGCGAGGAGCTGATGCGGCGCTCGGTTGCACTGTGGGCCCCACTGGTACGCGCCGCACAACGCAGCGGCGAGGTCAGCAGCGAACTCGATGCCGGCCGCGCCAGCGAATGGATCGTGCGGGTGCTCTTCAGCTTCGAACTGCTCCCGCCGATGCGGGTGAATCTGGACAGCCCCCGAGCTGTGCGTCGCTTCGTCAGCGACCACATCGTGGCCGGCCTGAACGGGACACTGTCATGACCCGAACGACGGTGCACCAACCGCCGGCAACACCAAGGTGTCGATGACCTGTCGGACGAACGCGGCATCCAGGACCTGGCCCCGGACGACTTGTAGCAGCCCCATGGCCAGCACGACGTCGGCGACCATCGACCAATCCCGGTCGCCGTCGATCTCACCGCGAGCCGCGGCCCGCCCCAGGATTGTGGCGACCATGCCCTTGCCTTTGACGAGCACCAGATCGTCGACCGCGGCAGCCAATTCGGGCTCGTGAACGGCTTCCAAGGCGACGCGCAAGACCAAGTCGCTGGGGACCGGGTCTTGATCGTTGCGCCCAACGTGTTCGATGAGGGCGCCGAGATCGCCGGCCAGGCTGCCGGTATCGGGGATGTCCCTGGTGAGCAGATCGGGCCGCCAATAGATGAGTGCATCGGTGACCAGCGCGGCCTTGGATGACCAACGGCGATAGATGGCGGCCTTGCCGACACCGGCTCGCGCAGCGATGTCGTTCATGTTGGCCGCGTCGTAGCCATGCTCAGATACGACGGCCAACGCGGCGTCCAGGATCGCCGGATCACGGGACCGGTCTAGCCGCCCGTCGGTGCGCTGGCGCAGTCTCGATTCCATTTGGCTGACAGCTTTCACGCGTTGATCGGTTGGGGAATGGGGTCGGTACGGGCGGGTTCGGGCTGTGGGTCGTGCTTGGCGCGGAAGGTGTTCAGCGGCCACCAGAACCAGTGCCCCAACGCGGCGGCGATCGCGGGGGTCATGAAGGCACGCACGATGAAGGTGTCGACCAGTAGGCCCAGCGCGATCGCGGTGCCCAGCTGCCCGATCACACGCAGGTCGCTGACCAGCATCGAGGCCATGGTCGCGGCGAACACCACCCCGGCTGCGGTGACCACCCGACCGGAGGCTCCCATGCCCCGGATTATCCCGGTGTTGAGTCCGGCCGGGATTTCCTCTTTGAGCCGCGATACCAACAGCAGGTTGTAGTCCGAGCCCACGGCCAGCAGGATGATGACGGTCAGCGGCAACACGATCCACTGCAGTCCGAGGCCGAGGATGTCCTGCCACAGCAGCACCGACAGCCCACATGCGGTGCCCAGTGATGCCAGCACGGTGCCGACGATGACCAGGGCGGCCACCAGGCTGCGGGTGATCAGCAGCATGATCGAGAAAATCAGGATCAACGTGGCGATCCCGGCGATCGTCAAGTCGATCTTCACGCCTTCTTGCATGTCGCTGTACATCGAGGCGGTACCCGCCAGCGATACTTTCGCCGATTCCAGCGGTGTGCCCTTGATCGCGTCGGCGACGGCTTCCTTGATGCCCTGCACGTGCTTGATGCCCTCGACCGAGGCGGGGTCGCCCTGGTGGGTGATGATGAACCGCACCGCCGTGCCGTCGGAGGAGACGAACATCTTCAGGCCGCGTTTGAAGTCTGGGTTGTCGAAGACTTCCGGTGGGAGATAAAAGGAGTCGTCGTTCTTGGCCTCGTCGAAGAACTTGCCCATCAGCGTCGATCCTTCGGCGCCCTCCTGCATGTGGCGCTGGATCCCCGACATCGCGCTGTGGGTGGCCAGCATGAACCCGCGCATGTTCTTCATCGACTCGATCGTCTTGGGCAGATCCGCCAGCATCTGCGGCATCAGGGTGTCGAGTTTGTCGACGTCTTTGACGGTGACGCCCATGTCGTCGGTCATGATGTCGACGTCGTCGAGCATGTCGAAGACCGAACGCAGCGCTGCGCACGCCGGGATGTCGAAACAGTGTGGCTCCCAGGAGAAGTAACTCCGGAACGGCCGGAAGAAGTCGTCGAAATCAGCGACGTGCTGGCGCACCGTTTCGATGTCGCTGAGCAGCACGTGCATGTCGGCGGTCATGTCATGGGTGGCGTCGGTCATCTGGGTCATCACGCCGTACATGTGTTCCATGACGGCGATGGTGCGGCCCATCTCGTCGGCCTGCTCGAGCATCGAGGCCATGCTGTCGTTCATGAATTTCGCCGTCTGCAAGGTACTGGAGTTGCCCATGGCGATGACGAACGGAATGGAGCTGTGCTCGATCGGTGCGCCCAGCGGCCGGGTGATGGTCTGCACCCGCCCGATGCCGCGCTCGTGGAAGACGCTCTTGGCGATCCGGTCGATGACAAGCATGTCGGCGGGGTTGCGTAGGTCGTGGTCGGCCTCGACCATGAGCAGTTCGGGATTCATGCGCGCCTTGGAGAAATGCCGTTCGGCCGCGGTCTGCGCCACGTTGGCCGGGATCTCCTCGGGGGTGAACTTCTGGTCGTTGTAGTTCGGCACGTACGTCGCCAGGCTGACGAAACCGATCACCGCGATAAAAGACGTCACCACGATGATCGGTTTCGGCCACCTCGTCACAAAGGTGCCGATGGTCCGCCACCCTCGTTCCGAGGCCCGTCGGGTGGGATCGAAGATGCCGAACCTGGATCCGACCACGAGTACCGCCGGAGCCAACGTCAAACCGGCCACCATCGTTGCGGTCAAGGCAATGGCACACGGCAGCCCCATCGAGTGGAAATAGGGCAGCTTCGTCGCGGTCAGACACAGGCAGGCGCCCACGATCGTCAGCCCTGAACCCACGATTACGTGAACCACACCGTGATAGGCACTGTAGAACGCGTCTTCACGGTTCTGGCCGCGAGAACGGGCTTCCTGGTAGCGGCCCAGCAAGAAGATGAAATAGTCGGTTCCCGCGGCGATCGTCAGCATCGTCACCATGCTCACCGCGTACGGGGTCAGCCCGATGATGTTCAGATGGCCGGCGGTGGCCACGATGCCTTCTGCGGCATAAAGCTCGAAGCGAACCAGGATCAGACCGACGATCGCGCTCCGCAGCGACCGGTAGATGACCAGCAGCATCAGGAAGATGACGCCGATGGTGACCGCCGTCATCAGTTCCATGCTGTTGTGGGCGGCGATCAGCGTGTCGGTGTTGAGGGCGGTGTTGCCGGCCACGTGAGCCTTTACACCCGGCGGCGCCGGCACACTGTTGACGATGTCACGCACCGCGGCCACCGACTTATGGCTGCGGCCGGTGCCCTGGGAACCATCGAGGAATAGCTGTACATAGGCGGCCTTGCCGTCCGGGCTCTGGGAGCCGGCAGCGGTCAGCGGGTCACTCCAGAAATCTTGAGCGAATTGCACATGTTCGTCGGCTTTGAGCTTGGCGACGATCTGGTCGTAGTACTCGTGCGCACTATCACCGAGCTTGTCATCGCCCTCGATGACAACCATCGCCGAGGAGTCGGTATCGAACTCCTCGAACTTGTGCCCGATGTTCATCATGTCCTTGTAGGCCGGCGCGTCCAGCGGCGACATCGGCACCGAACGCTTGGCGGCCACCTCGCCGAGCCCCGGCACGAACAGCGTCGTCCCGATCGCTACCAGCAGCCAAAACAAGATGATGGGAACCGACAAGACCCGCAGCAGGTGGGCGATACGGGAACGCGGTTGCCGTGAATTGTCGGTGCTCATACCGACTTCACCAGGCAGTAGATGAACGGCTCGTACTGGTCGATGCTGCGGTCGTCGCGGACTTCACCATCGACGATCACCCGGCAACGCAGGTGGCCCATGCCGGCATCACCCTGCGCCACGATGTTCGCCGACATCGAGGGCAGCGTCGTGACGATGGTGTGCGACCACGGCAGCGGAGCGTCCTCGACCAGATGCGGCTGCCCATCCTCGTCGAGGAAGTTGAGGCTGACCGTGCCACCCGAGGGTGCCGTCACCTCGTAGGTGATGTGCTTGGGGTTGAACGGCTTGGTCTCGTCGGCGTTCGCATCACCGCTTGACGCGTAAGCGTTGGCGCCGAAACTATCCCGCACCCGCACGACGACGTATGCGCCGAGTGCGGTCACGACGACCAGAAGCAGCGGGATCCACAGTTTCTTGAGCAGTCCGTACACCCGCCGCCTCCTGTGTCTACCCCGCACCGTCGCGTGGCGGCGAGCATGGGCGGAACTCGGGTTCCGCCTGGGTCGGAGTGAAATGTACCCCATCACACCGCCGGGTTTATAGCGATTCCGCTGCCCTTTTCCCCAGACACCGGCCGCCGACGGTGCCATCATCACCTGCAGCAGACCATCGTTTTTGAAGTCCACAACGTAAGGACGACAACATGGGTGAGCGAGTAATCGACCGGCTGATGGGCATCGCCGACCAGTTGCGCGAGCAGGCCGGCGAGGCGGAGAAGATCGGCCGGTTGACCGATCAGACGGTCAAGGCGATGAAGGACGCGGGCTCGATCCGCCTGCTGCAGTCGGCCAAGCACGGCGGATATCAGGCGCATCCACGCGAGTGGGCCGAGACCGTGATGGCCACCGCGGCGCTGGACCCCTCCGCGGGCTGGGTCACCGGTGTGGTCGGCGTGCATCCCTACCAGCTGGCCTACGCCGATCCGCGGGTCGGCGAGGAGGTATGGGCCGAGGACGTCGACACCTGGATGGCCTCGCCGTATGCGCCGCAAGGCGTGGCCACACCGGTCGAGGGCGGTTACGTGTTCAACGGCCGCTGGGGGTTCAGTTCCGGCACCGACCACTGCGACTGGATCATTCTCGGGGCCATGGTCGGCGGTGCCGACGGCATCCCGGTCATGCCGCCGGCCATCCTGCACATGATCCTGCCCCGCACCGACTACGAGATCGTCGACGACTCCTGGGATGTGGTGGGGCTGCGCGGAACCGGATCCAAGGATGTCATCGTCAAAGACGCGTTTGTGCCCGGCTACCGCACGATGGACGGGATGAAGGTGATGGACGGCAGTGCCCAGCGCGAGGCCGGCATGACCGACCCGCTGTATCTGATGCCGTGGTCGACGATGTTCCCGCTCGGCATCTCCTCGGCGGTCATCGGCATCGCCGAAGGCGCCCTGGCCGCGCACCTGGAGTATCAGCGGGAACGCGTGAGTGCCACCGGAACCGCGATCAAAGACGACCCGTATGTCATGTACGCGGTCGGCGAGGCGGCCGCCGACATCAACGCCGCCCGCCAGGAGCTGCTGGCCAACGCCGACCGGATCTACGACATGGTCGCCGCCGGCAGGGAGGTGAGCTTCGCCGACCGCGCCGCGGGACGCCGCACCCAGGTTCGTGCGGTGTGGCGTGCGGTGCAGGCCGTCGACCAAATTTTCGCGCGCTCCGGTGGTAACGCGCTACGGATGGATAAACCGCTGCAACGGTATTGGCGCGATGCGCACGCCGGGCTCAACCATGCGATCCATGTGCCCGGGACCACGTTCCACGCCTCGGCGTTGAGTTCGCTGGGCATCGAGCCGGAGGGCCCGTTGCGGGCGATGATCTGAGCGGAAACGCTACCCGCGGGCCGGCGCCAATCGCTTGAGTGCCAGTCCGCCTTCGAACGGCCGGTAGCCGAATCCGCCGGGGGAAAGGTAGCCGGTGTCGCCCAGCGGTGTCGCGACTTCGGCGACCGTCGGCCCGATCTTGGCGGCGACGGGTGCCAGCGCGTCGAGGTCGAAACGGTACAGCCGGGCGGCAGTGGTGCCCAGGATCTTTCGGCACTCGTCCTCGGTCCGGTCGTGCAATGCCCAGCGGATGGCCAGCTTGGAGTGCGGCGCGAAGCCCTCCTCGTGGGGATAGTCACTGCCCCACATGATGTGGTCGGCACCCAGGTAATCGATCATTGCCGCGTCGTAGGGTGTCAGCTCGCTGGCCAGGTAGACATTCCGCCGGGCGTATTCGCTGGGCAGCAGCGTCATTGCGTCGACGGACGACCCGCCGAACATCCCGTAGGTGCGATTGTTCGCCTCGGACTTCATCGTGGGCACCATGGCGTCGAGCACCATCAGTTGCTGCTGCACCCACAGGGTGCCCTGCTCGGTCGGTACGAATCGCAGGGCGGGGTAGCGCTCGAAGACGCCGGCGAGGATGAGATGGCTCAGCGTGCGCTGCGCCCACAGCGCCATCTCGGTGATCAGCACCGCGTTGGAGGCCGGCTGGTCCATCGGCATCTCGGGGCTGCCGGCGCCGGCGTGCTGCACCACGGTCAGATCCAGCTCCGCACACAGTTTCCAGATCGGTTCGTAGCGGGTGTGAAACAGCGGGGCCACCTGCGGGTCACCCGGCGATACGGCCGGGATCAGCACGCCGCCGAAGCACGCCTGCTCGGCGCCCCACCGAATCTCGTTGAGCGCCAGGTCAATGTCGTTGGGAAAGACCTGGATCAGGCCGCGGCGCCGGGCCGGGGCCAACGCGCAGAAGTCGACTTGCCACCGGTTGTGGGCCTGCACACCGGCCCAGCGCTTCTCGAACTCGTCACGCGTGCGCGGCAGGCTGATGGTGATGTTGGGCGTGGTCGGGAAGAACGGGGGAACGGTGTTGGGCAGCAGGACCTCCGCGGCGACTCCGTCGGCGTCCATCTCCGCGATCCGCAGCTCGTGGTCCCAGTTCCGGTTGGCGGTGGCGACGATGAGATCGTCGAACGGACTGCTGTAGGTCTTGGCCCAGGCGTCGAACTCGTCGTGCAGCGATGCCGGCAGATACGGTTTGTAGCCGTAGAGATCGGCCCCGGCGTGGGTGTCGGTGGAGATGACGACGTAGCGATCCATCGTTGATTCCTCAGTTCTGCACCAGATCGGGGATCGGTTCGGCGTCGGTCAGCCAGTGCCGGCCGGTCCGTCGGGCCGCGTCCCACTTGGGCATGCTCACCGCATCGTCTTGCCCGAGGTCCGCCGGGGTGGGGCCGATGCGCTCGGCCAGCGGGGCCAGGGCATCCAGATCGAAGTGGTACAGCTCGGCCGCCGCCAGGCCGAGCATCTGCCGGGTCTCCTCGATCGGGATATCCCAAAATGAGCGTCGCAGCCACTCGCGGGTATGCGGCCACGTCCCCTCCGGATGCGGGAAGTCGTTGCCCCACAACAGGTTAGCGACACCGATCTCGTAGCGCCGGGCCAGCTCCCGGCGCTCGGTGGTGGTGGCCCCGATGAAACAGTTCCGGTCGAAGTAGGCCGACGGCGGCATCGTCAGATCGCCTTCCATGTGCCGGCTCATCTTCTTGGCCGAGTGCTCCCGCAGAAACCGGGTGTCCATCAGCCAGAGCAGATCGTTGGCCCAGAAGGCACCGCATTCGGTGACTCCCCAGCGCAGCCCGGGGAAACGTTCGAACACCCCCGACCACAGCGCGAACCACAACGGCCGCGCGCCCCACCAGCGCACCTCTGTGACGTAGATGCCCAGGTGCCCGCCGTACTCTTCTTGCGGGGCGGGCCCGGAGTGGGTGTGCACCGGCATCTGCAGGTCTTGGCAGGCCGCCCAGACCTTGTCGTAGCGGCGGTCGTGATAGGGCGGGTAGCCGACCCAGCGTGCCGGGATCAGGATCCCGCCCCGCAGACCGGATTCCGCGGCGCGGGTGATCTCGGCCACCGCCGCGTCCACGTCGGCCAGGACCGGCACCACCGCGACCCCGGCCCGGCGCTCGGGGCTGTGGCTGCACAGTTCGGCCAGCCAGCGGTTGTGGGCCCGTGCACCGGCCATGGCGCGCCCCGGGTCCAGGTCGCCCGACTGGCCCAGGCCCGCCCCGAACGGGGCCCCGGCGACCCCGGTCACCGCATCGGCGTCGGGGAAGATGACCTCGCCGACCACCCCGTCGCCGTCGAGTTCCCGGTCCCGCAGGGCGACGTCCCAGCCCCCGGCGATCCCCTCACCGTGCTCGGTGAACCACTCTTCGGCGAATTCCTCGTCGATGAATCCGCCGGCCTGGGCCGCGGCGGTCTTCTCCGCGAGATACGTCTCGAAGTCGTCGCGGTATTCGGGATCGACGTATTCGCGATAACGCTCGGTCGGGAGTTCGGCATGGGTGTCAGCGGAGATGATGAGATACGGGTCCACAATTAACCTTTCGCTACCAGGTGCGGATGGGATCGGGCTCGAAGACGGTGCTGCTGGCATCGGCGGGCACCGCGGCCAGCGGCTCGGAAACCTCGGCCACGCTCGGTCCGATGCGGTCGGTCAACGGCGCCAGCGCCGCCAGGTCGAAGCCGTAGACGGCCGCCGCGTTCCCGCCCACCATGGCCGCCACTTCGGCTGGCGGGACATGGGCGAAGGTGTGACGCAACGCTTCCCGGGTATAGGGCGCGGTTCCTTCGTAGTGCGGGTAGTCGCTTCCCCACATGATCTTCTCGACGCCGATGGCGTGCCGTTCGGTGCACTCGACGGGACGCATGAAGCTGGCGCCGACGTAGCACTGCCGAGACCAGTACTCGCTGGGCTTGTGGCTCAGCGAGCCGGCGGTGGGCCCCGCGAAGCGGGCGATCGCCGAGCCCGGTCGCGCGTAGCGGGCGGCCGCGACGTCGAGCGAGTCGAGCGTCGCCGGTATCCATCCGGCGCCCTGTTCGGTGAAGACCACGGTGAGGTCCGGGTGGCGATCCAAGACGCCGGAGAAGATCAGGTGCCACAGCGCCCGGTGCGCATACCAGTGGGTCTCGTACACCCACACCGCGAACGAGCTGCCCCAGCCATCGGTCGGGGTCGGTCCGGCGGAGCCGCCGTGGTGGTTGACCACCACGCCCGCCTCGTCGCAGGCCGCCCACAGCGGCGCCCAATGCTCGGCGTAGAGCTGCGGGATGGCGGCGCCGGGGGCCACTCCGGGCAGCAGCACCCCGCCGCGCAGCCCCAGTTCGGCGATCTGCGCAATCTCGGCGATCGCTTCGTCGAGGTCTTCGAGCAGGATCTGGCCCACCCCGGCACGGCGCAGCGGCGACAGGGAGCAGAAGTCAGCCAGCCAGCGATTGTGCGCCCGCAGTCCGGCCCAGCGCAGCTCGACCTCTCGGGCGGTCTCCGGCGGCGGGGCGGCCAGGCTCCCGCTGGGAAAGAACGGCGGCACGGTATTGGGGTAGACGACCTCGCCGGCAACACCTTCCGCGTCCAGCTCAGCGTCGCGTCGCTCGCTGTTCCAGCTGCGTTCGGCGTCGGGCTCGGTGAGGTCGCCGAACGGGTTGACGTAAGTCTTCGCCCAGCCGTCGAATTCGTCCCGATAGCCCGGATCCAGGTATTGGCGGTAGTCGAGCAGGTCGGCACCGGCGTGGCAGTCGGCAGAGATGACCGTGTAGCGGTCCATGCGCCTATGCCCGCACCGACTCGGGCCTCGGGGCGGCCAGCAGGGCCACATCGTCGTAGCGCTGGTGCACGTAGGGCAGCAGCCATTCGGCCGGCACCCGCTCGGCGATCCGCCCCACCTGCACGGTGCGGCGCCGGCACCAGGTGATCGACCGGATCTCGCGGATCACGATGTCGGCCACCGGATCCAGCGCCGACTCCCCCAATTCGAGGGTGCCGTCGATGTCCTCCAGGACCTCGTAGTGGCGGTGGTATTCGCCGTAGACCAGGTGCGGGTCGGTGATGCCGTTGCCGTCGGGGGCCCGCAGGAACTTGAAGTAGAACTCGGTGTTGATCTGGTCGGGCGGCAACTCTGCCGGGCCGGTGACCCGGCCATTGACGGTGACCAGCTGGTGGCCCAGCCGGTCCACACCGGCGCTGACGCGATCGCCGTCGCGTTGCACCTCGATATGAGCGATCTTTTTGGGCTCGCCGAACGTTTCACGTCCGCCGGTGACCGATTGTTCGGTGGACTGCGGCATGAACAGCGGATAGTCGCCGGCCATGTCGCCGTGCCGGGCAGTCACCGAGAACACCGCCGAGGTGAACGTCGGCATGCCGTCGATTCGGACCCGCTGCAACTGCACTCGCACCAGCGGTTCGGCCGGGGGCGCCAGCGGCTTGGGCAGTACAGCCGCGACGATCTCCGGATCGGTGAGATAGGTGATGGTCACCGCCTCGGTGGCGATGGGCGCCTTGGTGGCGTCGATTTCGTGGTCGACCCGCTCCTCCGGCGGCCGAGGACCGTAACGGACTGCGGTGGCACTCAACGCTTTCCTCCGTTCTCCGAGGTGCTGTCGGCATGCTGACTCAGCACGTCGACCAGGTAGTCGGGCTCGCTGCGCGCCAGGATCGACGCGGCCTTGGCGCTCACGACCTGATCGGCGGGGGTGGGCGGGCCCATCATCCAGAAGCGGTCTGTCGCAATGCCGTCGATCACCTGCTCGGCGACTGACTCGAGCGGGGTGAACTCGACATGGGCGCCGGCCGCCTCGAAGCGGTCCACCACCTTGGCCAGGGTCGTCTCGGGGGTGCGGCGCTGCTGGGTCGCGGCGTAGCGCTGCGGGCGGTGCCGCCACGACTCCCAGATACCGGTATTCAAAAAGCCACCCGGGAACAGGACATGCGCCCGCACCCGTGTCCCGGTCATCTCCAGGTGGGTGTAGAGGCTTTCGGTCAGGCACAGCACCGCCGCCTTGGTCATCGGGTAGACGGCGGTGGCCGGCCCGCCCAGGGCGCCGCGGGCGATCGGCGCGAACCCGCCGTTGCCCGAGCAGGTGTTGATCACGTGTCCCTCGCCGGCCTCGAGCAGGATCGGCACGAAAGCCTTGATGCCGTGGATCACGCCGAGCACGTTGACGTCGATTCCCCACCGCCAATCGGCCAGGTCGTGCTCCCACAGGTAGCCCTCGGAGACCGCGCCGGTGCCGGCGTTGTTGCACACCACGTGCACAGCGCCGAAGCGCTCCAGCGCCGCCTTGGCCAGTGCTTCGACCGAGTCGTAGTCGGTGACGTCGGCGATCACCCCGACGGCCTCAATGCCCTCGTCCTGCAGCGCCCGGGTCGCCTCGTCCAGTGGATCGGCGAGCACATCGGCGAGCACCACCTTCATGCCCTCGCGGCCGAACCGCCTGCCCAGGGCTCGGCCGATCCCACCGGCTCCGCCGGTGACCACCGCCGTCTTGCCTCGAAGGTCGACCATTGTGGCCATCGTCACATGGTCGCGCATACCACCGCAAGGAGTCGCACTATGCGACTCCCACGCTAGGGTTCTGCCATGGCGCCGCGTCCCTCCCCGCAGACCGAACGGGTGGTGAACCTGTTCGACCACCTGACCGGTCTCGGGAATGAGGGCATGACGCTGGCCGAGATATCGCGCCAGTTGGGCGTGCACAAGGCCAGCTGCCACTCGATGCTGGCCGAACTGCTGCGGGCCGGCTGGCTGCTGCGAGACCCGGTTCGCAAGACCTACCACCTCGGCCCCGCTCTGGTCCGGCTCGGCCGAGAAGCAGCGGGCCGCTATCCGGCCCTGGTGCTGGCCCGCTCGGCGATGGCCGAGCTGTCGGCGGCCACCGGCGCGCATTGCGTCGCCTTCTCGGTCAGCGGTGACCACTCCACCGTCGTCGATCAGGTCCGCAGCCCCCAGGGCGGCGGTCACCCGATGCCCATCGGCACTCAGTTCCCGCACCGCCCGCCCTACGGGGCGTCGATCGTCGCCTGGTCCGGGCCGGATACCCGGGAGCAGTGGCTGGCCGCCCTTCCCGAGGACGCGCGAGGCCACTACCGCCAGGCGCTGGCCGCCGCCGAACAACGCGGCTACGCGGTCGGGCTGCACATTCTGCCCGACCTACGCCTGCAGGAACTGGCGCTGATCGTGCGCAGCGCCGAGGTGCGCTCCACCCGCCTGAGCCAGCTGACGCAGCAATTGACCGAGGAACTGATCCGCACCGAGGAGTGGTTCCCGATCAGCCTGGCGCCCGAGCGCACCTACAAGGTCAGCCACATCGACTCCCCCATCCTGGGGCCGGGATCCCGGGTCGCCCTGATGTTGAGTCTGGTTCCCAGCGCCGACCCACTGAGCGGCGCGGCGGTCACCCGACTGGGGACGCAGCTGCAAGCGGCGACCCGCCGGCTCAGCGCCGCCCTGGCCGACGAACCGCCGGATTAATGCGGTTAGGTCAGCCCGGAACGGCGGACTGCATCGACGCCAGCGCGTCGGTGCTCAACCGGGCCAGCTCCTCGGCTTCTCCCGCGGTCAGGGCGGCCGCGAACAGCTCCGCCATGCGCCGGTTGGTCGCCTGTTCGATCTGGTCGTAGCGGTCCTTCTTGCCGGCACCGTCGGCGAACGGCTCGGGCCAGCCGAACATCGCGGCGTACTGCGGCCCCTTGTTGAGCATGTGCGCCTCGATCGGGGAGATGCCGGAGATGACGAGCGCATTGAAATGCACGCCGGCCCGCAGCTCCCGCAGGATGAACATCACCTGCAGCGCCCGGCCTGTGGCATCGTCGGCCAGCGGCATCGCCCGCCAGCCGGCGAACAGCGGCAGCCCCGCGATAGGGGTCGCGGCGATGACCTTCTCCCCCAGTTCGGCGATCCGATCCAGCCCCTGGGCGCCGGCGAAATACTTGCGCCCGAACTCGGCCGTCTGGGCCCAATACTGTTGGGCCGCACCGGCAGCGCCGCGCACCGCGACACCCTCGTCCCACATCGCGCTCAGTGCAGTCGGTTCGAACACTGCGAACACCGCACCGACGGTGGCGCCGGCGGCCTCGCCCAGCACGCCACCGCGTCCGGCGACATAACCGGCGAGTGGATTCTGATAGCCGGCGGCGATGCTGTCGGCGAAGGTTTCCGGATGCAGCATGAACACCGCGACGGCCTGCTCCATCGCCGCACCGGTGGCAGCGGCCGACGTCTCCATATCGCTCACCTGGCTAGGCTGACACAAAATGAGCACAGTTGTCTTGCATACCGAGCTACCGCTTTCAGCGGAGCACGCCGCTGCGTTGGCACGCAAACCCGAATTGATGCAATTCGTTCTCGCGCCGGTCCTGAAATTGCCGGCACTGGCCGCCCCTGACCTCCTCGAGGTGGGAACCCGCGCGTCGGCGCGGCTGTGGTGGTTCGGTGTGATCCCGGCGTGGACCCACCACCTCGAGATCAAAGAGCGCGACGATCTGATGATCTACACCAACGAGCACGGCGGTCCGGTGCATACCTGGAACCATCGCCTCACCTTCACCCCCGTCGATGAGCATCGCTGCCGCTACACCGATGAGATCGAAACCGATGCCGGCGTCAAAGGATTGGCTACTCGCCTGTTCATCCGGTTGATGTTCGCCCACCGACACCGCCGTTGGCGCAGCCTTGCTGCCATCCTCGCCTGACCTCCGCCGGCACCGGGTGGGCGCGCTAGGGTGCTCTGGTCGGGTCCAGCAAACAAGCCGACAGAACGGTTGAGCACATCCATGACCGCAGCAGACGCATCGCCGATGGAAGCCCGGGTTGGCCACTACTACCAGATGGACGGCACCTACCTGGTCGGCCGGGAGAAGGTACGCGAGTACGCCCGAGCGGTGCAGGACTACCACCCGTCGCACTGGGACGTCGCCGCGGCGGCGGAGCTGGGCTACTCGGACGTGGTGGCGCCGCTGACCTTCACCTCGACCCCGGGCATGAGCTGCAACCGCGAGATGTTCGAGTCGGTGGTCGTCGGCTACGACACCTACATGCAGACCGAAGAGGTCTTCGAGCAGCACCGGCCGATCGTCGCCGGCGACGAGCTGAAGATCGACGTCGAGCTGACCTCGGTGCGCCGGATCGCCGGCCGCGACCTGATCACCGTCACCAACACCTTCACCGACAGCGCCGGCGAGCGGGTGCACACGCTGCACACCACCGTCGTCGGGGTGACCGCTGAGGACATCGGCCCGGACGTCAAGTCGGCCGTGCACAACGCGATGATGCATGACGTCAACATCCTCGGCATCGGTGAATCCGATGCCGCCTACGAGAAGACGCTGCGGCCCGGGGACGCGGCCCCGCTGTCCGAGGGCGGCGTTTCCCGGACCCCGGCGACACCGTCCTTCGACGAGGTGAAGGTCGGCGACGTGCTGCCGGTGCGGCACACCCGGCTGTCCCGGGGCGACCTGGTGAACTACGCCGGCGTGGCCGGTGACGCCAACCCGATCCACTGGGACGAGGAGATCGCCAAGCTGGCCGGTCTGCCCGACGTGATCGCCCACGGCATGCTCACCATGGGCCTGGGCGCGGGCTTCGCCTCCGCCTGGACCGGTGACCCGGGGGCGGTCACCCGGTATGCGGTGCGACTGTCGGCGCCGGCGGTGGTGTCGGCCAAAGAGGGCGCCGACATCGAGTTCAGCGGCAAGATCAAGTCGCTGGATCCGGAGACCCGCAGCGGGGTCATCCTGGTCGGCGCGAAAACGGCGGAGAAGAAGATCTTCGGCCTGGCGACGTTGCACGTCCGGTTCCGCTGAGCGCCTGAGCTATCCGATCGGCGTGAACCCGACAGCTGCCGGGACCGGCCGCCGCTAGTCGCCGGCGAGCAGCCTGCGGGCGACATCGGCGGCCAACGCCGCGGTATCGGCATCGGGGCCGCCGGCCGCCAAACTGCGACGTACCAAGGCCAACGGCGCGTCGATGACGGCCAACAGCACCCGGTCGCGATCGCCCGCCGGGAACCGGGCCAGGAAGCCGTCGAGCGCTTCGGCCGCGCGCCGGTCCAGCGCGTCGGCGTCTGCCACGACCGCGGCCGAGCAGTCGGCGCTGACGAAATCGGAGCGGCTGTAGCGAGCCAGCAGGGCGGCGGCTTCCCGGTGGTCGGCGCTCCAGCGCAGCACGTGGCGCGCGGCGGCGACGCCGATCCCCACCGGGTCGCCGTCGGCGGCGAGCACCGGCAGGAAGTCGTCGTGGAAGCGGCGCACCGGCGTCAGCCAGGCCTCGGCCAGCAGGTCACGCCGCGTCGGAAACCGGTGATACACCGACCCGCTGGGCGCGCCGACCGCGTGGGCGACCGCGGTCGCAGTGGCCGCCCCCGGCCCGCCCGCCAGGATCAGCCGGATGGCCGCGTCGACGAAGTCGTCCGCGGCGAACTTCTCTGGCATAGGCATGAAGTAGAGAGTACTCTCTAATCAATTAGCGAATCTTCTCTAGATTGGAGTGTGGGATGCGAGTCGACAATGTGCACAGTCGGGTGTTCACCGTCGATAGCCTCGACCGGGTGGGCGCTTTGATAGACAGCCTCGCCGGCGACGACGATCGCCTGTGGCCCCGGGAGAACTGGCCGGCGATACGACTGGACCGGCCCTTGGCGGTCGGTGCGACGGGCGGGCACGGACCGATCCGCTATGACGTCAGCGCATACCAGCCGGCCCGGCGGATTCGGTTCGCCTTCCGCCGGCCCGCCGGGCTGGACGGCTATCACGAGTGGGAAGCCCGGGCGGTGGCCGCCGGTTACGAGCTGCGTCACCGCCTCGTCGCGAACACCGTGGGCTGGACCCGGCTGAGCTGGCCCTTGGTCTGGCGCTGGCTGCATGACGCGCTCGTCGAGGACGCCCTGGACAAGGCGGCGGCGAACCTGGGCTGTCGCGGGCCGCGCCGCTCGTGGTCGGTGTACGTGCGGATGTTGCGACGCACCGCGACTCTGCGGGGCCGCCCGTGATCTTCGACAACTACACCGACCTCACCGTCGCCGGCGGCCCGGTGCGGTGCTACCGCGGCGGCGATACCGGGTTGCCGCTGCTGCTGCTGCACGGGGCGATGCTCGACACCGCGCAGGGGGTATGGCGCCGGGTCGCGCCGGCGCTGGCGGCCGATTTCCGGGTGCACGTGATCGATCTGCCCCGCCATGGGGCCAGCAGGCCGTGGCACGGTGTGCTCGACGACGCCTTCTTTCGCCGCTTCCTCGCCGAACTGCTCGACACGCTGGAACTGCCGCGGGCGGCGTTCATCGGGCTGTCGCTGGGCGCCGGTATCGCCACCGGCTTCGCCCTGGCGCACCCCGAGCGGGTGAGCGCCCTGGTCGCGGTCGGGCCCGGCGGACTCGATGCCAAACGCCCGGCGCAGTTCTTGACCTGGCTGGTCATGCGCACACCCGGCCTACTGCGCGCGGGCTCCTGGTACCTGGCCCGCTCTCCCGCCGCCATCCGCCGGTCCATGATCGCCAATCTGTCTGCGGCAGAGCGCACTCCGGACTTCAACGTCATCGTCGCCGCCGCGGTGGATGAGGCCCGTGCCAAGCACTGGCACGGCGAGAAGGCGCTGGACGACTGGCAGATCCAGGCCTACGGCCCGACCTCGATGCGGCTCAATCTCCTACCCGAGCTGCCGCGTCTGTCGATGCCGACGCTGTGGGTGCGCGGCGCCGACGATCCGCTGGTCGGCGCCGCTGAACTGGCGAAAGCTCATGCCGCCAGCCCTCATTCGCAGCTGGCCACCATCGCCGGTGCCGGGCACATCGTCAGCTACGACCGGCCCGACGAGTTCGTCCGCCTGGTTCGGGAGTTTCTCGAATCCGTCCCCTGACTCCATCCACCAATAGGGCGCGGCTCTCGGCGCTGCCGTCCAGGCGGCGAGTGATCCGTGTGACGATCTGCCACCGTCCGGTCTCGGCTTCCCGTCTGAGGTGGAAGTAGTTGGCGCCCCCGCGCGCCACCTGGTAGCCGGTCTCCCGTTTGACCAACAGCGTCGACGCGCACACCGCGACCGCGTCGTCGCCGTGCACGGTGACCACGGCGGGCCCGAGGAAATGCACGCAGCCGCGGTTGATCAGATCCTGATGTCCCGACGAGCGCACCATCGCCGCGATGTCGTCGCGGCCCTGCATGAGCCAGTCCTCGACGTCGTACACCCCGTCATCAGCCCACAGGGCGGCGGCGCATTCGGCATCGCCGGTATCGACCAGTGGACCGTAGGAGGCGATCAACCGCTCGATCGCGCGTTCGTCCTCGATCCGCTGTAGCCGGCGCTCCAGGTCGGCCAGCCGTTGCTCATTCATGGGCGCTCCGTTCACGCGAGGTTGGTGAGCTGCGCAAGAGCCGCCAGCTGCTCACGAAAGTGCGCGGGGGATCGTGCGGAGATCGCACAGCTGACATCGGTGGCCCCGGCTTCGGCAAGGCGGCCGATCTGCTCGGTGGCCTGCTGCGGGGCGCCGATCGGGTCCAGCGGTGGTGTCGCCAGCACGACGGTGAAATCGTCGGGGAGTGCCACGGAGCCAAGCAGTTTCGCGATCTCGGCCGGTGCGAGGCCGAACGGCGTCCAGCCGTCACCCAATTCCACGGCGCGCCGAAGGGACCGGCGCGTGCGTCCCCCCACCCAGATCGGCACTCGTGGTTGCAGCGCGCAGGGTTCCACGATCATCGCGTCATACCGGTAGTAGGGCCCGTCATAGGAGGGCCGACTGTTCGACAAGGATGCCCGCAGGGCTCGCATCGCGTCGTCGGCGCGGGCGCCGCGATCCTCCCACTCGCAGCCGAGCAGGTCGAACTCCTCGCGCAGCGAACCGACCCCGACGCCGAGGGTGAGCCGGCCGCCGCTGATCCGATCCAGGGTCCCGTAGCGCTTGGCTATCTCCAGGGGATGGTGGTAGCCCAGCACCACCACCGACGTCACCAGCCGAATCCGCGAGGTTCGCGCGGCCAGAAAAGCCAAGGTGGCCAACGGGTCCCAATAGGTTGCGCCGCGGACGGCGGCCACTTCGACCGGTACGGCGACGTGCTCGGAGCAGGTGAGATGGGCGAACCCCAGTTCATCGGCGGCAGCGGCTATCTCGGCGACATCCTCGATGCTGCCGCCGGCTTCCCAGTCGGACGCCGTGCCGGGGACCTGGATGACGACCGGTGTGAAGAGGCCGACGCGCATCAATGGGTCCGCGGGGCGTCGTACCGCACTCGTTTCATGCACTTTCCTTGCGCCGCGTGGCTGGGGTAACCTCGGGGATAAACTAAAGTGAATTTTAGTTATGGAGGCAGCTGTTGTCCAGCGGTGACCACCCGGCTTGGGAGCCGCAGTACGGGCCCTGGGCAGTGATCGCAGGAGGCTCCGAAGGCGTCGGTGCGGAGTTCGCCCTGTTGCTCGCCCGTGCGGGGATCAACCTGGTCCTGATCGCGCGCAAGCCGGCACCGCTGCGCGACACCGCTGATCGCTGCCGGGAGCTCGACGTGGACGTCCGCGAACTGGCCCTGGATCTGTCGCGGGCCGACAGCGTCGCGCAGATCATTGCGGCCACAACGGATCTCGAGGTCGGGCTGCTGATCTACAACGCGGGCGCCAACACCCACAGCGCGGAGTTCCTCGACGGCGACCTGGCAGCCTTCCACCAGGTGATCGATCTGAACGTGACGACCCCGCTGGCGCTGATCCATCACTTCGCCGGCCCGATGCGCGCTCGGCGCCGCGGCGGCGTACTGCTGATCGGCTCGCTCACCGGTTATCTGGGCTCGGCGCGGCACACCGTGTACGGCGGCGTGAAAGCGTTCACCCGGATCTATGCCGAGGGCCTGTGGCTGGAACTGCGTCAGTACAACGTGCACGTTCTCGAACTCGTGCTCGGCGTCACCAAGACCCCGGCCATGCAGCGGGTCGGACTGAACTTCGACATTCCCGGGATGCGGGTGTCCGATCCCGCGGACGTGGCCCGCGAAGGTCTCATGCAACTCCCCCACGGACCCGTGCAGGTCGTCGCCGCCCACGCCGACAACCCGGCACTGCACGCCGGATCGGATCGGGCCGAAGCCGTCCTCGCTTCCCACCGGATGATGCAGAAGCTGCTGCGCGGCACGCCGTCTGCGGCGCGAGGCACCGATGCCCCGGCCCCCGAGTGACCGCGAGCCGGCAACCCCCCGGACCCCCGCGCAGCGCCAGCGCTGCGATCGGATCCTCGCCACCGCTGCCCTGCTCGGTGCCCGCGACGGGCTGGAAGGCGTCCGGATGCAGGACGTGGCGGACCAATCGGCGGTGTCGATCACCACGGTCTACCGCTACTACCCGACGAAGCATCATCTGTTCTCGGCACTGCTGCTGCACTACACCCGCGCCGTCAAACCACCTGGGCCGCCCACGAGGTGTCCGGCCGCCGATGTCACCGAACTCATGGTCGGCGTCTGCCGCAGCATGCTGGCCCGGCCGCTGCTGGCCCGGGCGATGATCACCTCGGTCAACGCCCGGCGGGCGGAGTCCGCCGCCAGCGGCGACTTCAACCTGCGCAGCACCATCGTGTCCGTTGCCGGGATCACTGAGCCGACGGCGGAGGACACCCAGCTCGGACTGCTGGTCGAGCAGTGCGCCTACGGCATCCTGTCGTGGGCGGTGATGGGCGAGACCACACCCGCGCAGGCTGAGGCCGACATGCGCCGCGCATGCGAGCTGCTGTTGGCGCCCTGGCGGGACACCCGGCTGCCCGTTACCGACGCATAGCGCATTGCCACGCCGCGCACAGCGAGTTCTACGCTGACTCAACGGCGCGCCTCTAGCAAGCGGATCGCCTCTGATGAATGTGATTGAGAGACAGCGTATTTCGACTATCACTGCGTCGACCCGACGTCCGCTTCGGGCTCGCGTGACGTTTCCCTGCGAAATGCGCTGGTTTCCAGTCGGTTTCCACGTCGCTATTGCGCCGGTGCAATAGGAGCGGCACGCCGGTCGGGTTGACTCCGCCCACCGTTGCTGCCACCATGGCGGCGAACGCACCTCGTTAGGCGAGGCGTCTGTACGGATACAGGCCACTGACCTCCAACGTCGAGAGACGCCCAGGGTCAGGACAGCTCCTCCCGGCTTAAGGGTTGAGCCCAAGTGGCTTCCGGATTCTGGCCGGATACGCCGTGCAGTGCTGAAACTCTGACGAGAGGGGTGCCGGCCGACTGTTCTGTCGGCCCGGCTCTCCCTGATGTGCATGCCGTGCCGGCATCCCCGTGTGCCCTGGCCGTGAGGAGGTGAGAGCGACATTGAGTCCGAGCGATAGTCCTTATCCGAGTTCGACGATCACTTCGTTCGAACCCGTTCGCGGCGCCGCCTTCGCTTCCTGAATCGGTTGGCCCCGTCCCCTACCCGCGCTGTCCGCCCACCGGCCTGAGCGCGTCTTCCGCGCGCGAATTTCATCACCCAGCAGTGTAATTCGCGATTCTTAAAGGAGTTTTGATGTCTTTTGTGTCCGCACTTCCCGACGAACTGACCGCGACAGCGGCCGATCTGCGCGGTATCGGCGACGCGGTGACCGCGCAGAGCACGGCCGCCGCCGGCCCGACGACCGGGGTGGTCCCGGCGGCCGCCGACGAGGTCTCTGCCCTGACCGCCGCGCAGTTCGCCCGACATGCACAGACGTACCAGGCGATCAGCAAGCGGGCCGCAGTGGTGCACGAACTATTCGTGACCACGCTGCAGCGCAGCGCGCAGTCCTATGCAGCGACCGACGCTGCCAACGTCATCTCGATCTGGTGAAAGGCGTTCTGATGATGGATTACGGAGCAGTTCCCCCGGAAATCAATTCCGCCCGCATGTACGCCGGTCCCGGCGCCGGGCCGATGCTGTCCGCCGCCGGCGCCTGGAACCTACTGGCCACGGAATTGCGTTCTGCGACGATATCTTTCGAATGGGCGGTAGCGAGTCTGGTCAGCCAAGGCTGGTGGGGTCCGTCGGCGTCGGCGATGACTGCGGCCGCTGAGCCGTACATCAGCTGGATGAGCGTCACCGCCGAACAGGCAGAGCAGACCGCGGCGCAGGCCTACGCCGCCGCCGACGCCTACGCGTCGGCCTACGCCATGACGGTGCCGCCGCCGGCCATCGCGGACAATCGGGTGATGTTGGCGGCATTGGTCAAGACCAACGCTCTGGGGCAGAACACGCCGGCGATCGCGGCGACCGAAGCCCGCTACGCGCAGATGTGGGCGCAGGACGCCGTCGCGATGTACAGCTACGCCGCCGCTTCAGCCACCGCCACCCAATTGATTCCGTTCGCGGTAGCGCCGGAGACCACCAGTCCGGAAGAGCAGGGCAGTTCGGGCGCCCTGCCCGCCGACACCGGTGCGCACGACCAGGTGCCCGGCGCACTGCGCAGCATGGCGTCGCCGGCCGAGGGCACGAGGCCGACGGACCCGGATTGGCATTGGACGAAGTTCTTCGACGGCCTCTTCGACGGAACCTGGGGCCATGACGACGGCTCGGGCCTGAATATCAATGCGCAGCTGTGGAACACGATCGCCGCAACCGGGATCTTCGACCCGGGCGGGAACCTCGAGGGCTTCGCGGGTCTGGCCACGCTCGGGTTTTTGGCCCGCGGGATGGAGGGCGGCACAGCCGCCCTTACTGGTGGCGGGCTCAGCTCCGCGCCAGGTATGACATTGGCGTCAACCGAGGCCGCCGGCCGCGCTGCCGGAGCTGCGGTCGGCGGCGCAGGCTCGACGGTGTCGGCCGGAGTGGGCAGAGCAACCCTGGTCGGGTCCTTGTCCGCGCCACCGAACTGGGCGACAGCCGTCCCGGCAGCTGCGCCGACGGCCGGAACGGGCAGTGGCTGGACGGTCGCCCCGGAGAGCAGGGCGATGACCGCCATGCCGCCGCCGATGCCCGGTGGCGGGCGTAGCGGCAGCTTCGGGCTCGGCACGCCGCGCTATGGCGTCAAACCCACCGTGATGCCGCGTCCGGTCGTGGTCGGGTAGCTACATCGGTGCGGGTTGGCGTGCCGCGGCGGGGGCGATATGGCCGCCTTGGTCACTATGGCCTGCGCGGCATCGCCAGCGCCGTTCCGAGAATCCAGGCGAAGAACAACCCCGGCATCCCGGTGATCGAAAAACCCTCCAGCGACAGCGGTCCGTCGTCGACGATGAACGCCAGCAGGAGCAGCGGATGCACCACGGCGGCGGCCAGCGCGAGGTGGGCGGTGTACCGCGGCAGCACCCGGTGGGTATACACCGCGACGGCGAATGCCCCCAGCGCCACCACGGTGGGCATTCCCGACATGGCCAGCAACCCAAAGGTCAGGTCGTAGAGCAGTCCCGCTACCTCCGGGCTGTGCTGCTGCCGATAGAGCAGCAGGTCGAAGGCGGTGAAGCCGCTCAGCAGCAGGGTCACGCAGCCGACGAAACCGGCGGCAAAACACAGCGGCAGCATCGACCGCACCGGAAGGCGGTCGCGCAGATACGTCCACACCGCCGCGCCGAACACCAGCCAGATCGTCACGCCGATCGTATTGAGCAGCATCGTCACGACGAGTCGATCGTGGTGAACCACGGCCCACTGCGTCACCTCGGTGGCCAGCGTCTGGGTGCCCGGGAACGACCAGATCGGATACACCACCAGCGTGAGCGCGGGAAGGACGAATCCGATGGTGCCGGACCAGCGCGCCACCCGGGCGACGTCCCACGGCTTGTCACTCATGATCAGCGAACCAGATCCCACTGGCCGAAGTCGGGCGCCAGGACGTCATCCACGTCGACGTGGATGTCGTCGATCATGAAGCCCGGATCGGTTGCGGTGACGACTTCTCGCTGGAAGAGCACGGCCGCCGGTTCGCGATCACCGCCCGACCACGCCTTGGTCTGCCATGCCCACCGGTGGCCCGGGCTGGTCGAGTGCCCGATGACACCGTCGGCGATCGCCCACCCGAGCTGGCGGGCGCCGCCGTAGATCCCGGTGCGCGCCGCGCCCAACACCGAGTTGATGCCGCGAAACCACTGCACCGCTTGCCTTTTCCACACCTCGGCATTGATATCTTCGTCGACACTGAAGAAGATCGGCGCTGAGTCGGGGCCTCCGGCGGCGTTGTGCAGCCGGAGCGCGGTGCGGGCGTCGGCCACTCCCCCGTCGTGACCGCGGGTGAAGTCCGACGGGGAGTTCTCCCATCCGGGTTTGCCGTACTGGTAGCAGCTGACGACCTGCAGGCCGGCGGCCCGGAGCCGGTCTGCATAGTCGCGGGTGACCGGCTTGAAATCGAACGTGGCGCCCGGCCGCAGCTCCGAAACATAGACCAGGGCCCCGGCGAAGCCGGCCGCTTTGATCTGCTCGGGCTGAACCAGCCGGTCGGCGAAGTCGATGAGCTGCACACCTTCGGCCGCCGCTGCCGGGTTGCCGATCATTGCCCCGAGGGCGCCGGGGACGGCCAGTGCCGGCCCGAGCAGCGCGGTATACCGCAGGACTTCGCGCCGGGAAACCGATCGCCTCACAGGGGAAGGGTAACCGTCGTCAGCGATCTTGTCCGGCGTGGCCCGAGCGCACCAGGGCGTTGCCGGGACGCAAGAACCCGGGCTGCTGCAATCGGCGGGCCGCCCGCACCACGCCCGAGGGGATCACCCGCTTGAAGAAGACGCCGGCGTCGAAGGTGCCGCGCACCTCGCTGACGTAGGAGCGCGGCAGGCCGAACCTGATCAGGCCCTGGCTCACGTCGACGAGGTCGGCCCGGCGAATCGCCTCGACCAGCGGCGCGTACGGGCGGGAGGAACCGTATCCGGCCAGCCGATGATGCTGGGCGATGATGAGCGCCAACTCGTTCGACCACGCCTGGCGGCCGGTCTTCTGCAGCCAGGCGTCTTGGGCCTCGATTGAGGGCACCAGGTAGTCGATCGTGTCGAATGCGGCCAGGTCGTGAAATGCCGCGGCGATCGCGAGCTTCTCGTCGCGGTCGGGACTCTCCGGTGTCAGCGCGCGGGCGAAATTGAAGATCCGGTAGACGTGGGCTTTGTAGGCGTCCCAACCGATGTCGTCACCGTGGGCCCGGTGGCGGTGTGACTCGAGGATCTGCTCGGCCAGCGGCACATTGCGGATGATCTGCGGCACAGCCACGCTCCCACACTAATGCCGTTGGAGCATTTCTTACCGGGCCTTCGTGATCACCGATTCGCCGAATTGCTCGATCGCCTCGATTGCGCGGGTGAGGCTGTCGCCGGGAACGGCGACCTGTACCCAGGTGACCCCCACATCGGCGAGGCGCCCCAGACCGTCCAGATAGGCGCTCGCGTCGAAGTCGTCGTAGCCGAGGCGGCCCCCGGCCAGATTGGAAAAGCAGATGTCGATCGCCGACCAATCCCGGTTCGCCTGATCGCAGCGCCGCCGCAAATCCTCGATCCCCGCGGCCAGGGCGTCGAGGGAATCCATGGCGGCAGTCCGGGCGGTGCCGGCAAGGCCCGCCGGCGCCGCGAACGGTGCCCATCCGTCACCGCGGGTGGCGGCCCGTTGCCGGGCCTTGCCGGTGTTGCCGCCGATCCAGATCGGCGGGCAACTCGTCGGACGCGGGTGCGCGGTGATTCCTCGGGCAGAAAAGTGCCTGCCCTCAAATGACACGTCGTCCCCGGTCCAGATGGCTCGGATGACGTCCAGACTCTCTTCGACCAGTGCGGTGCGCTCATCGAAATCCACACCTAACGCCGCGAATTCACCCTTGAGGTAGCCGACACCGACGGCCAGGGTGAACCTGCCGCCGGACAACAGATCCAGCGTGGCCCCGGACTTCGCCACCACGAACGGGTTCCGGTAGGGAAGCACGACGACGTTCGGGATGAATCGCAGCGTTCGGGTGTGTGCCGCCGCGAACCCCATGGCCACGAACGGGTCCAGGCTGTCGTGGCCGCCGGCATCGAGCCAGCGCTGCGTCGGCGCCGGGTGGTCGGTGAAACCCATGGCGTCGAAACCGGCGGCTTCAGCGGCCTTCGCCACCGCGGTCACCCCGTGCGGGGACACCAGTTGCGGGTCGCAGGGATGCGTGATGATCGGGTAGGTGAACGCGAACCGCATACGGGTCCCTTCGGCTCTGAACGGTAGCTAGCTGGTGGGCGGCGGCCCGAGGATGTAGTCGCCGCTGTCCGGATGGTGATACCACCCGCCCGCGGCGTGTGTGCCGCCGTCGACGTGCAGCGTCTGGCCGGTCACATACGAACTGAGCTCGCCGGCCAGAAACACGGCGGCGCCGGCCATCTCGTCGACATGGCCGGTCCGGCCCATCGGGATCATGTGGTCGGCGTTGGCCAGCATCTCCGCCGAGCCGACGCGCGCGATCCCTTCGGTGAGCGTGAGGTCTGGGGCCAGGCAGTTGACTCGGATGCCGTGCGGCGCCAACTCCAGCGCCGCGGTCTTGGTGAAGTTGACGACGCCCGCTTTCGCCGCCGCGTAAGCCGCGTAACCGGGTGCGGCGCGGGTGCCCTCGATGCTGGCGATGTTGATGATGCTGCCCGACGCACCGTGTTGCACCAGGGCCTGCGCGACGCGCTGCGTGCAGAGCAGGACCTGGGTCAGATTAGAGCGGATCAGGGTGTCCCACCCCTTCGGCGCGGTTTCCAGCAACGGCGAGGCGAACACCCCGCCGGCGTTGTTGACCAGAACCGTCGGCAGCCCTACCTCGGCAACGGTTCTGGCCAACGCCGCATCGACCTGGACGGGATCGCGGACATCGATCGCACAGGCCAGACCTCCGACCACGGCAGCCGTGCTCTCCGCGGCCTGCGGGTCGCGCTCCCAGATCACCACTCGGGCACCGAATTCCGCGAAGGACTCGGCGATGCCGCGGCCGATCCCGTTGCCGCCTCCGGTGACGACCGCTACCCGACCGTCTAAGGCCGACGCGTCTTTGCGCAGTACCACCAGCCACCTCCGGGCAGTGTCGACGCGGTCAGAGGCTGATGTAGACCGACTTGGTGTTGAAGTAGGCCTCCAGGCCCTTGCGGCCGCGCTCGCCGCCCCAACCGGATTGCTTGTGCCCGCAGATCGGCATGGAGGGGTCGGCGGCCAGGGCGGAGTTCACCCAGATCTGGCCGCCGCGAAGCTGGTTCGCGACGCGGTGGGCGCGACTGAGGTTCTCGGTCCAGATGGCGCCAGCCAGGCCGTACTCGGTGTCGTTGGCGGCGGCGATCGCCTCGTCCTCCTCGTCGAAGGGGATCACCGATCCCACCGGGCCGAAGATCTCCTCGCGGATCAGCCGCATGTCGGGCGTGGTGTTGGTGATGATCGTCGCCTCGTAGAAGTAGCCGCGCCGATCCATCGGCTTGCCGCCGGTGATCACCTGCGCGCCGGCGGCCACCCCGTCGTTGACGATGCCTGCCACGCGTTGGCGCTGCTTCTCACTGATCAGCGGGCCCAGCACCGAGTTGGGGTCGTCGCTGCCGCCCATCGGCAGCATCTGAGCGAAGTTGGCCAGGCCGTCGACGACCTGGTCGTAGATTCCGCGCTGGACGTAGATCCGCGAAGTGCAGGAACAGTTTTGGCCCGAGCCGGCCAGCAGCCCCATGCCGGCCATCATGATGGCCTTGTCGAGATTGGCGTCGTCGAACATGATCAGCGGCGACTTGCCGCCGAGTTCCAGGGTGAGGCGCTTGAGGTTGCCGGCGGCCGCCTTGACGATCAGCCGCCCCACCTCGGTGGACCCGGTGAACGAGATCTTGTCGACGTCCGGGTGTGCGGTCAGTGCCGCACCGGTGGTCTCGCCGTATCCGGTCACCACGTTCAGCACGCCGTCGGGCAGGCCGGCCTCGCGGAAGATCTCTTCGAGCTTCAACGCGGTCAGCGGGGTCTCCTCGGCGGGCTTGAGCACACAGCTGCAGCCCGCCGCCAACGCCGGCGCCACCTTGAGCATCGCGACGAAGAACGGCCCGTTCCACGGGATGATCAGACCGACGACACCGACCGGCTCGAGCTGGGTGAAGGTGTGGTACTCCTCGAAGTGGCCGAGCAACCCGTCAGAGACCAGGTTGGCCGACTCGCCGTGAATTTTGCCGACCCAACCGGCGTAGTAGGTCAACATCTCCTGGGAGACCTTGATGATCTGGCTGGCCCCCATCGCGGTCATCCCGTTGTCGCGGGACTCGATCTCGGCGAGTTCGGCGGTGCGCTCTTTGATGATTTCAGCGGCGCGGAACATGATCTCGGCGCGGCGCGCGGCGGGCAGCTTGCGCCACACCCCTGATTCGAAGCTTTCCCGTGCCCGGGCCACCGCCGCGTCGACGGCGGCCTGGTCGGAGTCGGCGACCTCGGCGATCTGCTCCTCGGTTGACGGGTTGAAGACCGGGATTATCCCGCCGGTTGCGGTCACCGGGTCGGTTTCGATGGTGCTGCTCACTGGTGTTCGTCCTTTCCTGTGCCCCGTTCGTCGGGAACGCGGTAGCCGTCGCGGGTGAGGATTCGGATTGGGTCGGTGCCGTCCCAGGTTTCGCAGGTGCGAGCGATCTTGGCGACGTGGGTTCGGAAACTCGGCTTGTCTTCGACGATCTCGGTGAAGAATCCGAAATCGGCGAATGTATTGATGAAGGCCACGCGCTGCCCGACATTGGTCAGCTCACAGCTCAGTTCGTAGCCCTGGTCGAGGTAGTGGGCGAGCTTCGCGTCGTAGTCGCGGGTCAGGCTGGAGACCTGGTGGAAGCCGAACGGGTTGTCGCCGTGTAGCTTCGCCATCTCGGCGAATACCGAATTGCCCCGGGTGAAGTCCTGGATCAGCTCGATCTGTACGGGCCCGGCCTGTACGACGCCGATGTGGACGTCGATGCCGGCGTCGGCGCCACGGTAGCGGCAGGTGCTCTGCACGCGCGGCATGATGTGAAACGGGCCGACGCCGAAGACCTGCACCCAGCGGGCCGCGGCACGCATCAGGTCGGGCACCACGAAGCCCAGTTGGAACAACCGGAATTCACCTTCGGGCCAACGCTCTTCGAACAGCGGATGAGCGGCGGCGGTCACGTCGCGCGCCTGGTGATCGGCCGGACCAGGACTTCCTGAGCGGTGCTGGCCACGTGCCGGCCCGCGGCGTCGACGATGGTGCCCTGCACCAGGGCGCGATGCCCGCCGACGGCGACCGTCTGCTGGGTGTAGGAATGCCACTGGTCGAATTGCACCGGACGGTGCAGCCAAAGGGTGTGGTCGAGGGTCAGCCCTCGGTGGGTGGCGTAGCTGACCGAGTGCGGGTGCGAGCGCAAGGCCATATCCACCAGCAGATAGTCGCTGGCGTAGCCCAGCAACGCCGCATGCTCCTGGTGGCCGCCGGTGACCTTGCGCGGCAGGCGCATCCAGTGGACGCGCTGCCCGGGTGCCTGTGCGCCGCCGAGGAAGATCGGCGCTTCGCCGATGCGCATCTCCAGCGGAGGCGGCGTGTCGATCCAGGTACTTCCCGGGGCGGCCAGCCCTGCCGGGGCACGCTGCGCCCAATGCTGCAGCAACGGCAGCGATTCCGGTGTGGCCGTCGGCTCCACCGCGGTGAGGACATCGGCGCCCTCCGGATTGTCGAAGGACACCGTCGCCGTCACCAGGGCCTGACCGCCTTGCTCGACGACGACGTGGCGCACCGACATCGAGCGTCCGTCGCGGGTGCGCTCGACGATGATGTCCAGCGGTGCGCTCGAGTCACCGGGCCGCAGGAACGACGCGTGAATCGAATGCGGACTCAGGCCGGTGACGGTGGCCGCGGCCGCGCACATCGCCTGCGCGACGAGTTGTCCGCCGAAGATCCGGCCGAACCGGGCGGCCTCGCTGAGCGCGCGGAATCGGCCGTCGTCGAGCGCCTCCAGCGTGAGCACCTGTTGCAGCTCATCGAGGGCGCGCAGGATGCCCAGTTCCAGCGGGCTACCCGACCCGCGGAGGGGACCGCTGAATTCGGCTTGGGCGGTGGCCTCAGGCGGCGACGACATGGGCCTCCTCGACGGATCGCCGACCCGGGAACCGGCGGCGTCACCTGAGTTAAGTCAACCGCTTGACTTATGTCAAGGGCGGTTCGCCGTTGTCGCCGGAAACAGCCGCGCGACGCTGATCGCCACGACCAGGCCCATCGTGAACCACGCCGTCGCGGAACAGGTCGCATAGATGTCGGACAGCGGAACGACCCTGCCGCCCTGCAGCGTCGCGGTCCCATCACCCACGCGGAGCATCTCGAGGTTGACCTGCAATGCGAGTCCGAACCAGATGACGGCCGGCATCAACAGCGTCGATCGCGTGGAGAAGCGGGGGTCACGGCGCCAGCGTCCTTCCACCAACGAAAACACCTGGAACAGCACCCATCCGGTGAACAACCACCCGAAATAGTTGCTCAGCGGGACGCCGAGGGCACCGCTGGGCGACCCGTAGGAGTACAAGCCGCGAGCGTAGGCCGCGATCGGATCGATCACCAGGTCATATCCGCCGAGGATGAGGGTGGCCACGACGGGCGTCACGAGCACGAACACCCGGCGGTCGCGGTTGTCGCCGACGATCACCCGGGCCAGGACCCACGCCACCCAGGCCAGCACCACCCAGCCGAACACCACCGTGAAGGGCACCCCGAGCGCGCGGGGGCCTTCGAAGTGATGAACGTAGGAGCCGAACGGGAAACCGGTCGCCACACTGCAGGCCTCGAAGCCGAACGCCACGACCGCGGCAAGCGCGAGGTAGCCAAGTGCTCCGGCGGGCCGGTAGAGCATCAGGGTATGCAGCACCACGAACGCTGCCAGCGCGGCACCGTAAACGGCTTCGGCCACAGCCTGTCTCGGTGATCCGATGTTCAATGCCGCTGTTATGGTCGCCGCCAACCAGATCGCGACCAGAGACCAGCCGGCCAGCACCTGCCATCGAGTACGTATCGACACGGGCGCATGGTATCTGCGGAGGATGCCTCGGCGTGGGCAACACCGGTAACAGCAGCCACATTGTTAACATCGGGCGATGCAGAACTACCCGGTGACCCGTCGCGCGTCGCGCCCGGTCTCCCGGCGCGACGCACTGCGGTACGCCTCCGCTGCGGCGCTCGCCGGGGTAGGCGCGGCATCCGCGGTCTCCGGCACGCCGACCGCCTCGGCCGCCGCGCCCACGCTGATCGACTACGCGATGCGCCAGATTCCCGCGCAGGACATCCGCGCCGCCGGCCATGCCGGGGTGATCAACTACGTGTCGACGTCACGTCCTGGATCGAACTTCGGCGCCAAACCCATCACCCGCCCCTACGCCGAGTCCTTGACCGCCGCGGGACTGGTGATCGTCAGCAACTACCAGTACGGCAAGCCCGGTGGGACGGCGCCGTCGGACTTCACCCGCGGCTACGCCGGCGGCGTCGCCGACGCGCAGACCGCCTGGAATCTGCACACCGCGGCCGGCGGCGGGCGCAGCGCGCCGATCTTCTTCAGCGTCGACGACGACATCAATCGCGATACCTGGAACAACGTTGCGCTACAGTGGTTTCGCGGTATCAATTCGGTGATCGGGGTGCAGCGCACCGGCGTCTACGGCGGCGTCAACGTCTGCCAGTGGGCCGCCGCCGACGGGGTGATCGGCAACTCGCGCACCCCCGGACACCGCTGGGCCTGGCAGACCCGATCCTGGTCTCGCGGGCAGATATTTCCCGGCGCGGTTCTTTTCCAGCGCATCGTGAGCACCGCGTCGACGCCTGGCCCGATCGTCGGCGGGATCGAGGTCGACGTCAACGACGTGTTGGCCCAGGACTGCGGACAGTGGAACCTGCATCCGTGAGGTAGTGGCCGCACAGAGCACGACGCGGCGCTGCGATCGCGACGCGTGGCGCCCCACAGCCCCACCCCGATGCCGACAACCGCTCCACCGAGGCCGATGATCTGCTGTCCGCGCTTGAGATCGCCATGCACGCTCATCCCGCCCAGCAGGTCGGCCGCATCGGCGCCACCGGATGCCAAAAACCAACCCCGGGTGTTTCGGCCCCGCAACGCCGCGGTCAGCAGCAGCCCTCCGATCAGGGCGTCGCGGTAACCCATGGAACGAAGCAACAGTCGCGCGGACGGGCCCGGGTCATCCGGCTCCCCCCACCACCGGTTCGACCGAAGCGGGTCGGCGAGGAAGGACAGACCCGAGGCCAGCCGTATGGCGCCGGCAGCAAGCGCAGCGCGGTCTTTGATCATGCACCGCAGCCTAGGTCCGGTCGCCGGCGCCCGGACCTACTTCCAGGCGAACACCGGCTGTTCCAACTCGTCGACCCGGTCGGATCGGCCCTCCAGGCACAGCCACCGCAACTGCAGCAGCACGGCCCCGGTCGGCGCGTGGATCAGGTCATTGCCCAACGGAATCTGCACGACCGGGCGTGAGCTCTCCGGAATGTCGATGAACCGCGGCGAATCGTCGCGCTGCAGTTGGTGCAGTCCCACCCGGTAGGCCGCCACCACCTCGTCGGGCGCGGGCCGAGGCTCCAGGCGTCCACCGCCCCAGATCACCACCGGCGTGATGACGTATCCCGACCGTGTCGGGTAGTCGTCGAGCAGGCCCAGCACGGCCGAGTCGGGCAAACTGATGCCGAGCTCCTCGTCCAGCTCGCGCAGCGCGGCATCGACCGCGGTCTCGCCGGGATCGAGCCGGCCACCGGGCAGCGCCCACTGAGCGGCGTGCGAATTGAGCCGAGACGCCCTGCGGCACAGGAAGAAAGCCGCACCGCCGGAGACATCGATCATGCGGCCGTCGAGGCCGGCCTCCGGCAGAGGCCGACCGGCGATCCAGTCGTCCACCGGCGCGGGATCAACCCGGTCCTCGCCGATGTCGGAGTCCACGATCACCACCGCGACGGCCGCGTGCCGCTTGGTCGGGTCGGTCACGGTTCGGCGGTGGTGCCCACCCAGATGGGTCCGGATCTGCTCCTGCAGCGCCTGGTCGTAGCTGATTGTCACCGCTTGACCATAGGACTACGCACTTTCCAGGGCGCGCCCGATCACCTGGACAGGTGATTCTCGACCCGGATCGCAACAGCTCACCGCGGCGACGATGGCCACCAACGTCGACGCCGCGGACCTGACGCGCTGGCTGGACGACATGTTCCTGCCGCCGGAGGTGATCAACTGGCCGCTCAACGTGGTCGTGGTGCGCACCGGCGACCGAACCATCCTCGTCGACGCCGGTCTGGGCGTGGAGTTTCCGGACTTCCCGCGGGCGGGGCAGACCGTCCAGCGGCTAGAGGCCGCCGGCATCGATCCCTCGGCGGTGACCGATGTGGTGCTGACCCACCTGCACATGGACCACGTGGGTGGATTGCTCACCGACGGGCTGAAGGCGCGCCTGCGCCCGGATCTGCGGATTCATCTAGCCGCCGCCGAGGCGGAGTTCTGGGAGGCGCCGGACTTCTCCGGTACCCAGATGCCGGCGCCGGTGCCCGTTGCGCTCCGGTCGATCGCCACGCGGTTCTTGGACGAATACCGCGACCGGCTGCGTCCGTTCGAGACGGAGTACGAGGTCGCGCCGGGAGTGCTGGTCTGCCGCACCGGCGGCCACACACCCGGGCACAGCGTGGTCCGCCTGGCCACGGGAGGCGACCGCCTCACGTTTGCCGGGGACGCCATCTTCCAGGTCGGGTTCGAGAATCCGGGATGGCACAACGGGTTCGAACACGACCCCGAGGAAGCGGCTCGGGTCCGGGTTCGTCTTCTGCAGGAGCTGGCGTCGACCCGCGAGTCGCTGGTGGCCACCCACCTGCCGTTCCCATCGGTGTGCCGGGTGGCCGTCGCCGGCAACGCCTTCCGCTGCGTACCAGCCGTCTGGGATTACTGAGCGGTGGACGGCTCGATCAGGCGCCGATCGACAAGAAGAATGCAAGGGTGAGCAGCACGACGCACGCGATGCACACCGAGACTCCCAGGGTCGCTGACGCCATAGCTCGGTTCCAATCTGTGATGAGTTCCTGGTCGACGGCCGATCTGCGCAGTTCGCGCAGGTGACGGCCTGCCGGATCGTCACCAAGCTAGCCGTACGGCTTGGTGGACGTCAACAAAGGTCATCGCCGGTGAACGCGCTCAGCCCGCTATCGAATCGCGGATGTCGAGCACTGCCATGTTCGCCGCTGCGCGGCCGCGCTGCCGCTCAAGGTGAGCTTCTCAGTCGACGAACCGGTATGGCACATCGAGTACGCGATAGGTGCGCTCTGCCCGACGGTCACGAGTGAGCAGTACGCGCTGGTTGGTCGATGCCGCCTGACCGACGAGCGCGTCGTACACGGATCCGCCGACGATCTCGAGGTCGGCGAGCCGCTCAAAGAGCTCGCTGGTGGCAGCTGCGTCGAGCCAGCACTTGGCCGGGAATGCCTGCGCCAGTACCGAGGCCGCTTGAGTTGCGTTCAGGCGTAGCGGGAGAGGGAGACGAGTAAGGACCGAATACGTCTCGAATCTCGCGTGGCCTGCGAGCGCGGCGCGACGTTGTACGAGGGCTCGGCGGCAGACCGTGTGGGCTTCGTGGGTCGAATCAAGCGCGGCGACGGCAACACTGGTGTCGCAGGCCCACAGGTCATCGCTGGATGTCATCGCGAAGTCGGCGCACATCGTCATCGGTCAGTACCGCACCCTCCACCGGGCCGAGCACCGGAAGACCGTCACGCGTTTCGATCGGGCGGGGACGCCGCTGGACGGGCTCAATCCGCAGACCAGATCCGTCCGGAATCAGTTCGAGCTCCGTGTCGGGGGTGATGCCGAGCGCCACCCGCAGCGCTTTGGGAATGACCAGCCGGCCCAGGCGGTCCACTGTCACGTTCATGGCACCAAATTACCAGTGGATTGGCAAAATGGTCGCGGCGATGCGTTTCCCGGCCGGTAAGCGGGTATAGGGCTACGGCACGGCACCTGCAGTGGGCCGGCGGACGGAGGAATCCCTGCTGTGGTCAGAATGACGCCCTTGCGGCGCCGACGTTCCGGGCTTCGCCAGATCACCCAAGGCCTCGGCGAGCTCGACGCCGAGGTGTTCAGGGCGATCGCACACTCGCCCAGCCGACTGCTCGACAGCACCATGCCGCCGCTGACCCGCGCCGCCGACCACTCCAAACTGTGGCTGGCCCTCGCGGCGGTGATGGCCGCGACCGGCCGCTCGTCCGCCCAGCGCGCCGCCGCCCGCGGGGTGGTCAGCCTGGCTCTCACCAGCCTGGTGACCAACCAGGTGGTCAAGCGGATCCGGCCCCGGGCACGCCCGGACATCCTGCAGGTCCCCTTGCTGCGCCGCGCGCGCCGGCTGCCGCTGTCGAACTCGTTGCCGTCGGGGCACTCCGCCAGTGCCGCCGCGTTCGCCACCGGGGTGGGGTTGGAGAGCCCGCTGCTGGGGCTTCCGATCGCCGGGCTGGCCGGCCTGGTGGGCCTGTCCCGGATCGCCACCGGTGCCCACTACCCCGGCGATGTGCTCGCCGGGCTGGGCATCGGAGCATCCATGGCGGTGGCCGGGGCGAAACTGGTGCCGCCGATCCCGTCACTGCCCCCGCAACACGTCGGTACCCTGCGGGTCGCCTGCCCGCCGCGCCCCGACGGCGCCGGCGTGACCCTGGTGGTCAACCCCCGCTCCGGCGGCGGGCGCGCCGGCGAGGTCGCCGAGGAGGTGCGCACAGCACTACCGGCCGTCTCCGTCGTCGAACTCGGTCCCGACGACGACGTGGCCGAAGCGTTACGCCTGGCGGCCGATTCCGCCGAGGTGCTGGCGATCGCCGGCGGCGACGGGTCGGTGGCCGCCGCCGCCGGCGTCGCGGTGGAGCGCGATCTGCCACTGGCGGTGTTTCCCGGCGGTACTTTGAACCACTTCGCCAAGGACATCGGCTGCGATACCACCGCGAAAACCGTCCGGGCCATCGCCGAGGGCAGCTTGTCCCGGGTGGACGTGGTCCAGTTCAACGACGAGACGACCGTGGTCAACACCGCCAGCGTCGGCGCATACCCGGCGTTCGTTCGCCGTCGCGAACGACTGCAGCGCAAGGTCGGCAAGCCGGTGGCCAGCGCCTACGCGATGCTGATGACGCTGCGGCGCGAACAACCGGTCCGCATCACCTACGACGACAAGACGCTGCAGACGTCGCTGTTCTTCCTCGGAAACTCCGCCTATCTGCCGGTCGGCTTCGCTCCGGCCGTACGGAACCGGATGGACGACGGGCTGCTGGACGTGCGGATCCTGGAAACCGGGCGGCCGTGGTCCACGCTGCGAATGCTGGTCGCCCTGCTGACCGGACGGCTGCAGCGCAGTCGGCTCTACCACGAGCTGCAGGTTCCGCAGTTCCGGTTCACCGCACCCGACGGCCCGGTGCCCCTCGCCCGCGACGGAGAGGTCGACAGCCCTTGCGCGCAGGCCGAATTCACCGTGCGCTATCGCGCGTTGCAGGTCTTTCGACCGAGGCCGCCGGGGCGGCGGTGACGGCCGTCGACGTCGGCGTGGTCGGCGGCGGGATCGTCGGCCTGAGCACCGCGTACGCCCTGGCCGAGCTGGGTGCCACGGTGCGCGTGTATGAACGCGGCGTGCCGGGCGACGGCCAGTCCGGTGGCGAATCCCGGATCTTTCGGCACGCCCACGACGACGCGCGGCTGGTCGCACTGGCGCGGGCCAGTCGAGCGATCTGGGCGGAGTGGGCCGAATGCGCCGGCACCGAACTGGTCTCGTCCGACGGCGCGGTCGCCATCGGCCCCGCGGTGAGCAAGCGGCTGGCGACCCTTGACGAGGCGGGCGGGGTGCCGGTCCGCCGCATCGACGGCGCGGAGTTGCGCGCCCTGCTGCCGCCGCTGGCCGACTACGACGGGCCGGCGATGCTGGATGAGGCCGGCGGGTCGATCCGCACCCGGGCGGCGATCGGCGCACTCACCGGGTGGCTGGGTGAGCGGTTGGTCGCCGACGAGGTGCTGGCGGTGCGCCCGACCCGCAGCGGCACGGCCGAGGTGCTGACCGGTGGCGCCCGCACCGAGCATTCCGCGGTGGTGGTGTGCGCCGGACGTGGCACCGCCGGGCTGGCGCGCGGCGTCGGGTTGGCGCTGCCGGTGCGGTTGTCCGCGCACGTCCGGCTGACCTTCGGCGTCACTGAGCCCGCCGAGTCTCTGGCCTGTCTGCAGGACAGCAGTGGCGCATTCGGCGAGACCGGCACCTATGCCGCCGCGCTGCCCGACAACCGCCACTACGCCGTCGGGCTCAGTGAGAGCGTCGGCGTGGATCCCGACGGCGGCTTCCCCGACCCCGCGGAGCTGACCGCATTGGCCGAGCGGGCGGTGGCCTACGCGCGCCGCGCACTGCCGGGACTGGATCCGGCTCCGGTGGGGTACCGCCACTGCTGGGTCACCCGGGTGCCCTGGAGCGACGACGGTTTCGCGGCCTGGCACCGCGACGGCTTGGTATTCGTCGCCGGCCACAATCTGTTCAAGCAGGCTCCAGCGATCGGGCGGGCGGTGGCGCGACTGGCGCTGGGTGAGCAGCCCGAGGTGGATTTGCGGCCCGAGTGCCGGCTGGGCGCGGGTTCGTGAGCCGTTATCTCGGGGGCCGCAACAGCTTCATGGCGGCCCGCAGCACCGGTGCGGGGATGCGGTCCTGCATCGCCAGTGCGCCGGCGGCCGCGCGGGTGCGCAGCGGTGCGCCGCGCCCGAACATCCGGTTCAACGGCCCGCCGGACGGCTCGATCTCGACGTGCAGCGGCGGAGTGCCGACAGCGGCGCCCAGCGCTTGGGCGATCACCATCCGCTGAATCTCGCTGGTGCCTTCGAAGATGGTGTACAGCTTGGCATCTCGGTACCACTTCTCCACCGGATGCTCGGTGATGTAGCCCCAGCCGCCCAGTGTCTGGATGGCGCGCTCGGTGACGCGCACGGCCGCTTCGCTGGCGGCCAGCTTGGCCATCGATCCCTCGCCGCGGCCGAAGCTGATCCCGTTGGCCGCCATCCAGGACGCCCGCCAGGTCAGCAGCCGCGCCGCATCGATCGCGGTGGCCAACTCAGCCAGCGGGAACGCGATGCCCTGGTTGTCGATGATGGGGCCGCCGAAGGCCTCTCGGCGAGTGGCGTAGTCGGTCGCGTATTCCAGTGCGGCGCGGGCGATGCCGATCGCCTGGGCGGCGACCATCGGCCGGGTTTGCTCGAAGGTGCCCAGCGTGGCCGATCCGGAATGTGCTCCCCCTGCGACAATTTCGCGCGCTTTGGCGAGTTTGTGGTCGAGTTTGTCCTGCCCGCCGAGCAGATTCTCCGCCGGGATGCGGGCACCGTCGAAGCGCAGTTCGGCGGTGTGGGACGCTCGGCAGCCCAGCTTGTCGAGTTTGCGCACCATCTCCAGTCCGGGGGTGCCGCCGGGCACAATGAACAGCGCCTGGCCGCGGTGGCCCAGCTCCGGGTCGACGACGGCGTTGACCACGTGCACGTTGGCGATGCCGCCGTTGCCGATCCACATCTTGTGGCCGTCGATGATCCAGTCGTCACCGTCGCGGCGGGCGGTGGTGCGCAGGTTACGGACGTCGCTGCCGCCTTCGGGCTCGGAGATCGCCAGGGCCGCGAGTTTGAGATCACCTGGCGTGCCGAAGCATTCCGGCGCCCACTGCAGCATCTGTTCGCCGGTGGCAGCCTGTCCGATCGCCGAGAGCGCGAGTGCGGGCATCACGATCGCCAAACCGATTCCGGCACAGCCCCAGAACAACTCTTCCATGAACATTGGCAACGACAAGCCGGTCGAGTCGCCGATCAGGTCTCGGTAGAACAGCGGGCTGTAAAAACCCTGGGCGGCGGCCTCCTCGAGCACCGGCCACGGGAATTCCTGGCGCTGGTCGTAGTCGAGGGCGACCGGCCGGATGACCGATTCGGCGAATTGGTGGGTGCGGCGGGCAAGGTCGTGCTGCGCCACCGTCGGCGTGAGATCGAAGCCCATGGACCGGTCCCCTAAGCCGTCTGGGCCGGCCTCGATGTCGCCCGCCCGAACACCTGGGATTGCCGGTTCTCCGCCGGGTCAAACGCCTCGGCCGGCGGGGCGGGTCAGGGGGCGAGCAAGTCGTCGATCTGGTTGACCGCCGATGTGGTGCCCTCGACGACGCCCATTTCCAACACCTTCTGGAGGTCCGCCGCGGACTCGAAGGTGCTCACGTAGGTTGCGCGGGTACCGCCGTTGTCCGTGGCGAAGGTGTAGACGTTTCTGGAGATCGGTAACCCGGGTTCCGGGTTGAAGTCCAGGTCCGCGAAGCCATCGACGAAGGAGAAACTCCTGGGCTCGTCGACGGCGGTGATCTGCCAGTAGCCCGCGTACTTCTCGCCGTCCGGGCCGGTCATGAAGTACGTGGTGCGGCTCCCGGGAGTGAGGTCGTGGTCGACCACGGTCGCGGGGTGCGACGGCGGCCCCCAGATTTTCTCCAGCTGTCGCGGGTCGGCGTAGATCTGCCAGATTCGCTGCACCGGTGCGGCGAAGTCGGCGGTGATGGTCAGGGTGAGGTTCTCGAGGTCCTGCTGGACGTCGGTCACGGGCATGGTTCAGTCCTCCTTGGTCTTCTCGGATGAGATGAGTTCGTCGATGCGCGCGATGCGACCGCGCCAAACCTGTTCCAGCTCAGTGAGCATCGAGGCCACCGACCGTACCGCCGCGACGTCACCGCGGGCCAACTGCTCGCGACCGCTGCGTCGCTTGCTGAGCAGGCCGGACTTCTCCAGGACGGCGACGTGCTTCTGCACCGCGGCGAAGCTCATCTCGTAGTTCCCCGCGAGTGCGGAAACCGAGTGCTCCCCGGCCAGCACACGGCGCAGGATGTCACGGCGGGTGCGGTCGGCGAGCGCGTGGAACAGAGCGTCCACCCGGTCCTCGTCGAGCACGGTCATGTGGTTATCGTACAACCATTTGGTTGTACGTTGTCAAGATCAGAGCTCCGGCGGGAACCAGTAGTCGAGCGTCGTCTCGACCCCGCCCCAGTCGATGCCCATCCAGTCGGTGAAGAAGCTTTCGATGTTGCCGAAGGCGTTGTAAACGAAGGCCACAAACGAATTGAACAGGGCGTCTATCCCGGCGCTGTCGAGCAACCCGCTACCGAACGCGTTGAGCCAGGCGCCGAACTGGTCGATGTCACCGGAGATGTCGATGTTGGTGAGCATGCCGTCGGTGGTGGCCAAATGGTTGGCGACCTGATCTGGCGTGAGCC
>NZ_LZMF01000075.1:0-37870 GCF_001673565.1 Mycolicibacter sinensis
TCGCCGTGCCGGATCACCGTGACCCCGTCGCACTGGCCCCACTGCTGGGAGAACTTCTCGAACAGCGCGTCGGCGTCGGCGGCACTGGCCAGTGCGATCACGGCCTCGCCCACCCCGGTCAGCGACGAGTCGCCGGCGGCCGAAGTGCTGTCCCAGAACTCGTGGGCGACGTCTTGGACGCCGACGCGCTGTTCGAGAAGTTCTCCCAGCAGTGGGGCCAGTGCGACGGGGTCACGGTGATCCGGCACGGCGAGGGCAGCGACGCCAGCGGGGAGATCACCGATGTCTCCACCGGCGACACGGTGCTCACCGCCACGGTGCGCACCACCGTCGACGACGAGGTGGGCCTGCGGGTGACGCGTGCGGTGGCCGCGCGGGTGAACTGCATCGTCGACGTCGACGTGTTCTGGTTCGTCGGCGAGGACGACCACGCCGACGCCCCACCGCCGGGGGACACCACCGCCGCCGATATGGCGCGCGCGATGCTGGACAAGATCCGCAACCTCAGCGGCTGACCCGGACCGAGCCGCCCCTAATTGGGGGCGTTCGCGGGCTGGAAACCCCCGGTGGAGTCGGCCTCCTCCTCGGCACGGATCACGTGCACGACGGCGTTGATCAGCGCCAGGTGGGTGAACGCCTGCGGGAAGTTGCCCAGGTGCCGGCCGGTGCGGGGCTCGATCTCCTCGGCGTAGAGGTGCAGCGGGCTGGCGAACGACAGCAGCCGCTCGCACAGATGCTTGGCCTGGCTGACTTCACCGATCTCGACCAGCGCCGAGACCAGCCAGAACGAGCAGATGGTGAAGGTGCCCTCGGTGCCGGACAGTCCGTCGTCGGTCTCCTCGGTGCGGTAGCGCAGCACCAGACCGTCCTCGGTGAGCTCTTCGGCGATCGCCATCACGGTGGCGCGCACCCGCGGATCGTCGGCCGGCAGGAACCGGGTGAGCACCACCAGCAGCAGGGAGGCGTCCAAGGCGTCTTTGCCGTACACCTGGGTCAGCACGCCGCGCGAATCCACCCCGTTGGCCAGCACATCGGCCTTGATCTCCTCGGCGATCGCTCGCCACTGGCGGGCGTAGGACATTTCGCCCTGCAACTCGGCCAGCTTCGAGCCGCGGTCCAGCGCCACCCAGCACATCACCTTCGACGAGGTGAAGTGCTGCGGTTCGCCGCGCACCTCCCAGATCCCGCGATCCGGCTCGCGCCAGTGATCGATCGCCTCCTCGACCTGACGCTGGAGCACCGGCCACAGCGTTTCGGGAATCTGCTCGCGGGACTTGGCGTGCAGGTAGACCGAGTCGAGCATGGTGCCCCAGATGTCGTGCTGGCGCTGGTTGTAGGCGCCGTTGCCGATCCGCACCGGGCGGGCGTTGTCGTAGCCCGACAGGTGCTCGAGTTCCTCTTCGGCGAGTTCGTGTTCTCCGCCGACGCCGTACATCACCTGCAGGGGACGCTGCTGGCCGTTGGTGGCGCCGGACACGTCGGCGATGAAGGAGAAGAAGTCGTCGGCCTCGCGGTCCAGCCCCAGGGTGTAAAGGCCCCATAGCGCGAACGTCGAATCCCGCACCCAGGCGTAGCGGTAATCCCAATTGCGTTCGCCCTGCGGTGTTTCCGGCAGCGACGTGGTGGACGCGGCCAGCAGGGCCCCAGTCGGTGAATAGGTCAGCCCCTTCAGCGTCAGCGCGCTGCGCTGCAGGTAGACCCGCCACGGGTGGTCGGGGAAGTTGCCGATGTTGATCCACTGCCGCCAGCACTCGGTGGTGTTCCACATCTTGTCGGCGGCTTCGGCGTAAGTCTGCGGCGCGGGGTGCTTCGACCAACTCAACGCCACGAAGACGTCGTCGCCCTCGGTCAGCCGGGTGCGGGCACGGGCCTCCCGGCCCTCCAAGCCCAGCCGCAGATTCGTGGTCAACCGCAGTGTGGGGTGGGCGTCCGGGTTGTGCCGGGCCCGCGCGATCGCTTCGCCGTAGGCGTTGGCCGAGTACTCCCAGGTGGCGCTGGTGCGGTGGTAGTCGAAGGCCGGCTCGCAGCTCATGGTCAGCTCGACGGTTCCGCTGACGCAGCGCACGGTGCGCAGCAGGATGTGCTCGGCGTCCCAGTCGGTGGGGGTGCGCCGGTGGGTCTGCGAGCGCGCGTCGATGTCGTGCCACTTGCCCATCACCAGCGCGTCGCGCACGATCAGCCAACCGGTGTGGGTCTGCCAGGTGGTCTCCATGATCGGGCTGCCGGGCAGGTAGCGCCGCGCCGCGGGCACCGAAACCCCGTAGGGCCCGAGCCGAAAGTGCCCGGCGCTGCGGTCCAGGATCGAGCCGAAGACGCTGGGGGAGTCCGGCCGCGGAACGCACATCCACTCCACCGAGCCGGCCGCCGAGATCAGGCAGGTGGTCTCGCAGTCTGACAGGAACGCGTAGTCGGCGATCGGGGGAAACGAGTTGCGGACTTGCCCGGGCGTCGCGGAGTACGGCACCGGCGCGGTGGCCGACAGCGGCGGGGTCTTGGGAGCAGGGACGTCGAGGGTTTTTCCAGTGGCTTCGGGAGCGGTCTTGTCGGGTGCATCGCCCGGCGGGGTGTGCAGGACCATTCCGACATCATCGCTGGCGGCTCGGCGCACGTCCACCTGACCCTCCGCTTCTTGGTTTCCGCCGGCCGCGCGCATACAGTGGTCCGGATGGTTGGCTTCCTGAGCTGGTGGGATGGCGTTGAGCTGTGGCTGTCGGGGCTCGGTTTCGTCGTCCAGACCGCGGTGGTGATGCCGGTGGTGCTGGCGTTGGCGTACGGCCTGGCGTTGGTGCTGGACGCTGCGCTGGGCCAGGGCATCCGGGTGCTGCGACGGGCCCGGCACGACGACGGCGGGGTGCGCTGATGCCGCGCTCGCAGGTGACACTGATTCTGGTCGCTTTGATCCTGCTGGTGATCGTCAGCTGGCTGTTGACCCGCTGAACCGCGGGGTTCATGCCGCGGTTCCAGCTTCGGCTCTCCTCCGTCGACCCTCGATGAACCGCGGGGTTCATGCCGCGGTTCTGTTACGCTTCCCGGCATGTTCGCAGCGTCCGGTAATCACGAGTGCTATGTCTTGGCACTCATTGCCGTGGGTAATTGCGCTGTGGCCGACGTGCACTGTTGTCGCTGAACACCCGCCCGTCGACGCTTTGAAGTCGTAATGCCCGGCAGGTAATCCCTGGGCAACCATCTTCGCGAAGCGACGGGACCGAATTTCCTCAGCCCTGCACTGAAAGGTCACCAATGCTTCACACCGCCAGAGGCGCCGCGCTAGCGCTGGCCGCTGTTCTGCTCGCCGGGTGCGGCGGCGGCCCCAGCGACGTGGTCGGCGGTGCCGAACACTCCGGCGCGAGCACCACCTTGACGCTAGTGGCCTACGCGGTTCCCGAACCCGGCTGGAGCAAGGTCATCCCGGCCTTCTACGCCACCGAGGACGGTGCTGACGTGCAGGTCGTCACCTCCTACGGCGCCTCGGGGGATCAGTCTCGCGGCGTCGCCAACGGTAAACCCGCCGACATCGTGAACTTCTCGGTGGAGCCCGACATCACCCGGCTGGTGAAGGCCGGCAAGGTGGCCGAGGACTGGAACGCCGACGTCACCAAGGGCATCCCGTTCGGTTCGGTGGTGACGCTGGTGGTGCGGCAGGGCAATCCCAAACACATCAAGGACTGGGACGACCTGTTGACACCCGGCGTCGAGGTGATCACCCCCAGCCCGCTGAGTTCCGGATCGGCCAAATGGAATCTGCTGGCTCCCTACGCGGTCAAGAGCGAAGGCGGCAAGGATCCGCAGGCCGGCCTGGACTTCGTCGACAAGCTGGTCAGCGATCACGTGAAGCTGCGCCCGGGCTCGGGGCGGGAGGCCACCGACGTGTTCCTGCAGGGCAGCGGCGACGTGCTGATCAGCTACGAGAACGAGGCGATCGCCGTCGAGCGCAAGGGCAAGCCGGTAGAGCACGTGAACCCGTCGCGGACCTTCAAGATCGAGAACCCGCTGGCGGTGGTGAGCTCCAGCCGGAATCTCGAGACCGTCACCGCGTTCAAGAACTTCCAGTACACGCCCGCCGCGCAACGCCTGTGGGCGCAGGCCGGCTTCCGCCCGGCCGACCCGGGCGTCGCGGCCGAGTTCCGCGAGGAGTTCCCGGCACCGGACAAGCTTTGGACGATCGCCGATCTCGGCGGGTGGGACGTCGTTGACACCGGCCTGTTCGACAAGGAGAGCGGCACCATCACCAAGATCTACACCCGGGTCACCGGATGACGGCCATTGTGGTCACCGAGGCGACCCGGCCCGGTGAGGGCGGACCGCCGGTGCACACCGGGTTCCGGCGCGAAGGCGTCTCGCTGCGGGTGGGCGCCGCGGTGATATGGCTGTCGCTGATCGTGCTGGCGCCGCTGGCCGCGATCGCCTGGCAGGCCGCCGGCGGAGGTTGGCAGGCGTTCCGGCTGGCGGTCACCTCGCACGCGGCGCTGGAGTCCTTCCGGGTGACGCTGACGATCGCCGCCGGTGTGACGGTGGTCAACCTGGTGTTCGGACTGCTGATCGCCTGGGTGCTGGTGCGTGACGACTTCGTCGGCAAGCGCTTCCTCGACGTGATCATCGACCTGCCGTTCGCGTTGCCCACCATCGTGGCCAGTCTGGTGATGCTGGCGCTGTACGGCCCGGCCAGCCCGGTGCGCCTGCATCTGCAGCACACCGCCTGGGGCGTGGGCTTGGCCTTGGCGTTCGTCACGTTGCCGTTTGTGGTGCGCGCGGTGCAACCGGTGCTGCTGGAGATCGATCGGGAGGTCGAGGAGGCCGCCGCGTCGCTGGGCGCCTCCGGGGCGACGGTCTTTCGCACCGTGGTCCTGCCGTCGCTGACCCCGGCGCTGCTGACCGGGGCTGGCCTGGCGTTCTCCCGGGCGATCGGCGAGTTCGGCTCGGTGGTGCTGATCGGCGGGGCGGTGCCCGGCAAGACCGAGGTTTCCTCGCAGTGGATCCGCACCTTGATCGAGAACGACGACCCCACCGGGGCCGCCGCGATCTCGCTGGTGCTGCTCGGTATCTCGTTCCTGGTGCTGCTGGCGCTGCGGCTGTTGGGTGCGCGGGTGACCAAGCGGCAGGAGCGGTCGGCATGACTCCGTCGGCGAAAGTCCGCTACCTGCTGCGGTTCGTGGCGCTGGCCTACATCGGCCTGCTGCTGATCGTTCCGGTGTCGTTGATCCTGTGGCGCAGCTTCGCGCCCGGGTTCGGGCAGTTCTTCGCCTACATCTCCACCCCGGCGGCGATCTCGGCGCTGCAGTTGTCGCTGCTGGTGGTGGCGATCGTGGTGCCGCTCAACGTCATCTTCGGTATTCCGACGGCACTGGTGCTGGCCCGCAACAGATTCCGCGGCAAGGGCGCACTTCAGGCGATCATCGACCTGCCGTTCGCGGTCTCGCCGGTGGTCGTCGGCGTCGCGCTGATCGTGCTGTGGGGCTCGGCTGGCTTGCTGGGCTTCGTGGAGAACGACTGGGGCTTCAAGATCATCTTCGGTCTGCCCGGCATCGTGCTGGCCAGCATCTTCGTCACGCTGCCGTTCGTGATCCGGGAAGTCGAACCGGTGCTGCACGAACTGGGCACCGACATGGAGGAGGCGGCGGCGACGCTGGGCTCGAGCTGGTGGCAGACGTTCTGGCGGATCACGCTGCCCTCGATCCGGTGGGGTCTGACGTACGGGATCGTCCTGACCGTGGCGCGCACCCTCGGCGAGTACGGCGCGGTGCTGATCGTGTCGTCGAACCTGCCCGGCAAATCCCAGACGCTGACGCTGCTGGTGTCCGACCGTTACAACCGCGGCGCCGAATACGGCGCCTACGCCCTGTCCACACTGCTGATGACGGTGTCGGTACTGGTGTTGATCGTTCAGGTGGTGCTCGACATGCGGCGGGCCGGAAAGGGAAGCAGATGAGCGACGCGATCACCGTCCGGGGAGCCAACAAACGCTACGGCGACTTCGTCGCCCTCGACAACGTCGACTTCACCGTGCCGTCCGGTTCGCTCACCGCGCTGCTCGGCCCCAGCGGCTCGGGCAAGTCGACCCTGCTGCGGGCGATCGCCGGCCTGGACCACCCCGACAGCGGCACCGTCACCATCAATGGCGTCGACGTCACCGGGGTGCCCCCGCAGCGGCGCGGCATCGGATTCGTGTTCCAGCACTACGCGGCGTTCAAGCACATGACGGTGCGCGACAACGTGGCGTACGGGCTGAAGATCCGCAAGCGGCCCAAGTCCGAAGTCAAGGAGAAGGTCGACAACCTGCTGGAAGTGGTGGGGCTCAGCGGTTTTCAGACCCGCTACCCCAATCAGCTCTCCGGCGGGCAGCGCCAGCGGATGGCCTTGGCGCGGGCGCTGGCGGTGGATCCGCAGGTGCTGCTGCTCGACGAGCCGTTCGGTGCGCTGGATGCCAAGGTCCGCGAGGACCTGCGGGCCTGGCTGCGCCGGTTGCACGAGGACGTGCACGTCACCACGGTGCTGGTCACCCACGACCAGGCCGAGGCGCTGGACGTCGCCGACCGGATCGCGGTGCTCAATCAGGGCCGCATCGAGCAGCTCGGCACCCCGACCGAGGTCTACGACGCCCCGGCGAACGCCTTCGTGATGTCGTTCCTCGGTGCGGTGTCCTCGCTCAACGGCACCTTGGTGCGCCCGCACGACATTCGGGTGGGACGCACTCCCGAGATGGCGGTGGCCAACGCCGACGGCACCGCAGAGTCCACTGGCGTGTTGCGTGCGGTGGTCGACCGGGTGGTGACGCTGGGCTTCGAGGTGCGGGTGGAGCTGACCAACGCCGCCACCAAGGTGCCGTTCACCGCCCAGATCACCCGCGGTGACGCCGAGGCGCTGTCGCTGGTAGAGGGGGACACCGTCTACGTGCGGGCCACCCGGATACCGCCGCTGAAGGACGCGCCCGTCGCGGACGCGCCGGTGCCGGCGTAACGCTGCAATCTCGGCGCGTCAGGCGGCGGCGTGACGCGCGGTGAGTGCCGCCTCCACCCGGTCCAGCACGGTCGCCGCCACCAGGCGGTGCGCACCGAGTGGCTCGGCCATCGGAATTCCGGCGCCCGCGGCATAGGCGGCGATCCCGTCTGTGATCCTGCCGTGCGCCAGGAACCACGGCGCGATCATCAGCCTGGTGGCCCCGCGTTCCCGCAGGCGCTCGACGGCCTCGGGAACCGACGGTCCCTGCGTGGCGAAGGCGACTTCCACTCCGGCCCAACGGGTTCCGCGGGACAACGGCGCGGCGACGCGGGCGGTCTGGGCGTTGGCGGCAGCGTGCGAGGAACCCACCGCGGCCACCACCACGCCGAGCTCCGAATCGAAACGGGATGCCCCGGCCGCACTGAGCCGCTCACCGAGAACCTGCACCAGCCGGTCGTCCTCGCCCAGGGTGGGCGCCACCTGCACGGCGGCCCCGGACTGCGCGATCACTCCCGGGATGTCGACGCGGGCGTGATAGGCGCTGGCCAATAGGAACGGGACGACCACCACGTCGTCGTCGGCGCTGCGCACCTCGCCCAGCACGTCGCGCAGGCCGGGCGTGCTGTGTTCGCAGAACGCCACCCGCACCGTGAACTCCGGTGCCACCCGGCGCACGTGGCCGGCGATCGCCTCGGTGTTGGCAGCCGAGCGCGGATCCCGGCTGCCGTGCGCGGTCAAGACCAGCGTGGTCACGAGGCGTGCAACCCGCATTCGGTCTTGGTCAGCCCCGCCCAGCGTCCGCTGCGCGGGTCGGCGCCGGCGGCCGGTTTGACCGTGCACGGTGCGCAGCCGATCGACGGGTACCCCTCGTCGATCAGCGGGTTGACCAGCACATTGTTCGCGGCGATGTAGGCGTCGAACTCCTCGTCGGTCCAGGCGGCGATCGGGTTGATCTTCACCAGGCCGAATTGCTCGTCGAAGCTGATCAGCGGGGCGTTGGCGCGGGTCGGCGCCTCCACCCGGCGCAGCCCGGTCACCCATGCCGAGTAGCCGCGCAGCGTGCGGGCCAACGGCTCGACCTTGCGCAGCCGGCAGCACATCGCCGGATTGGACGCGAACAGGTCTTTGCCGTGCGCGGTGTCCTGCTCGGCCACGGTCTGCTCGGGGGTGACGTTGACCAGCGAGATGTCGTACATCGCCTCCACCGCGTCGCGGGTGCCGATGGTCTCGGCGAAGTGGTAACCGGTGTCCAGGAACAGCACCGGAACCCCCGCGCGGACCTTGGCCGCCAGATCCACCAGCACCGCGTCGGCCATATTGGAGGCCACCACGTAGTTACAGGTGGCGCCGCCGCGCGGGCCGTTCACCCCGCCGAAGTTGGCGTCGGTCCACTCCAGCAGTTCGGTGGCGCCGGCGCCGTCGAGCTCGGCCGCGCCGCGGGCGGCCAGCTCACGCAACTCCGCTTCGTCGTGGGGCCTCATCGCAGGTCGTCCTCGTCGGCCCGCACCGCCCACTGCGCGAATCGCTCACCGGCGTTGCGGCCCTTGATGAAGTTGCGCACCACCCGATCGATGTAGTCGCCGAGCTCGTCGCTGAACACCTTGTGCTGGCGCAGTTTACGGCCGAAACCGCTGTCGGCGCCCAGGCTGCCGCCCAGGTGAACCTGGAAGCCGGGGACCGAGTTGCCGTTGCCGTCGTCGATCATCTGGCCCTTGAACCCGATGTCGGCCACCTGGATTCGGGCACACGAGTTCGGGCAGCCGTTGATGTTGACGGTGACCGGCACGTCCAGCAGGGCGTTGAGGTCTTCGAGGCGCTTCTCGAGCTCGGGGACCAGGCTCTGCGCGCGGACCCGGGTCTCGACGAACGACAGCTTGCAGAACTCCAGCCCGGTGCACGCCATCAGGTTGCGTCGCCACGCCGACGGGTTGGCCGGCAGGCCCAGCGCGTCGAGCTCGGTGAGCAGCCCGTCGAGCTTCTCGTCGGGGACGTCGAGAATGATCAGCTTCTGGTACGGGGTGAACCGGGCCCGGTCGGAGCCGACCTGCTCCATCAGCTCGGCGACCTTGAGCAGCGTCGCCCCGTTGACCCGTCCGGAGATCGGGGCCACCCCGACCGCGTTGAGGCCGTTGCGGGTTTTCTGCACCCCGACGTGGTCGATGGTCGCGGTGGGCTGGGCGGGGGCCGGCCCGTCGATCAGTTTGCGGCCCAGGAATTCGGTTTCGAGAACTTCCCGGAATTTCTCCGGTCCCCAGTCCTTGACCAGGAACTTCAGCCGGGCTTTGGAGCGCAACCGGCGGTAGCCGTAGTCGCGGAAGAGGCGGGTGACGGCCTCCCAGACGTCGGGCACCTCGTCCAGCGGAACCCAGGCGCCGAGGCGCTGGGCCAGCATCGGGTTGGTCGACAGGCCGCCGCCCACCCACAGGTCCAGGCCGGGGCCGTGTTCGGGGTGGTTGACGCCGATGAAGGAGATGTCGTTGATCTCGTGGGCGACGTCCTGCAGACCCGACACCGCGGTCTTGTACTTGCGCGGCAGGTTGGCGTACTCGGCTTTGCCGATGTAGCGCCGGACGATCTCGTCGAGGGCGGGGGAGGCGTCGAGCACCTCATCGAGGGACTCCCCGGCCAGCGGTGAGCCCAGCATCCCGCGCGGGCAGTCGCCGCAGGCCTCCATGGTCTGCAGCCCGACCGCGGCCAGCCGGTCCCAGATCTCGGGAACCTTCTCGATCTCGATCCAGTGGTATTGCAGGTTGTTGCGGTCGGAGATGTCGGCGGTGCCGCGGGCGTACTCCTGCGAGATCTCGCCCAGGGTGCGCATCGCGGCGACCGACAGCGCCTTGCCGTCGCAGCGCACCCGCATCATGAAGTACTTGGCCTCCAGCAGGTCGGCGTTCTCGTCGCCGGTGAAGGTGCCGTCGTAGCCCTGTTCGCGCTGGGTGTAGAGGCCCATCCAGCGGAACCGGCCACGCAGGTCGTCCTTGGTGATGGAGTCGAAGCCCTGCTTGGAGTAGACCTCGATAATCCGGGCCTGCACGTTGAGGGCCGGGTCGTCCTGCTTGAACTGCTCGTTGTGGTTGACCGGTTCGGTCTCGCCGAGCGCCCACTGGGCCTCACTGCGCTTGGCCCTGCTCGCCGGAGCGGACGGAGTGGTGGTCATCGATTCTCCTTACACAAAGGAGCTGGCGGGATGGAGCGCGGGTAACCGGCGACTGACTCCGGCGGCGCAGATCCGGCGGCCAGCTGGAAGATACAGGTGGGCGGTTCTACGACATCAAGGCAGACAGCGACAGCTGCAAACCCGCTTGAGATCGATGTGCCGCCGAGCCACCAAGGCAACCCCGGATGCGGTGCAGTAGGCGGCAGTCACGCGGCCGATTATGCCATGGATGCCGAAAATCTTCCTTACCGGCGCAAAGTTGTGATCAGCGTGCGCAAAACTCATTTGGGGCCCGACGGCGAGGCGGTCGGGACGGGAGGGCCGCAATCGGAAGGCGGGTGGGCCAGGTGAGTGTCGTCGACTTCGGCTGGGAGCTGTGGGAACCGCCCCCGGCGCCCGAACCGCCCCCGCGGGCCAACGGACGCGCCGTGCTGCGGCGCTGGCTGGCGATCGCAACATTGGTGGCTGCGGTGGGCGGTGGCGGATGGCTGGCCGTCCAGCACTACGAAACCCATCTCGCAGGCGAGCAGGCGCTTGCGGCCGCGCAGGCATACGCGTTGCGGCTGACCAACATCGACGCCGACGACGTCGACCGTAACTTCGCCGGCATCGCCGACGGGTCGACCGGTGAGTTCAGCCAAATGCACACCCGATCGGGTGCCAGGCTGCGTCAGCTGCTGATCGACAACAAGGCAACCGCGCGCGGCCACGTCGGCGAAGCAGTGATCAAATCCGCGGACCGGAGCCATGCCGTAGTGGTGCTGCTGGTCAACCAGGCGGTGCGCAACGCCGACAATCCCGAACCGGTGATGGACCGCAGCCGGATCCGGATGACCATGGACAAGGTCGACGGCCGCTGGCTGGCCAGCAAGGTGGAGCTGGTATGAGGAAATTCACAGTGCTGGCCGCCGGGGTGCTCCTGATCGGCGCCGAACTGACCGCCGCGGCCAACGCCGATCCGATCAACTGGGAAGCGATCGCCAAGTGCGAATCGGGCGGAAACTGGGCAGCCGACAGCGGTAACGGCGATTACGGCGGTCTGCAGATCAGCGCGGCAACCTGGGACGCCAACGGCGGCGTCGGGCTGCCATCGCAGGCCAGCCCGCAGCAGCAGATCGCCGTCGCCAAACGCATCATGGCCGAGCAGGGGCCCGGTGCCTGGCCGACCTGTTCCTCCCGGGGCGCTTCGGCCACGGCGGGTGCCGGGGCGGCCCCGGTCGGATCGCTGACCCACTATCTGTCGGCGTTGTTCGACGAAGCCGACGGGCTTCAGGTTCGGGCCGACTGAGGCCTCCTGCACCGCCCGGCGAGCCGTGGGAGGATCGGACCCCATGACGCTCACCCCGACCGCGGTGGCGCTGCCCGAGGTCCGCCGCAACCACGACGGCCCGTTCGGGGTGTATGTGCACGTGCCGTTCTGTTTCACCCGGTGCGGCTACTGCGACTTCAACACCTACACCCCGGCGGAGCTCGGCGGCGCCAACCCGGACGCCTGGGTGGCGGCGCTGGCCCGCGAACTGGAGCTCGCCGCCGCCCGGCTGGGCGGCCCGCGCGCCGACACCGTGTTCGTCGGCGGGGGCACGCCGTCGCTGCTGGGCGGCGCGCGGTTGGCGCTGGTGCTCGACCACGTGCGGGAGCACTTCGGGCTGGCCGAGGACGCCGAGGTCACCACCGAGGCGAACCCGGAGTCGACGTCGCCGGAGTTCTTCGACACGATCCGCGCCGCCGGCTACACCCGGGTGTCGTTGGGCATGCAGTCGGTCTCGCCGCGGGTGCTGGCCACCTTGGACCGCATCCACTCGCCGGGGCGCCCGGTGGCTGCTGCCCGTGAGGCACGCGCCGCCGGTTTTGAGCACCTCAATATCGACTTGATCTACGGCACGCCCGGCGAGACCGACGACGATTTGCTGCGCTCGGTGGACGCCGCGCTGGAAGCAGGTGTCGATCACCTCTCGGCCTACAGCCTGATCGTCGAAGAGGGCACCGCGCTGGCCCGTCGGGTGCGGCGCGGGGAACTGCCCGCTCCCGACAACGACGTGCTGGCGCACCGCTACGAACTGGTCGACACCACCCTGCGGGCCGCCGGGATGGACTGGTACGAGGTGTCCAACTGGAGCCGGCCGGGCGCGGCCTGCCGCCACAATCTGGGCTACTGGGGCGGTGGCCGGTGGTGGGGGGCCGGCCCCGGGGCGCACAGCTATGACGGCGACCTGCGCTATTGGAACGTCAAGCACCCCAACGCTTATGCGCAGCTCTTGGGGGAGGGGACGCTGCCGGTCGCGGGCTTCGAGGAGCTTTCGGAGTCTGACCGGCACACCGAAGACGTGATGCTGCGGTTGCGCATGCGCGAGGGATTGGCGCTGGCGGTGCTGGATTCCGGTGAGCGGGAGCGCGCCGCGGTCGCGGTCAGCGACGGTCTACTGCGCAGCGATGGCGACCACCTGGTGCTGACCGACCGGGGCCGACTGCTGGCCGATGCGGTGGTGCGTTCGCTGCTGGGGTAGCCCGGGGCAGAGGGGTTCGCGACGGGCTGATGAGTCGCTGCAGGAATCTCGACCACGTGGTGTGTGCCCGCCTCTGCGCGACAACCGTTGTGGAGTGCCGGAATTGCCGGAAGTTGTCGCTCTAAGGCGGGCACATACCGTGCCGATGAGCGGCGACGTTTGCTGCAGGTCAGCCGCTGAACCAGCCGCGGCCGCCGTCCCAGCTGCCGCAGACTCCGCCGATGCAGCCGTGGCCGAAGCCGCCCTGGCCGGGAACGAAACCGCCGCAGCCTTGCCAGCCGGCGTCGTGGCCGCAGCCGCTGCCGCCGCCGTTGCCGTCGGGCCCCCCGGCGCCGTGCGGTTGGGCCACAACCGCCGGTGCGCTCATCGCTATCACGCCGGTCGGGGCGACGGCGATCGCCGCCGCGGCTGTCGCTATGAACATCGAACCTACGAGCTTTCGAATACTTAGCATGCCTCCATATTTCATACTGATGGCCTCGTTGCCAACCCTTGTGTGACGACCGATACCGAATCGTGAACGCCCGTAACACATCACCGTCGCGTACTCTGCGGCCGAACGTTCACCGGCATCGCTGCTCAAGGCCCTGCGGCAGCGGATTAGCGGGCCGGGGAGGACGTCAGTTTGTAGGTTAGGCTACATTTACTAATCGTGTCCGAGCTCGGTGTCGAAACAGCGTCCGAAAATCTGTCGGTGCCGCTGCCGCCGGGCGTCGGGCCGGCCGACCTCGCGGCGGCCCTGGCGGCCGCACTGCCGGAACGCGATGGCGAGGAATACCTGCTCTACGAGCGGTGCGGAAGCTGGACGCTGGCTATGGGCGTGCGCGCTGCCGTCGAGCTGGACAGCGACGAGTTGCGCACCATCCGCGACGGAGTGGTGCAACGCCAGCACTGGCGCGGCCACCCAGCCGTGGTGCTCGGCGAAGCTGTCGACCGGCTGTTGCTGGAGGCCGAGCAGGTGTTCGGCTGGGTCGCGTTCGAGTTCGGTACCTACCGCTTCGGGCTGCAGGATCGGCTGGCGCCGGGAACCGCGCTGGCGCGGGTGTTCTGGCCCCGGACCCGGATCGTGGTCACCGCCGCGAAGGTCGAGATGTTCGGTGCCGGTGACCGGGAGGCCGCGGTGCTGGAGCAGCTGCTGGCTGACGGCGTCCCGGCACTCGCCGACCCGTCCCGGATCGCGGTGGATGCCGACGCCGCCGGTTATCGCGGCCGGGTGGCCACCGCGGTCGACGAGATCTGCGCCGGCGCCTACCGCAAGGTGATCCTGTCGCGCTGCGTCGACGTGCCGTTCACGCTGGACTTCCCCTCGACCTATCGGCTGGGCCGGCGACACAACACCCCGGCCCGGTCGTTTCTGTTGCGGCTCGGCGGTATTCGAGCGCTCGGTTACAGTCCGGAACTGGTGGCCGAGGTGCGTGACGACGGCGTGGTGGTCACCGAGCCGCTGGCCGGGACGCGGGCGCGCAGCGGCGATCCCGCGGTCGACGGCCCGGTTCGCGCCGAGCTGGAATCCGACGCCAAGGAGATCGTGGAGCACGCGATCTCGGTGCGTACCTCGATGGAGGAGATCGCCGAGGTCGCCGAACCCGGCAGCGCCGCGGTCACCGACTTCATGACGGTGCGCGAGCGCGGCAGCGTCCAGCACCTGGGCTCGACGGTGTCGGGGCGGCTGGATCCCGCGCGGAATCGGATGGACGCTTTGGTGGCGCTGTTTCCGGCGGTCACCGCCTCGGGCATCCCGAAAGCGCCGGGGATCGAGGCCATCCTGCGGCTCGACGAGTGTCCGCGGGGTCTGTACTCCGGCGCGGTGGTGATGTTTTCGGCCGACGGCGGGCTGGACGCCGCGTTGACGCTGCGGGCTGCCTACGAGCAAGACGGGCGGACCTGGCTGCGGGCGGGGGCGGGCGTCATCGACGCCTCGCGTCCGGAACGGGAATTCGAGGAGACCTGCGAGAAGCTGGCGACGCTGGCGCCGTATCTGATCGCGCGCCGCTGAATCGCCTTCCCCGGCGCGGTGATACCCCGGCGGGTATCGTGGCTCTTTGGTGGAGAGGAGCTCATGTGGTTGGCGACGACGACAGCGTCAAGTCAGTGTTGAACCGGTTGCGCCGCGCGCACGGCCAGCTCGCCGGGGTGATCGCGATGATCGAGAGCGGCCGCGACTGCAAGGATGTGGTCACCCAGCTGGCCGCGGTCTCGCGTGCGCTGGACCGGGCGGGTTTCAAGATCGTGGCCAGCGGGCTGCGCGAATGCCTCGCCGGCCAGTCCGGCAGCGGCAATGCTCCGCTGACCGAGGACGAGCTCGAGAAGCTGTTTCTCGCCCTGGCCTGACCGGCGGTTCAGCGAGCCTCGACGGAGGAGAGGCGAAGCTGGGACCGCCGCATCAACCCGGCGGTTCAGCGAGGCTCGACGGAGGAGAGGCGAAGCTGGGACCGCCGCATCAAGCCCGGCGGTTCAGCGCGGCCTCAGTGCTGCAGGGACTCGGCGAGCAGGCCGGTGACCATTGACTCGATGGTCGACTCGATCGACGAGGCCAAGGTGGCGGTCACCGACGCGACAGCCTGGGTGCGAAACCGGACCAGCATGCCGATCAACTCGGCGATCTCGGTGTCGGCCGGCAGCGGTGCACCGGGCTGCACTCGCGTGAGCACATGCTCGGCGCCGGCGCGCACCAGCAGCTGGCTGATCGCGTCGATATGGGGCAGCGTCTGCTCGTAGAGGTCGATGAGCTTGTCGACGCCGATGCCGTAGCCGCGGATCTCGTTGAACGCCTCGATCAGCTTGGGCCGGGTGATGGTGGCTCGGGAGCCGTCGGCCCCGTCGAGGCGGATCAACCCGAGTTCCACCAGCCGGCGCAGCGCCTGCGGGTCGTCGATCAGCCGCTCGGCGTCGGCGCGCGGCATGGTGTGGGGCCGCTCGGTGGTCCAGGTGCCGGCGACGGCGCTCTCCAGACCCAGGATGTCGCCGAGGTCCTTGCCCTGCTCCCAGGCGCCGATCATCTCCTTGACGTGCGCGATCGTGTAGCCGCGGTCGAGCATCGAGGTGATCAGCCGCAGCCGGGTCAGGTGCGTGTCGTTGAACAGCGCCACCCGGCCGACCCGCCGCGGCGGCGGCAACAGGTCCCGGTCCCGGTAGACCCGGACGTTGCGGGTGGTGGTGCCGGCCATCCGGGCCAGATCGTCGATCCGGTATTCGCGCGACGCCGTGCTGCCGCCCGGGTGGCGCACCACGACTTCGAACAGCTGGGTCACCGCGGCTTCGATCACCTCGCGGGACTCGCGCCGCACCCGGCGGGGAACCTTGCGCAGGTTCGCCAGTACGCCGGCGATGGAGTCGGCCTTGAGGTGACGATCCGGTGCGGTCATGCCACCGTGTGGTAGTCGGCGAGCCGGAAGGTGCGCATCTGCCGAAGATACTGCGTCGCGAACCCCGGGTACATCGACGCGTTGAAGCCGTCCTCGGTGAGATACCAGCTGTGACAGCCCGACATCCAGGTCGTCTTGCGCAGCCGGCGCTGGAGCTGGTCGTTGTGGCGGCGCTGCACGTCTTCGCGGACGTCGAGGTAGCGCAGGTCCGCGGTGCGGATGGCGCTGACGGCGCGTACCACGTAGTCGAGCTGGCCTTCGACATACACCAGCAGTGAGTTGTGGCCCGGGCCGGAGTTGGGACCGGTCATGAAGAACAGGTTCGGATATCCGTGCGCCTGAATGCTCTTGAACGCCTGGCCGCCGCCGCTCCAGTCGGCGGCCAGCGATCTGCCGGCCAGCCCGGTGACCGGAAACGGCGGGCCGGTCAGATGCACGTCGTAGCCGGTGGCGAAGACGATGGCGTCCAGGTGGTGCTCCACCCCGTCGCTGGTGCGGATGCCGGCAGGGCTCATCGTGGCGATCGGCCAGTCGATGAGCTTGCAGTTGTCGCGCTGCAGGGCGGGGTAGTAGTCGCTGGAGATCAGCATGCGCTTGCAGCCCGGGGTGAAGTCGGGCGTGAGCTGGCGACGCAGCCATGGATCCTTGACGGTTGCGCGCAAATGAGCTTTCCCGAGCCGGGCCACCAAGCCACTCAGCGGGGTGTTCCACACCAGCGCCGTGGCACTGGCTTCATGCCCCCAGAACAGTGCCTGGCGGGCAAGCTGCTGGGCGGCAGGCACTTTCGCGAACAGCTCTTGCACCACCGGGGGCATGGCGATATCCAGCCGTGGGATCACCCAGCCCGGGGTGCGCTGGAAGACCTTGACGAAACCGGCCCGCTCGACCAGTTCCGGAATGATCTGCACCGCGCTGGCGCCGGTGCCGACGACCGCGACCTTCTTACCGGTGAAGTCGTAGTCGTGATCCCAGCGGGCGCTGTGGATCTTGTGGCCGGCATAGGTTTCCAGGCCGCGGATGGCCGGAAAACTCGAATCGGGCAGCGGGCCTGACGCCAGCACCACGGTGCGGGCCCGAAACTTCTTGCGCCCGGCGGTGACGGCCCACACGCCGGCCTGCTCGTCGAACGCCAGTCCGGTCACCTCGGTGTTGAACCGGATGTGGCGGCGCAGGCCGAACCGGTCGACCATGTCCTCAATGTGCTGATAGATCTCGCCGGCCGACGGATACGCCCGCGACCAGCCCGGGTTGGCGACGAACGAGAACGAGTAGAGCAGCGATGGAATGTCGCATGCCGCACCGGGATAGCGGGTGTCACGCCAGGTGCCGCCGACCCGGTCGCTGCGCTCCAGGATCACGATCTCGTCGTCGCCGATTCCGGCTTCGGCCAGCTTGATCGCCGCACCGATCCCGGAGAATCCGGCACCCACGATCAGCGTCTGATAGACGTGTGCCCGGGCCACGTCAGGCCGCCGGTTCGTGGGTGAGCTCTTTGAACCAGCTCGGTATGGGCTTGAGCAGCCGCTTGGGGTAGTAGCCCGACAGCCATGCCGCGGGATTGGCCAGCAGATGATAGGGACTGTCGGGGTTGGCGAACCAGTTCGAGTAGCGCTTGACCACCTGGTAGGCCGGCACCCGCCGGGTGTGTTCGCCGCGTTCACCGAACTGCTGGAAGCGCATCAGTGCCGAGTAGAGCCGCTGGGGATCCAGTCCCATGCCGATGATCTCGTTGCGGATCCGGTTGAGCAGTGGAATCGAGATCAGCGCGCCGACGATCAGAGACGGGGAGGCGACGGTGCCGACGAACTCGATGGCCAGCCGGCGGGCGTCGGCGTGTCCGATCAGCTCCAGCACCTCGAAATCGACGGCGATATGGCGTGATTCGTCGTTATTGATCTTCTCGAACACCTGGTGGCAGACCGGGTCGTCGACCTCGTCGAGCAGGAACTTGAGCAGTGCGCCGTCGAGTGCCACCTCCAGCATCGGGATCACGGTGCCCAGCACCGACAGCGGCAGGTCGTCGGAGTAGTCGTCGAGCCACTGCATCGCCATCCGGATGTTGACGTTGGGCTCAGGGATTTCGCCGTCCTCGAGCATGCCCCAGCGCTTCATCAGCGCCAGCTCGGCGTTGGCATGCCGCTGCTCCTCAGCGTGGAAGTACCGATAGATCTCGGCCAGCGTTTTGGTGGGCGCCTTGCGGGCCATGGCCGCGAAGCCGCGAGCGCCGACGTTCTCGATCCAGCACAGGTCGGCCATGAACTTCTTGAGCTTGGGCACCATCTCGGGCCGGATCAGCTCGGCTCCCGGTGCGTCCCAGTCGATGTCGGCCAGCGCCCACTGCCGGTCCTTGATCTTGGCGAGCATGACGTCCATGTCGATAGCCATCTGACTCTCCTTCAGTCGGCTTCTTCGGCCAGTGCCGCACCAGCCCGGAACGCCAGCCCGATGGTGCGGGTGAACGTCTCGGGCGCCAATCGTTTGACGTTCCAACCGATTTTCGCGTCGAGTTGCGGCATGCAGTACAAGCCGCCGCGGTCATGGGTGTTCAGACAGTCCCGGGCCACTCGGGCGGCGGAGATTCCGGTCCAGCGCATCAACCGGTTCGCGGCGTCGCTGGATCGTGCGGTGCTGCGGCCGGATTCGACGATGTTGGTCTTGACGAACGTCGGGCACAGCACGGTCACGCCGACTCCGGTGCCCGACAGCTCGGCGGCCAGGGTCTCCGACAGTGACAGCACCCCGGCCTTGCTGACGTTGTAGGCGGCCATCTCCGGGGCGGCGCCGAACGAGGCCGCGGAGGCGACGTTGATGATCCCGCGCGGGTGGTCGCTTCCCGCTTCGCGCAGGATCGGGGTGAACACGTGGCAGCCGTGGATCGGGCCCCACAGGTTGATGCTCAGCGTCCAGTTCCAGTCGTCCAGCGACATCTCCCCGATCAGCCGGCCGCCGGTGCCGACGCCGGCGTTGTTGATCACCAGGGTGGGTGGGCGTCCGAACCAGGACTGCGCGGCGTCGGCCAGCGCGGTGACGTCGTCGAGTTGCGAAACGTCGCAGTGCGCAGCGGTGGCACGTCCGCCCGCGGCGGCGATGGCGTCGACGGTGCGTTGCGCTGCGGTGTCATCGATGTCGCTGCAGACCACGGCGCTGCCGCGGCGGGCGAGTTCGCGGGCGAATGCGGCTCCGATGCCGCTGCCGGCGCCGGTGACGACCGCGGAGGCTCCATGGCTGCGTTTCGGCGATCGCCCGAGAATCATGTGATCGAGTCAACAGCCAATGGTGACATTAGTCAATGGCAATGTTGTGGGCCGGGTTCGGACGGCTGACGCCCGAACCCGGCCCTTTGCCTGCACGCGACGGCGCAGGCGGTGGTACCGCTAGCTGAAGAGGCCGGTGAGCCAGTCCAGGTCGAACAGGTTGGGGTCGGCAAGCGAGGCGCCGAGGTCGGGGTCGACCGGGACCTCCACGTCGTCCACCGGCAGGTTCATCGTCAACGCCTCGGCGATCTTGCTCGGCAGGTAGTCGAGGAAGTAGGAGACAGTGCCCTGCTCGGTGAGCAGGCCCCACCACTGGCCGGTGTTCTCGCCGGTTTCGGAGTCCCAGGTGATGTAGCCGTTGAGCAGTGCGTCGAACGGGTCCTGCGCCACGTGCTCGATGCCGTCGGGTACACCGGTCGCGTTTTCCGACAACGCGAATGCGAAGCCGGTAAGCGGTTCGATGAAGTACTTGGCGGTGGTCTTCCAGAAGCTGAAGTCGCCGAAGACTTCCTGCACATTCGCCCAAACATGGGTCATGTCGGCGCCGATACCCATCACGCCGGGGACCTCAACGTCCTCGCCGCGCGGGATGTGGTCGAAGAGCGGCTGGAAGATGTTGTTCATGTTGTACAACATGTCGTTGTTGATCAGGTTCCAGGCGCTGAGGGTGTCGCCCTGCTGGAGGAACTCGGTGACCTGCGGGATCAGGTTCTCCAGGCCGATGACCCGGCCGCCACCGGACCACATGATCTCGAGGCCATCCTGCACCCCGGCGAAGCTGTTCTGGGCGACTTCGCTGTAGTAGCTGCCGAGGTCGCCGAGGGCCGTGGTGAGCGGGTTCGGCTGGTTGAGCAGATCCGTCAGGTAGTCGAGGTTCTCAGCGGTGGTGTTGGCGAGCTGCACGGCAGCCTGGTGTGCCTCCATCGAGATCGACGGTGCTACCGGGCTGACGGCGATCAGGCCGGCGCCGGCCAGGGCGACCCCGGCGGCCATTACCAGGCTGGCGCGGGTGGTCGGTCGAGCGTCGGATGCGGAGCCGCGATCGAGGGATCCGTCCGCAAGGGCGAGCTGCATTGCTTCTCCTTATCGTGACCTCATCTGGTATGAGGTTCCTGTTAGTTAGAACGCGGCTTCACCTTAATCATTAACTCTCTCGCCAGGCAAGGCTTACCTAACTCTGTGTCGGGAGTCACAAGATAGGGCAAGCTAACCTTAGTTCGACGTTTGGTGTAGCGTCCCACCACATGAGCTCTTCGTCTTCTGACGCCGTCAGCGCCGCGCTGCTCGAGATCCTGCGTGACGACCTGAATGTCGACCTCAACCGGGTGACTGCGGAGTCGCGGCTGGTCGACGACGTCGGCCTGGACTCGGTGGCCTTCGCGATCGGCATGGTCGCCATCGAGGACCGGCTCGGGGTGGCGCTGTCTGAGGAAGACCTGCTGACCTGTGACACGGTCGGCGACCTCGAGGCCGCCATCCGGGCGAAAGCGCCCGCCGACGCGTGAGCGTGCTGGCAAGCGCCCTGACCCGGGCGATGACCGCCTCAGATCAGGACCTGGTGACCTTCGATCAGGGCAGCAGCACGTGGCAGCATCACCCGTGGGCGCAGGTGCACTCCCGCGCGCAAGGCGTGGCATCGAAGATCCTTGACTCGGATCGCACCGGTGCGGTCGGACTGGTCGGGGAGCCCACAGTCGAATTGGTCGCCGCCATCCAGGGTGCCTGGCTGGCCGGGCGCGGCGTGTCGATACTGCCCGGGCCCGTCCGCGGCTCCGATCCGCAGCAGTGGGCTCAAGCGACCCTGAACCGGTTCCGCGGCGTCGGTGTCGACACGGTCTTCAGCCACAGCGCACCACTGCAGTTGCTGGGTGAGCACGACGCCGGTGTTGCGGTGTACGACGTCACCGCCGCCGCCACCGAGCGGTCGGCGGCCTTCACGCCGGTGGCCGCCGCGCTGGATACGCCGGCGGTATTGCAGGGCACGGCCGGCTCCACCGGAGTGCCGCGCACCGCGCAGTTGTCGCCGGCCGCCGTGCTGAGCAACGTCTCCGGCTTGAGTGAGCACCTCGGCGTCGACCCGTCGCACGACGTCGGCTGCAGCTGGCTGCCGCTGTATCACGACATGGGACTGACCTTCGTGCTCAGCGCTGCCTTGACCGGTTCGGCACTGTGGCTGGCACCCACCGCGGCGTTCGCGGCCTCGCCGTTTCGCTGGCTGACGTGGCTGCACGAGAGTGCCGCGACCATGACCGCGGCTCCGAACTTCGCCTTCAGCGTGTTGGGTAAATACGCGCGCCGAATCCCGGACGTCGACTTGGGCCGGGTGCGGATGGCGATCAACGGCGGCGAACCCGTCGACTGCGCGGCGTTGCAGCGGTTCGTCAGCGAGCTGGCGAAGTTCGGCTTCAACCCGGGCGCGGTCACCCCGTCCTACGGGCTGGCCGAGGCCACCTGCGCGGTGACCGCTCCACGGCCGGGCACCGGCCTGTTGTATGACGAAATCCCCGGCGCCGGAGACGCGATGCGCCGCCACGCGATTCTCGGGGTGCCGATCCCCGGCATGCAGGTCCGGATCGCCCCGACCGCCGGTCACGATGTCGAGCAACCCGGGCGCGACGTCGGCGAGATCGAGATCCGCGGCACCTCGATGATGTCCGGCTACGTCGGCCAACCGGCACACGACCCGGAATCCTGGTTCTCCACAGGCGATCTTGGCTACCTCACCGACGAGGGGCTGGTGGTCTGCGGTCGCGCCAAGGAGATCATCTCGGTGGCCGGGCGCAACGTGTTCCCCACCGAGATCGAACGGGTCGCCGCCGAAATCCGGGGCGTGCGGGAAGGCGCGGTGGTGGCCTTTGGAACCAGTGAGGCCACCGACGACGTGCGCCCGGCGTTGATCGTCGTCGCCGAATTCCGGGGCCCCGACGAGGCCGGCGCCCGCAGCGACCTGGTCGCCCGGGTCGCCTCGGAATGCGGGGTGGTGCCCGCCAAAGTGGTGTTCCTGACGCCCGGAGCCCTGCCCCGAACGTCGTCGGGCAAGTTGCGGCGACTGGAGGTCAAACGCAACCTGGAGGTTATGACGTGACGGGATCGGACATCCACACCTATCGCGGCTTGCTTGACGAGGTCTTCGACCAGCAGGTGGTGGATTGGACAGCGGAGGCCGAAGTCAGTGGGCGCTTTCCCCGCAAACTGATCGAACACCTCGGGCAGGCAGGGGTTTTCACCCGGAAATGGACTGACGCGGCGCCCACCGATGTCGCCAAACTGGTGGAGCTGGCCTATGCGCTGGGCCGGCTCGGATCTGCCGGCATCGGGGTGGGGGTCAGCCTGCAGGATTCGTCGATCTCGATCCTGCACCGGTTCGGACGGTCGGAGTACCTGAAAGACATCTGCCAGCGGGCCATCCGCGGCGAAGCGGTGCTGTGCATCGGCGCCTCGGAGGAGTCCGGGGGGTCGGACCTGCAGCGGGTGCAGACCGAGGCCCGTTCCGTGCGTGACGGTTTCGAGGTGCGCGGCCGTAAGAAGTTCGTCTCGCTCTCGCCGATCTCCGACCACATCCTGGTGCTGGCGCGCAGCATGGATCACGACGAAAACAGCCGGCACGGCAACGTCATGATGATCGCGGTGCCGACCGCGCAGGTGCAGGTGCACGAGCCGTTCAGCAAGGTCGGAGCGGCGCCGTTGGACACCGCTCCGGTCGATATCGACACCTGGGTACCGGCCGACGCCCTGATCGCCCGCCCCGGTACCGGATTGGCCGCGATCTCTTGGGGACTGGCGCACGAACGCATGTCGATCTCCGGGCAGGTCGCCTCGTCGTGTCAGAAGGTGCTGGGCATCACCCACGCCCGGATGATGCACCGCAAGCAGTTCGGCGTCAGCCTTTTCGAGCATCAGGCCCTGCGGTTGCGGCTGGCCGACCTGCAGGCCCGGGTCGATCTTCTTCGGCATGGGCTCAACGGGTTTGCCGCCGAGGGCCGGCTGGACCTACGGACCTCCGCGGCGATGAAGGTCACCGCGGCGCGGCTGGGTGAAGAGGTGATCGCGGAGTGCATGCACCTGTTCGGCGGCGCCGGTTACCTGGTCGACGAGACGCCGATCGGGCGCTGGTGGCGCGACATGAAGTTGGCCCGGGTGGGCGGCGGCACCGATGAGGTGCTCTGGGAATTGGTCGCCGCGGGGATGCGCCCGGATTACGACGGCTACGCCGAGTTGTTCGACAGCGGGTCGTCGGGGTAGCGCAGCACCCCGTAGAGCGCCATCCGGCGATAACCCATGTCGTGTTCGCCGAGGAAGGTGCCGCCCACATACTCGGCCAACCGCCGCATCGCCGTGTTGCGGTACTCGGGTTCGAACATCATCCGCCGGCACTGCGGCTCGAAGTCGAAGACGCAGGTCATGACGCGCGGCAACAGGATCGCCGCAAACCCGCGATTGACGACCGTGGTGTCGGCGACGGCGGCGTGGATGCCCAGGTCGTGCGGATCGGCCGCGTAGTACCTGGCGATGGAATCCTTGGCGGCCCGGTATATCTCGACGTAACCGCCGTCTTCCCCGTTACGGCTGACGATCAACGGCCGCGAATAACTGCCGGCGAGCTGGGCGCTCAGATAGGCGTGCCAGCGCTCAGGCGGCCAGGCCGACTCCCAGGTCTGGGCCAGGTGGGGCCGGTTCATCCATTCGGCGACCATCTCGGCGTCGGCATCGGGGTCGGCCACCCGGATCGCGTATGGGTCGGCCAACACGGGGATCGGGGGCGCCGGGACGCTGCGGACCTCGTCGGATATGTCGGTGAGCTCGCGGTGCAGGATGGCGGCAGCGTCAGTCATAACGAACGGTGAGCCTACCCGAGGCCCTATCCGGATAAGTGAGGGTAGGGTAACCTAGGTCGGGCTTGGCGGCGCGAGCGCCGGGTCCCACCCCGCGGGGCGGGAAACCGTTGGCGAAAGGACCTTGATGGCGCGCGGTTTGCAGGGCGCGATACTGCGGGGCTTCGGCGCCCGGGACCACGTCGCCACGGTGCTCGAGACCAGCTGGATCGCCCCGCACTGCATCCGAGTGTGGCTGCATTCACCGACCTTGTTTACCGACGCGACCGTCGAACCCAGTGCCTGGCTACGGTTCTGGTTTCCGGACCCAGACGGCTCGAGTACCGAGTTCCAGCGCGCGTACACCATCGCCGAGGGGGACGCGGAAACCGGACGCTTCGCGGTGGACATGGTGCTGCACGAACCGGCCGGGCCCGCGACCCGGTGGGCGAGCACCGTTGAGCCCGGAGCGCGCATCGCGGCGATGTCGCTGATGGGCTCGTCGCGTTTCGAAGTGCCCGATCCCGCAGAACAGCCCGCCGGTTACCTGTTGATCGGGGACTCGGCGTCGATCCCCGGGATCAACGCGATCATCGGAACCGTCCCGCTCGATGTGCCGATCGAGCTGTATCTCGAGCAGCACGAGGACAACGACCTGTTGATCCCGCTGCGGGAGCATCCGCGCCTGCGGGTGCACTGGGTGCCCCGCCGCGACGCGAACTCCCTGGCCGCCGCGATCGAATCCCGGGACTGGTCGGACTGGTACGCATGGGCGACACCGGAAGCCGCGACGCTCAAGGCCGTGCGGGCGCGGCTGCGCGACGAGTTCGGCTTCCCCAAATCCGAGATCCACGCCCAGGCGTACTGGAACGCCGGACGCGCCATGGGCACTCAACGGGGCCCGGAAGACACTGAACAAGCCCCGCTGACTCTGCAGCCACCAGACGAAAGTGCGAGTGAGACGCCTGCTGAGCGCAGAGTCAACGCCAAGGGGGAGTGGCGCTCCCAGGCCGCGGGGCGCCTGCTGTCTCCGCTGAAAGCGCCGCTGATCGTCTCCGGGGTCCTGCAGGCCGTGATCACCCTGCTGCAGCTGGCCCCGTTCGTACTGCTGGTCGAGCTGGCCCGGCTGCTGGTCTCCGGTGCCGACGAGTCGCGGCTGTGGACGCTTGCCATCGCGGCGGTCTCCCTGCTCGGCCTGGGCACGTTACTGGGCGCGGGATTGACACTGTGGCTGCACGTGATCGACGCCCGCTTCGCCAGCGGTTTGCGCAGCCGGCTTTTGAGCAAGTTGTCCCGGCTACCGCTGGGCTGGTTCACCGCCCGCGGTTCCGGATCGATCAAGCAACTCGTCGCCGACGACACCCTGTCACTGCACTATTTGGTCACCCACGCCATCCCCGACGCTGTCGCCGCGGTCGTCGCCCCGGTGGCGGTGCTGGTCTACCTATTCGCGGTGGATTGGCGGGTGGCGCTGGTGTTGTTCGTGCCGGTGCTGATCTACCTGGTGCTGATGTCGGTGATGATGACCCAATCCGGACCCAAGATCAGCCAGGCGCAGCGCTGGGCGGAACGGATGAACGGCGAAGCCGGCACCTACCTGGAGGGCCAGCCGGTGATCCGGGTGTTCGGCGGGGCGGCCGCCTCGACCTTCCGCCGCCGCCTCGACGACTACATCGACTTCCTGGTGGACTGGCAGCGCCCGTTCATCGGCAAGAAGACGCTGATGGACCTGGTCACCCGCCCGTCGACCTTCCTGTGGCTGATGGTGCTGACCGGCGTCCCACTGATCGTGGCCGGCCGGATGGACCCGGTGAGCCTGTTGCCGTTCCTGTTGCTGGGCACCACCTTCGGAGCCCGGCTGCTGGGTATCGGGCTGGGGGTCGGCGGTATCCGCGGCGGCATGCTGGCGGCGCGGCGGCTGCAGATCGCCCTGGACGAGCCCGAACTGGTGGTGGGTGAGCCGGAATCGGCGCCGGCGCAGACGCAGCCCGGAACGGTGCGTTTCGAGTCCGTCGGCTTCGGCTACCGCCCGGGCGTGCCGGTGATCTCCGATGTGTCGCTGACACTGCGGCCGGGCACGGTGACCGCGCTGGTGGGTCCGTCGGGATCGGGCAAGTCCACCCTGGCCGCGCTGCTCGCCCGCTTCCACGACGTGCAGCAGGGCTCGATAACCGTTGACGGCCAGGACATTCGGTCGTTGACCGCCGACGAGCTCTACCGCCGGGTGGGTTTCGTGCTGCAGGAGACCCAGCTGGTGCACGGCAGCGTGCGGGACAACATCGCGCTGGCCGTTCCGGACGCGACCGACGAGCAGGTGTGGGCCGCCGCCCGCGAAGCGCAGATCCACGAGCGCATCCTGCGACTGCCGGACGGGTACGACACCGTGCTGGGTGCCGCGGCCGCGCTCTCCGGCGGGGAGCGCCAACGGCTCACCATCGCCCGCGCCATCCTCGCCGACACTCCCGTGCTCATCCTCGACGAGGCCACCGCCTTCGCCGACCCGGAATCGGAATACCTGGTACAGCAGGCCCTGAACCGGCTGACCAAGGACCGCACCGTGCTCGTCATCGCCCACCGGCTGCACACGATCACTGGAGCCGATCAGATCGTGGTACTCGATCACGGCGCCGTCGCCGAACAGGGGACCCACGAGGAGTTGCTCGCCGCGGGAGGACGCTACCTGCAACTGTGGGAGACCGGGCGCCGGGCCGTGGCCGCTGCAGCGGAGGCGGCACGATGATCCGCACGCTGATCCAGCTGATTCCGCATAACCGCCGCGGCCGGCTACTCGGCTACACCGGGCTGACGTTGCTGTCGGTGGCGGTGCGGGCGGTGGGCACCGTACTGCTGGTCCCGCTGGTGGCCGCGCTGTTCTCCGAAACCCCGCATCACGCGCTGACCTGGGTGGGCTGGCTGACCGTGGCGACGGTGGCCGGCTGGCTCATCGATTTCACCTGCGCACGAATCGGATTCGATCTCGGATTCGCCGTCCTCGACCACACCCAACACGATGTCGCCGACCGGCTGCCGGCAATCCGGTTGGACTGGTTCACCCCCGACAACACCGCCACCGCCCGGCAGGCGATCGCCGCTACCGGCCCCGAACTCGTCAGCCTGGTCGTCAACCTACTGACCCCGCTGATCAGCGCCATTCTGCTGCCACCGGCGATCGCGCTGGCGCTGCTCGGGGTGTCGTGGCAGCTGGGTCTGGCCGCCCTGGGCGGGGTGCCACTGCTGCTGGGGGCGCTGTGGGCGGCCAACCGGCTCAGCGCGCGCGCTGACACCGCCGCCGGGGAGGCCAACACCGCGCTGACCGAACGCATCATCGAGTTCGCCCGCACCCAGCAGGCGCTGCGCGCGGCGCGGCGGGTCGAACCCGAACGCAGCACCGTCGGTGCGGCCCTGGCCGCCCAGCACGGCGCGGCAATGCGGCTGCTGCTCATGCAGATTCCGGGTCAGCTGTTGTTCAGCCTGGCCAGCCAGGGTGCACTGATCCTGCTCGCCGGCGCCACGACCGCGTTGACCATGACCGGCACCCTGGGCGTTCCGGAGGCCATCGCGCTGATCGTCGTGATCGCCCGCTATCTGGAACCCTTCACCGCCATCAGCGAGCTGGCGCCGGCCCTGGAATCGACGCGTGCCAGCCTGGAGCGGATCCGGGCCGTGCTCACCGCACCGGCGCTGACAGTGGGAGACGGCGGGTTGCCCGACACGGCGCCGCGCATCGAGTTCGACAATGTCACCTTCGGCTACGACGCCGGCGACCCGGTGCTCGACCGGGTCAGTTTCGTGCTGGAGCCGGGCACCACGACCGCGATCGTCGGGCCGTCCGGTTCGGGCAAGAGCACGATTCTGGCCCTGATCGCCGGCCTGCACGAACCCACCGGCGGTCGGATCCTGCTCGACGGGGCCGACGCCGCCGCGCTGACTGCCGCGGCGCGGCGTGCGGCGAGCAGCATGGTGTTCCAGCATCCCTACCTGCTGGACGGCACGATCCGCGACAACGTCCTGGTCGGTGATCCCGGCGCGGATCCGCAAGCGTTCGGGCGGGCGGTCGAACTCGCCCGGGTCGACGAGCTGACCGGCCGGCTGCCCGACGGCGCCGATACCGCGGTCGGGGAGGCCGGCGGCGCGCTGTCCGGCGGTGAGCGCCAACGGGTCAGCATCGCCCGCGCGCTGCTCAAACCGGCGCCGGTGCTGTTGGTCGACGAGGCGACCAGCGCGCTGGACACCGAGAACGAGGCGGCGATCGTCGACGCGCTCAGCGCCGAGCTGCGGCCCCGCACCCGGGTGATCGTCGCGCACCGGCTGGCCAGTATCGCCCAGGCCGACCGGGTGCTGTTCCTCGACAACGGCCAGATCGTCGAGGACGGCACCATCGAGGAACTACGTTCCGCCGGTGGACGTTTCGACGAGTTCTGGCGACAGCAACACGATGCTGCCGGTTGGCGGATCAGTACCGGATAGCGTTCAGCCCACAAGCTGGCGGATGATCGCCTTTTTGTCGATCTTTCCGACCGCCGTGGTGGGCAGGGTCGTTAACGCCGCCAACTGGTCGACTCGGACGTGGGTGGCGGCCCCTTGCTCGGCGAGATGTCGGTTCAGCTCGGGCAGACTCAGCGACGTCCCATTGAAAACGATTGCCGCGCAGATCTTTTCACCAAGATACTTATCCGGCAGTCCGACCGCGGCAGCCGATTGGATCGCGGGATGGCGCAGCAGGTGTGCCTCCAACTCCTCGGCCGCGATGTTTTCCCCGCCGCGGACGATGACGTCCTTGATCCGCCCGGTCACCTCCAGGTAGCCGTTGGCCAGGCGGCGGACCCGGTCGCCGCTGCGGTAGAAGCCGTCCGGGCTGAACGAGCGCGCATTCGCTTCCGGAGCGTTGTAGTAGCCGTTGATCGTGTAGGGCCCGCGCACCAGCAGCTCACCCTCGGGTGCCTCGACGCCGTCCTCATCGACCACCCGCAGCTCATCATCGGCGCACAGTGGCCGGCCCTGGGTCGCGTCGAGCAGCTCGGCGCCATCGCCCGGCCGGGTGTAGCACAGCAGCCCTTCGGCCATGCCGAACACCTGCTGCAGTCCCGGGGTCAGTACCTCCCGGATCCGGCGCGCGTCATCGGCTGCCAGCTTGGCGCCGCCCACTTGCAGTAACCGCAGCGTCGTCGGCTTCTGCGGTTCCCAATCGCAGGCGTGCGCCCACAGCGTGGCCAGCGCCGGCACCAGCGCGGTGACGGTCACCCGGTGGCTGGTGATGGTGGCGAATGCCGCCTCGGGACTGGGATCGGTGCCGAAGACGGTGGCCGCGCCCACCGATATGGCGCCCAGCAGCCCCGGGCAGGCCAGCGGAAAGTTGTGGGCGGCTGGCAACGCCACCAGGTAGACGTCCTCGGCGGTCAGCTCGCACACCTGAGCGCTGGCGGTGGCGTTGTAGACGTAGTCGTTGTGGGTGCGGGGGATCAGCTTGGGCAGGCCGGTGGTGCCGCCGGAGACCAGCAGCACCGCCGGGGTGGCCGGATCGGGGCTGAAACGTGGTGCGGGCGGGCCGTCGGCCGTGTCGTCGATGATGATGCGCCGCAGCCCCAGTTCGGCGGCCATCGCCGGGTAGTCGAAACCCGCAGTGGCGTCAGGAATCACGATCCCGACCGCGTCGCTCACCGCGGCCAGATGCCCGATCTCGGCGGCGCGATGCCCGGGCAGGCACAGCACCGGGATGGCGCCCACCCGCAGCAGCCCGAACAGCACGACTGCGAAGGCAACGCTGTTGGGCAACTGCAACAGCACCCGGTCGCCGGGGGCGATGCCGAGCCCGTGCAGTCCCGCGGCGGCACGGTTGGCGGCCACGTCCAGTTCGGCATAGGTCAGCGTCGTTGTGGGATCGATGACCGCCGCGCGGTCCGGCCAGCGTTCGGCGGCGTCGTCGAGCAGCGACGCCAGCGGCCGGCCGCTCCAGTAGCCGGCCGCGCGGTAGGCGGCGGCCCGCTCGGCCGGAAACGGTACGAACCCGTGCATGAGACTCCCTGGCTTTGCGGTGACCGAACGTAGATAGAGTAGCTTCGACGAAATTAGGGCAGCCTTCACTAATGAAAGGTGGCGGGGTGGGGCCGGACGATATTCGCGCGCAGGTCGCTGAGCTGCTCGGCGTCCCGACCGGTGCCCTCGACAGCGATGCTGATCTGGTCGGACAGGGTCTCGATTCCATCCGGATGATGAGCCTGGCCGGCCAGTGGCGGCGCCGCGGTCTGGACGTCGACTTCGCCGCACTGGCCGCCGCACCGACCGTCGCCGCCTGGACGGCACTGGTGTCGGGCGCGTCATCGGCAGCGCAGCCCGCCGCGGGACCCGAACCCGAGGATGACACCGCACCATTCCCGCTGGCCCCGATGCAGCACGCCATGTGGGTGGGACGCGACGACGACGTCGCACTCGGTGGGGTGGCCGGCCACCTCTACGTCGAGTTTGACGGCCCGGGGCTCGACCCCGAACGGCTGTCTGCCGCTGCTGGTCTGCTGGCGGCCCGACACCCGATGCTGCGCGTTGAGTTCCTGCCCGACGGCGCCCAGCAGATCCGGCCCGACGCCGGCCTGCCGGTCGCGGTGCAGGATCTGCGCGGCATGGGCACCGACGACGTCTCCGCGCGTCTTGCCGCCACCCGGGAGGCGAAATCCCACCAGCAACTCGACGGGGCGGTCTTCGAGCTCACGGTGTCGCTGCTGCCGGATGGCACCGCTCGGCTGCACGTCGACTTGGACATGCAAGCCGCCGACGCGATGAGCTACCGCACCCTGATGGCCGACCTGGCCGCCGCCTACCGGGGGGCGGTCTTGCCGGAGTTGGGCTACACCTACCGGCAGTACCGCCACGCGGTGGCCGACCGGGCGCCCGACGAGAACCACCGGCAGTGGTGGACGCAGCGCATACCCGACCTGCCCGACCCGCCCAAGCTGCCGCCGCCGGCCGGCGCACCCGCCGACCCGCGCCGCAGCACCCGACGCTGGCACTGGCTGGACCCGGCCACCCGGGACGCACTGTTCGGGCAGGCCCGCACCCACGGCGTCACCCCGGCCATGACACTGGCCGCATCGTTCTCGCACACCCTGGCCTGCTGGTCGGACGGACCGCGATTCCTGCTGAATGTGCCATTGTTCGGCCGGGATCCGCTGCACGACGACGTCGATCGGCTGGTCGGTGACTTCACCTCGTCGCTGCTGCTGGATGTGGATCTGGGCTCTGCCGCCACCGGTGCCCAACGGGCCCACGCCGTGCAGGACGCCATGCGGACCGCCGCCGCGCACGCCGACTACCCGGGGCTGGCGGTGCTGCGGGATCTGGGCCGCCACCGCGGCACGCAGGTGCTGGCCCCGGTGGTGTTCACCAGTGCGCTCGGGCTCGGCGAGTTGTTCGCCCCGGAGGTCACCCAGACGTTCGGCACCCCGGTGTGGATCATCTCCCAAGGCCCGCAGGTGCTGCTGGACGCTCAGGTCACCGAGTTCGACGGCGGTGTGCTGGTGAATTGGGATGTGCGCGACGAGATGTTCCCGCCCGGCGTGATCGACGCCATGTTCGCCCACCACATCGCCGACCTGACCCGGCTGGCCGCCGGCGACGGCTGGGACGAACCGGCGCCACCGGCCCTGCCGGCTGCGCAGGCGCAGGTGCGCGCGGCGGTGAACGCCGGCACCGCTGAGCCCAGCGGGGAAGCCTTGCAGGACGGGTTCTTTCGGCGTGCCTCTTTGGCGCCCGATGCGCCCGCTGTGCTGCATGGATCGGGCGAGTTGAGCTACGGCGAGTTGCGTGATCAGGCCCTGGCGGTGGCCGCCGCGCTGCGTGAGCGCGGGGTGCAGCCCGGTGACACCGTGGCGCTGCTGGGTCCCAAGGGCACCCAGCAGATCCCGGCACTGCTGGGCATCCTGGCCGCCGGAGCGGGGTATCTGCCGATCGCCGCCGACCAGCCGCCCGAGCGGGTGCAACGGATCCTGGCGCTGGGTGGTGCCGCTGTGGCGTTGGTGACCGGAGAATCCGTGCCGGTGCTGCCGATTCCCGCCGTGCGCGCCGGCGAGGCTGCCGCGCGTCCCGGTGCCGCGGAACCGGTCGCAACCGATCCGTCGGCATTGGCCTACGTGGTGTTCACCTCCGGGTCCACCGGCGAACCCAAGGGCGTCGAGCTCACTCACGACGCGGCGATGAACACCGTCGAAACCCTCAGCGCACGTTTCGGATTCGGGCCGGACGATCGCAGCCTGGCACTGCTCACCTTAGACGCCGACATGTCGGTGCTCGACGTCTTCGCCATGCTGCGCGCCGGGGGAGCGATCGTGATGGTCGACGAGGCCGATCGGCGCAGCCCCGAGGTATGGGCGCGGCTGGTGCGACAGCACCGGGTCAGCGTGCTCAACTTGATGCCCGGCGCGTTGGAGATGCTGGTGTCGGTCGGGGGTGAATTGCCCTCGGTGCGTGCGGTATTGACCGGCGGCGACTGGGTGAGCCCCGAGCTGGCGCGCCGCTTTGCCGCCCTGGCGCCCGGAGTGCGGTTCGCCGGGCTGGGCGGGGCCACCGAAACGGCCATCCACGCCACCATCTGCGAGGTCGACGGCGAACCGCCGGCCGACTGGGCGTCGGTGCCCTACGGCACGCCGCTGCCCAACATCGCCTGCCGCGTCGTCGGCGCCGACGGGACCGACCGCCCGGACTGGGTGGCCGGTGAGCTGTGGGTGGCCGGGCGCGGTATCGCATCCGGGTATCGGGGGCGGCCCGACCTGACCGCCGAGAAGTTCATCGAGCATGACGGCCGAACCTGGTATCGCACCGGCGATCTGGCCCGCTACCGGCCGGGCGGCATCCTGGAATTCGTCGGTCGCGCCGATCATCGGGTCAAGATCAGCGGGTACCGCATCGAACTCGGCGAGGTCGAAGCCGCGCTGCGCCGGCTGCCCGGGGTGGCCGAGGCCGTGGTGGTGGCGCTCTCGGAGGCCGGTCGTGACGTGCTGGCCGCCGCGGTTCGGACCGACGATCCGGCGGTGACCGTGACGGGGCTACGGTCAGGGCTGACCGAGGCGCTGCCCGAGCACATGATTCCACGGCACCTGGTGCTGGTTCCGGCGATTCCCTACACCGTCTCCGGCAAGATCGACCGGCGCGCGGTAACGGCGGAGCTGGCCGCGGGTTTCGCGGCAACGGATGGCTACCGTGAACCGGTTACCCCGTTGCAGCGAGCGTTGGCCGCGATCATCGCCGAGGTGCTCGGCGCGGATCGGGTAGGCGCCGACGACGATTTCTTTGCCCTGGGCGGCGATTCAGTGCTGGCCACCGCCGCGGTAGCACGCATCCGCACCTGGCTGGATGCACCCGGCGCGGTGGTCGCCGATATCTTCGCCACCCGGACCGTGGCCGGGCTGGCGTCTCGGCTTGCCGCCGCGGAGGCCGATCCGGACCGCCTGGACGCCGTCGCCGAGGTGTACCTGGAAGTGGCGCAGCTGGATTCGGCGGAGGTCGCCGACGCGCTGGCCGAGGTCGACTGATATTTCGTGGCTCTTGGTCAATTCCTCGCATCGCGTGGTGTTAGGTCGTCAAGTTCACTGCTTAGATTGGCACGTGCCCGTGTTTCCCAGTTGTCGCGGGCATGCGGTGTGCGGTATATGGCGGGTCCCCTAAGCAGTGCGCGCAAGATTTTGGCCCGGCCAGCCCGGAAGGCATCGTCCGAGACGTGGGCGTACTCGGCGCGAACCGCGGCGACGTAGGCCGAGTATCGGTGGGGTGGTGCGGCGAGGATCGCCAGGTCGGCATCGGAGAGGGTTTCACCATTGCGGTCACCGGTTGCCGGGTCGTGAGACGCGGTTAGCCGGATCAACCGACAAACCTCCCGGACGAGAACAGGCGTTAGTCCGAGGGCATTGAGGTCGGCTTCGGCCCGACACGCGCTGTTTTCCTCGTCGTCGGGTAGACCGCGGTAGACGACGTCGTGATACCAAGCGGCAAGTCGTACCGCGTCCGGGTCGACAGCATGTCCCGCTAGTTCGTCTACGCGAAGCAGTACCTCGCGAAGGTGGGCAGTGGTGTGATATCTCCGGTGCGGCTCACTCCACGAAGCCAACAGCTCCTGGCCAATGTCCGCAATTTCCGCTGCGCTGCAATGCGTTCGGATGAGCGCTCGCCATACCGAGAGCAGGTCCCTCAATTCCGCAACTCCTGACCCCGGCGGAATCAATCTTCGCTATAGAGAGCCAGCTGGTCGAACGCAACAAATGCGATCCGTGTGGGATCGCCCACAGGGTGGACTTGGAGGCTGAGGGTGACGTTAGGGGTGTCATCAACTGCAATGACATCCGTGATGCCTGCCGGCAGATCGGCATCTATCCCAGCGTCATCTGTGGGGTAGGCCGCCATCACGCGCAGTCTCCTGCCCCGCAGTCCGGTTGTGTCGTAGGGAAACGGCCGGAATTTGGGCTTTTGGCCTGGAACATGCTCTGCTCGGCTCATTCGTTCATTGTTCCTTATCCCGCGATGGCGGTGAGAAATGCGTGGTGGACGGCATCACTGAGGGCGATGATGTTGTCACGGAGTCTTTCGAGAGACCTCGACTCGATGAATAGGCCGTGCAGGATCAGGAGGCCGCGCCCCTTGTCGTAGTTGGCGACGTAGGTGCTGTGCTGTGCCCAAACCTGGAGTCCAGCGGTGTTGAAGTACCCGCTGCTGCGTAGCGCGATAGTGCCTGGGACGGGGGGAAGGGCGACGTCCTGCGTGTTGATCCCAGTAGCGCGGAGATCACGCAGGGTGCGGTCGGCCTCATCCCGAATGACATCGAAGGGAAGCACACCTGTGAAGCCAAGGATGCTGATGGTTTCGCAGCCGAGTTCCCCGCGGCCGTCTGGCGGTAGGACCGCGATCCGTGAGGGCTGTGCGGCCGGTTCTTCCAGGTGCGCGAGATGCCAGCCGGCCGGTAAACCCAAGTTAGCCAACCACTCCGGCAAACCCTCGGGATCAACTGGGGCGAGGTCATTCACATGGCCGGCCGCCACCTCGACTAGCGACGACACCGCCGCTAACCGCCCCCATTCGCCAGAAGGGTCTTGTGTTGTCGTGGTCATGGACTGAATGGGTGTACGAGCTTAGGCAGCTGGGACAAGATCCACACTCCGACTGCTCCAGCGCCAGCGAGTACGCCTCCCTTTGCTACGTCACCCGGTGGTACCGGAGGCGGTGAGGGGATCGCCACGGCCGGGCCGGCGGGCGGGGGCATTGCCGGGGGTCCCGGCGAATCCGAGCCGAAAATCGGTGCCGGCTCTGGCGGGGGGATTTGAAAGCCTGGTGGTGAAGGATCCTGTAACCAAGATGGGAGCGGAGGGTGGTCAAGCACCGGTGACGGCATTGCGGCCGGAGGGTGATCAGCCACAGGTGGCGGAATCGCAACCGGGGGATGGTCTCCGATGGGCGGCAGAACCGGCGGAGAGCTAATCACTGGTGTGCCTGCCTGCCCGGGACCGCCCGTCAGCGGCGGGCGCACGGGCGGTAACGGCGGCGGATGCTCCGGATCAACTCCCATAGCCTCGTTCACGCTAGTTCTGCTGCGGGTGGAGCTCTCGATGATCGAGTCGTAAAGGTCCTTACCGGCGAGACCCCTTGCTTTCCGCTGGGCCACGATCTCGTCCCACGAGTAGTTGGGGTTCTTCTGGGTGATTTCGGCGGCGCCCTCACGATTATTCATCAAGTCGCGAACCCAGCTCCGCAGCGAATTACGCTGATCGAACATAATTTTCGCCCGCTCTTCGGGATTCAATCCTTGCTTGATGAGCTGCTCATTGAGGTCGCGCATCCGCAACTCACCCTGGGCGTACACAGCCCGGGCTTCCTCGCCAGATAATGACCCAGGCTTGTAGTCGGGGAGCCCGAGCTTGCCGACCGGATCAGGCTCGGACGGCGGGTGTGGCGCGGGGGCATCCTTGAATGTCTTGTCGTCCACCAACTGCACCCCGCCGCGCTTGCGGTCCGGCGCCCGGGGTGACTCGTCGAATCGCAACTTGCCGAAATCGGCTGTGGCTTCCTTCAGCTGAGCGGTGAATGTGGCGTCGCTGGCAACCAGGTTGGCGACGCGGTGCTTGATGAAGCTGGAATATGCTTCGGCCTGCGCTTGGCGTTGGGTGAGCTGTTCTTGCGTGTACACCGGCCGGGTGTTGACGACCCGGTAGTCCCCGCCGACCATGAAGCCGTCGCGCTCGGCGTCGTCAACCGCACCGGAGACCAGTCGCTGCCCGACCTCGAGGGTCTCTTGGCCTCGCCGAGCGACTGCGGCGGCATCGGAGTGTGCCCATCCCCACCCGCGCAGCTTCATCACATCGGCATCGGCCTGGTGGATCGCCGCGTCCGCACCGGCGCCCTCCCACTCACTACCCCCTGGGGATCGCACCTGCTGGGCGATCTCAGCAAACCCCGACTGCGCCTTCGCGGCCACGCTTTCGCACCAGTCGGCGAACGCGCCGAGATGATCGAACGTCGCCGAGCGCACCTCCTGCAGCGTCGGCAACCCGGCCGGTAGTGCGCCGAGCGCTGCCATCAGCGCGGTACCAGAACGGTGAACTGCACGGCACTGTGCTGATCGGTGGCGGTGTAGTCAGCGGCGGCGTTGGTGTACGACTGCGCACGGGTGCTCAAACGGGCGGCCGCGCCGGCCAGATCCGCGCACGCGCCAGCACGTGCGGTGCTCACCGCGGTTGCGTTGGTCTGCCATGTAGAGGCGGCCACTGCCGGCGCGGCAGCAGACGCGGAAAGCTCGCCGGCGATGGTGTCGCAACGCGCGCCCACCTGGCGCAGGCCGGCAGCAACTAGCTTTATGCGGTGGCCGGTCGTGTCGGCGGGCATGGGCTGAATATAACGCTTCATTCTCGGCGAGGATTACCGAGCAGGTCGGCGGCCAGCGGCGGTGACCGATCACGAACCACGCAGTTCGTGCTCCACTGCCTGGCGCACCCACTCCGATAAGGTGCGGTCATCAGCTTGGGCGGCCTTGCGGACACGTTCCAGCAGCTCGGGCGGAAGGTGCACCGATATGGGAACGGGCATCGTGCGGCGTCGTCGGACGGGCGTCCCTTGCGGCACTTGGTTTTCGGGTCGTGCATAGAACGCGTAGTCCTGGCCGGGGGGGGGAATCACCCGTGGCAGAAGCGTAGTCGCGCCCACGTCCTCCGGCTATGCGTTGCGCACTCCGACGGTTTCGCCTTCGGCCGTGATTCTGACGGCTCGGTGGCGGAAAGCGATGCAACGAACCGGTTATTCCCCAGCGTATTTGCGGATCGACGAGGCGGTGCGCCGGCTGGCTAGGACGGCGAGCCTAGTTGGTGCTCGGTGGTGGTTGGGGTTGGAAGGGTTGGTACCACCACCATTGGGCGCGTTCGCCGGTGGGTCCGGGGCATGGTGGTACGGCTGGTGGGGGTTTCTTGGGTGGTCGGGCTAGCGATGCCGACTCCAGTGGCCGGTTGTTGTTGTCGGTGATGGTGAGGTTGGCGGCATCGCCGGTGATGGTGATGACGCCGCGGTGGTGCAGTCGGTGGTGATACGGGCAGACCAGTACCAGGTTGGCCAGCTCGGTGGGGCCGCCGTCTTCCCAGTGTGTGATGTGGTGGGCGTGCAGGCCGCGGGTGGCCCCGCAACCGGGAACCACGCAGGCCCGGTCGCGGTGCTCGAGGGCGCGGCGCAGTCGGCGGTTGATTGCGCGGGTGGTGCGCCCGGCGCCGATGGGCTCGCCGTTGCGTTCGAACCAGGCTTCAAAGGTGGCGTCGCAGGTCAGGTATTGGCGTTCGGCGTCGGTGAGCAGCGGGCCCAGGTGCAGCTGCGCGGCGTTGTTTTCAACGTC
>NZ_LZMF01000076.1:0-850 GCF_001673565.1 Mycolicibacter sinensis
CTTCGGTTGATCCTTGACACTCCCTGGATGAGGGAGTTGAGCGTGGCTGAGCAGCGGTATCAAGCGGTGTTGTCGGTGATTGCCGACGGGCTTTCGGTGGCGCAGGCCGCTGAAAAGGCGAATGTGTCGCGGCAGACGATGCATGGCTGGCTGGCCCGGTATGAAGTCGAGGGCTTCGAAGGGCTCAAGGACCGGTCGCATCGGCCGGTGCACTGTCCGCATCAGATGCCGGCCGAGGTTGAGGCGGTGGTGTTGGAGTTGCGGCGGTCGCGGCCGTATTGGGGGCCGCGGCGGTTGGTGTTCGAGCTGGATAAGCGGGGTATGAGGCCGCTGCCGTCGGAGTCGGCGGTCTATCGGGCGCTGGTGCGGGCCGCCATGATCGATGCCGAGTCGCGGCAGCGGCGGTCGCGGAAATGGAAACGCTGGGAACGTAGCGCTCCGATGGAGCTGTGGCAGATGGATATCGTCGGCGGGTTCCCGCTGGCCGATGGCACCAGCGCCAAAGCATTGACCGGTATCGATGACTATTCCCGGATGTGCATCAGTGCGCACTTGATGACGCGGGAACGCACTCGGGCGGTCTGCGATGGGCTGCGTGCGGCACTGGATCGCTATGGGGCACCCGAGCAGATCTTGACCGATAACGGCAAGGTGTTCACCGGGCGGTTTCATCATCCGCCGGTGGAGGTGCTCTTCGATGCGATCTGTCGCCAACACGGTGTTGAGCATCTGTTGACTCAGCCGCGCAGTCCTACGACGACGGGCAAAATTGAGCGTTTCCATCGCAGTTTGCGTGCTGAGTTCCTCAGCGACCGAAAGCCTTTCGCTACTCTGAAACGTGCTCAGCAGG
>NZ_LZMF01000077.1:0-18335 GCF_001673565.1 Mycolicibacter sinensis
CCACCCGGTGCCCTGCTGGACCCCGGTCGGGTCGCGCTGGGTCACCGCACGCAGCATGTTGCGCACGGTCGCCGCGGTCTGCTCGGTGACCACCCGCACACCGTCGGGCCGGGGTTCCTCGGTGCGGGTGCCGTCGGGGGCAATGGTCGCCTTGATGATCCGCGGCGGGATCCGCAGGCCGTCGTTGGCAATGGCCTGGTACATGCCGGCCATCTGCAGCAACGTCATCGAAAGGCCTTGGCCGATCGGCAGGTTGGCGAACGAGCTGCCCGACCACTGATCGACCGGCGGAACCAGGCCGGCGCTCTCGCCGGGCAGCGCCACCCCGGTGCGCTGCCCCAGGCCGAACTTCTCCAGCATCTCGAACCAGCGCTCCGGGCCCACCCGCTGTGCCAGCATCAGGGTGCCGACGTTGGAGGACTTACCGAAGATCCCGGTCGTGGTGTACGGCGCGACGCCGTGCTCCCAGGCGTCGCCGACGGTGACATCGGCGATGTTGATCGATCCGGGGACCTGCAGCACCTCATCGGGATTGCTCAGTCCGTACTCGATGACCGAGGCGGCGGTGATGAGCTTGTTGACCGAGCCCGGCTCGAACGGCGACGACACCGCCGGGTTGCCGAGCTGCCGGTGCTCTTGCCGCCCGATGTCCTGGGACGGGTCGAAGGTGTTGTCGCCGGCCATCGCCAGCACTTCGCCGCTCTTGGCGTCGAGCACCACCGCGGTGGCGTTGCGCGCGCCGGAGACGTTCTTGGCCTGCTGAACCTGCTGCTGGACGTAGAACTGGATGTCGTCGTCGAGGGTGAGCTGGATCGTCGACCCGTTGACGGCCCGGTGCCGGTTGCGGTAGCTGCCCGGGATCACCACGCCGTCGGAGCCGCGGTCGTAGGTGATCGAGCCGTCCGTGCCGGCCAGCACGGCGTCCATCGAGTCCTCCAGGCCCAACAGGCCGTGGCCGTCCCAGTCGATGCCGCCGATGATGTTGGCCGCCAACGACCCGCCCGGATACTGCCGCAGGTCTTGGCGCTCGCTGCCGACTTCCGGGCACTTGTCGATGATCGCCTCGGCCAGCGCCGGCTCGACGGCGCGGGCCAGGTAGACGAAGGTCTCGTTGCTGCGCAGCTTCTTCAGCAGCGTCGCCGCATCCGGTTTGTTGCCGAGCCGACCGGCGATCTCCTTGGCGATCTCCTGCAGCCGGCGCTGCGGATCGGGCGCGGCGGGATTCTTCTTTTTGGCCTCTTCGAGTTGCTTGCCGACCTTGATCGGCTGGAAGGTCAAGGCGCGGGCTTCGATGGTGAATGCCAGTTTGTCGCCGGTGCGGTCGATGATGTCGCCGCGCATGGCTTGTTGGACATCGGTGACCTTGAGCTGTCCGGCGGCCTCGGCGCGCAGTCCGGATGCCTGGGGGACCTGCAGATAGAACAGCTGTGCCGCGGCCAGGGCCAGCACCAGGAAGATGACGGCGTTGCCGGTGCGGTGCCGGAAGACGAATGACGCGCTGCGCGAACCCAACTCGGTGGCGTGCCGGGTCCGACGGTCGCGGGCCGAATGTCCTTCCGGCTGCGTCACTTTCGCTGCTTTACCGGGCTTGGCCTGCTTGCTGGGTTTGGTGACCCGGCCGGCCTTGCGGCGGGCTGTGCTGGAACCGTCGGCGCGGCGCGTCGGGCCGGTCCCCCGCGCCGGCCGTCTCATCGCGCGGCTCCCGGGAGCACCGGCGGCAATGCCGCCTCGGGCGGCAGCACCGTCGCCGGAGGAAGCACAGCCTGTGGGGGCAGCTCCGTCGCCGGGGGCAGCACAGCCTCCGGCGGCAGGGCGACTGGCGGGATGTCGAGCATGGGACCCGGCGGCGGACCGGACAGTGGCGCGCCGGGTGCGGCGGGCATCCCGGGCAGGCCCGGAATGATCAGGGGCGCGCCCGGCGTGGCCGGAGAAGGCACCGCCGGAGCGGGCGCAGCCGGGGTGGGCAGATGCCGGCTGTCCAGCTTCGGCCCGGCGGGCGGCACCCGGACCGGAACCTCGGCCGGCGGCGATACCGGTCGATCGTCGGGCAGTTTGGTGTTCAACGGTGGCGGCGGCACCCCTTCGGCCGGCTTCGGAACGCCCACCACGACCCAGTTGCCGGCCGGGTCCTGGACCAGATGCGCGGTGTCGCGGGTCGGGATCATGCCGAGCTCGCGCGCCGCCTCGGCCAGTGCCGGCGCCGATTCGGCGGTGAGCACGTCACGCTCGAGCGCCTCCTTCTGCTGCATGAGCACCCGGTTGTGTTCCCGGATATTGCCCAGCTGATACGAGCGCTCGGCGGCGTCCGTCGACAGCCACAGCGTGATGCCCAGGCCGATGCCGAGCGAGCCGATGATCAGCACGACGAACGGAACCTTGGCCGCCAGCGTGCGCGGCCGCAGGTCGACCGACGCCAGCCGGGTGATCAGGCGTTCCCGTAGCGGGACACGCACCACCTTGGGCGCCTTGGCCTTTCGTGCCTTGGCCCGCGCTTTGGCCTGCTTGGTGTTCTTCGGTGGTGCCGGCCTGGTGTCGGGACGCGGCAGCGCCGCGTTCTGCGGCCCCGACCGTGGCCGCGATTCGCGCCCGGGGGCGGGCGCATTCGGGTGCTGGCGGCGCAGACGCCGCGATTGCGGCGCCTCGTTGGAGCGGCGCGGCCCGGTGCGGGTCGCGCCTTCGGGGTTGCGGCGGCGGTCGCCTTGCCGGGCAGCAGGTTTGCGCTTGGTCGCCATCAGTTCCCCCTCGATGCCGTAATCGGCCCGTTCGTCACCCGCTGCACGGCCCGGAGCCGGACCGACCCGGCCCGCGGGTTGCGCTCGATCTCATCCGGTTGAGCCCGTTCGGCACCCCGGGTCAACGTGGTGAAAGTCGGTTCGTCACCGGGCAACTCGACCGGCAGGTCGACCGGGGTGCGCGACGTGGTCACCGCGGCGAACAACTGCTTGACGATGCGGTCCTCCAGCGATTGGTAGGACATCACCGCGATGCGCCCGCCCACCGCCAGGGCGTTCAGCGCCGCCGGAAGAGCATCGCGCAGCGAGTCCAGTTCACCGTTGACCGCGATCCGTAGCGCCTGGAACGTCCGCTTGGCCGGGTGCCCCCCGGTACGCCGCGCCGGCGCCGGAATCGCCTCGTAGAGCAGGGCGGTCAGCTCGCTCGTCGACGTGAACGGTGTCTGCGCCCGGCGGCGGACGATGTGCGAGGCGATCCGGGATGCGAAGCGTTCCTCGCCGAAACGCCGCAGGATGTCGGTCAACGCCGCCGCGTCGTAGGTGTTGATGATGTCCGCGGCCGTCAGCTCCCCCTCGGGATCCATCCGCATGTCCAGCGGGGCGTCGTGAGCGTAGGAGAAGCCCCGCTCCGACCGGTCGAGCTGCATCGAGGAAACCCCGAGGTCGAACAGCACCGCGTCGACGGACGCCGTTGCGGCCAAGCCCGTTTCGGCCAGCGCGGCGCTGATTCCGTCGTAGCGGGTGTGGACCGTGTGCAGCCGATCGGCGAAACGGGCCAACCGGGCGCCGGCGATACCGAGTGCGGTGGTGTCCCGGTCGAGGCCGATCACCCGCAGTCCGGGGAACTCGGTCAGAAACCGTTCGGTGTGGCCGCCGGCTCCCAGGGTCGCGTCCACGAGGGTGGCGCCGTGACCGTCGGGAGACTGCCGAGTCAGTGCCGGGGCCAGCAGTTCCACGCAGCGCTCGAGTAGCACCGGCACGTGCCCGAATTCGCCCTGCTCGGCCACCGCAACACCTCCCCGTCTCTGGGCCGCCCCTGCCTCGAGGTCCCTGCCCGACAGCGCGAACCTGACGTTGGGGAAGTACGTCAGGGTCGGTTCGGACAGAGGCCACGAGGCACGGGCGGGTGCCTCAGATGATGTCGCTGAGTGCTTCATCGCTGGCCGCGGAGAAGTTCTCTTCATGGGTCTGCTGGTAGTCGCTCCAGGCCTGCGCGTCCCAGATCTCGAGGTAGTCGACCGAGCCGATGACCACGCAATCCTTGGACAGGTTGGCGTAGCGCCGGTGATCCGGTGACAACGTGATCCGGCCCTGGCCGTCGGGATGCTGTTCATCGGTGGCGGCGGCCAGGTTGCGCAGGAATGCCCGCGCCTCCGGGTTACTGCGCGACGCCTTGGCCGCGCGGCGGGCCAGCTGCTCGAACTCTGCCCGCGGATACACGGCCAGGCTGTGGTCCTGGCTCTTGGTGACCATCAACCCTCCTGCCAGTGCGTCACGGAACTTCGCGGGCAGTGTGAGCCGCCCCTTGTCGTCGAGCTTGGGCGTGTAGGTGCCGAGGAACATCGGCTACCTCCCACCCACTCGATGACGTCAGCCCACAATACCCCACAATCACCCACTCCGCACCATTTAGCGGTCCAGTTTCCCCCCGCTTCCCCACTTGTCCGCGGGTTTTCCGGCTCACCTTCGCCTACAGCGGTCGGCGACGCCGCGAAATAGCCTGGTCAGCCAGGCGAAAGCGAAGTGGGGCGAAGTGGGGCTAACCGGCCGCCAGAGTCGCGCCGGCATCGAACGCCCACCCGGATGCGCCAATGAAAAAGGGCAGCCGATCGGCTGCCCTGTCACCTCACCGGTGCCGCGTTACGGCTCGAAGCGGCGGCGGAACCGGTCCTCCATACGGCTGGCGAACGTCCCGCTGCCGCCCTTGACCCGGCGCTGCTGGCTGCCGCCGGTCCTGGCCGCGCCATCGCGGCCCGCAGCGGCATGTTTGCCGGTGATGGCGAAGATCACGCCACCGAACATGACGACGAAGCCCAGCACGCTCAGGATTAAGAATCCGGGATTGACCGTCGCGTAGAACGGGATGCCCGAGACCAGCATCACCAGCCCGACCAAGAACAGTGCCATGCCCTGAATCCGCCGCCGGGTGGTCGGGGTGCGCAGGGCACCGCCGCGAACGCTGGAAGCGAACTTCGGGTCCTCGGCGTAGAGGGCGCTCTCGATCTCATCGAGCATGCGCTGTTCATGATCGGAGAGTGGCATTCGTCCCTCCTTGCCGACGGCCGCTCACATCACTGCCCACCGCTGGCTGCGCCTGTGCGGGCATCTAATACTGATAATACGAGGTCGACCTGCGGTGTACCACAGGCTTCGTCAGCTGATTGTAGCCGCGGTCCGGCGATGCCGATCCACAACCACCGACGTCCGCCGGATAATAGGTCCGGCACGCCCTACCACCGGCCGGGAAAGGAACCTGCACGTTGGCGACATTGCTCATCGACCTGTCGCCGCATGACATGGCGGACCGTCTCGGCGAGGCGCTGCGGGTGTACGTCACCGCGATGGGCTACCCGCCGGGCACCGAGAACCAACGTGCGGCGATGTGGCTGGACCACACCCGCCGGCGCGGGTGGCAGGCGGTGGCCGCCCTGGACGGCGGAGACGGCGGATCCGGCGCCGAGATGCTGGGAATCGCCTACGGCTACTGCGGAGCACCCGATCAGTGGTGGCAGCAGCAGGTGGTGATGGGCCTGCAGCGCCGCGGCCTGCCCCGGCCCGACATCTCCCGCCTGATGACCAGCTACTTCGAGCTGACCGAGTTGCACGTGCTGCCGCAATCGCAGGGCAGCGGCCTGGGCGAGGCGCTGGCGCGGCGGCTGCTCGCCGGGCGTCCCGAGGCCAACGTGCTGCTGTCCACCCCGGAGATCAGCGGCGAGCGCAACCGCGCCTGGCGACTGTACCGCCGGCTGGGTTTCACCGACGTCATCCGCAGTCACCACTTCGCCGGCGACCCCCGGCCGTTCGCCATTCTCGGCCGCACACTGCCGTTGGAGCAGGCATCGGCAGCGCAGAACCGGGCCGATCTGGCACGATGACGTCCGTGCATGTTCGGCGCTCCCCCCGGCTCACCGTGTACCGCCGACTGCTGGCCCTGGTGGGGCTGCTTCTGATCGCCGCGCCTTCCCTGGTCGGCTGCGTGCGCATCAAGGCCACCATCACCGTCTCCCCCAACGACCAGGTGTCGGGCCACATCATCGCGGCGGTCAAACCCCGCAACGACAACGACACCGGCCCCAAGCTCAACGCCGACCTGCCGTTCGCCCAGAAGCTCGCGATCTCCAACTACAAGCGGGACGGCTACGTCGGCTCCCAGGCGGTGTTCTCCGACCTGACCTTCGCCGAACTACCCCAGCTGGCCGAGATGAGCCGCGACGCGGCCGGGGTGAACCTGGCGCTGCGCCGCGCCGGCAATCTGGTGATCCTGGAGGGCCGAGTGGATCTCACCTCGCTCAGCGACCCCGATGCCGACGTCGAATTGAGCGTCGCGTTCCCGGGTGAGGTGACCTCCACCAACGGCGAACGCATCGGCGAGGACACGGTGCAGTGGCGACTCAAGCCGGGCGTGGTGAGCACCATGAGCGCGCAGGCGCGTTACACCGATCCCAGCACCCGCTCGTTCGCGCGCGCCGCCATCTGGCTGGTGTTGTCGACGCTGGCGGTGGCCGGAGCGGTGGCGCTGATCGCCTGGCAAGGCCGCGACCGCTCACCGCGGGTACGCAGCGCGCACGACGAGGCCGACTGAGCCGGCCGGTTCAGCGGGGCTGCGGCGACCAGTACTCGAGCATCTGCGCGAACGTGGTGAACGCGGCCGCGGACACCCCGTAGGTCGCCTCCAGGTGAATGCTCAGCGGGAAGCCGAGATCGGCGACCCCGTCGATCACCCGCTTGTACAGGTCGAGCATCAGCTTGCGCCGCTGCTCGGGCTCACTGCCGGACAGCGTCTTGACGAAGTCCTGCTCGGCTGCCACCGCCGCGTTGCCGGGGTCCTGGATCAGCCAGTTGATCAACCCGACCCTGTTCTCGAACGTCGGCACGAAACCGAAGGACAGCAGGATCTCCGGGCGCGCGTCGCTGTGCTGGGCGAACTCGGTCAAAAACGGCACGATCGCATCGGAGTACAGCAGCTGGGTCAGCCCGAACGTCGCGCCACGGTCGCACTTGAAGTCGAACCGGCCGATCTCGTCGGCGCGGGTGGGGATGAGAATGACGCCGCGGTTGGGCAGCTCGTCGCGGAAGGTCGCCAACGCGTCGGTGGGCGGCACACCCGAGCCCTCGCCGTCGGCCATGGTGCGGGGCACGCCGACGAACACGACGCCCTCGATGCCGGCCGCGGACAGATCACCCAGCCGACTGCGCAGCGCCGATTCGTCGGAGAACGCGGTGACCTGGGTGCACAACCCGGCCATGCCCGGCAGTTCCGGCTTGATCGCCGTCCAGAAGTCCAGCACATCGAGCTTGGGCTTCATCTCGATCGGCCGGTCGTCCTCCTCGGCGATCATGCTCGGCATCAGGATGTGCCGGATCCGCCCCTGCAGGCCGGACTCGGCCGCGAACCGCACGACCTTGCGCGCCTCCTCGATCGTCTGCTCGGGGCCCCGCTCCACGTTGGGCGGGACCAGCTCGAGTGCGACGGTGTTCAAGGTCACGAGGTTGCTCCTCATCGAAGGCGGTCAACGGTGCCGCGGGCGGGCTTCGCCGGCCCTCCGCGGAGAAGCAGGGGCGGCACCGCGGCCGATACGGGCACCAGACGCTGAGCCTATCGACCATGCGTCCGCGCCGCCTGCCTGAGTCCCCCCCGAGCGTGGTGGCACACTCTACGCTGAACGCACGCCGGGGGTCCCGGCCCGGGCCGAGTGAGAAAGGGACGCGCGCTGAGCTTCAAGGCACCCGCAGCAACCGCACCGTCGGCCGTCGAGTTGGCCGGCGCGGTAACCGCGCAGTTGCGCTCCTACCTGCGCACCCGCCGTACCGACACCGCCTACATGGGCGACGACTACCAGCACCTGATCACCGGCCTGGAGGAGTTCGTGCTCGGCGGCGGCAAGCGGCTCCGTCCGGCGTTCGCCTACTGGGGCTGGCGCGCCATCACCGGCCGGGATGCCCTCGACGACGAGCTACTGCTGTTCTCGGCGCTGGAATTGCTGCACGCCTGCGCGCTGGTGCACGACGACGTGATCGACGCCTCGGCGACCCGCCGCGGCAGCCCGACCACCCACCACAAGTTCGCCGAGTTGCACCGCAGTCGCGGCTGGCGCGGCGCGCCCGAACAATTCGGGATATCGGCCGCGATTCTGCTCGGTGACCTGGCACTGGTCTGGGCCGACGACATCGTCGCCGGCGCCGGTCTGCCCGCCGACGCGCAGCGCCGGGTGCGGCGGGTCTGGTCGGACATCCGCACCGAGGTGCTCGGCGGGCAATACCTCGACATCGTCGCCGAGGCCAGCGGTGTCGAGTCGATCGCGTCGGCGATGGCGGTCAACACCTACAAGACCGCCTCCTACACCGTGGTGCGCCCGCTGCAACTGGGGGTCGCTGCCGCGGCCGACCGGCCCGACATCCAGGCGCTGTTCCACGAACTGGGCACCGACCTGGGCGTGGCGTTTCAGCTGCGCGACGACGTGCTGGGCGTGTTCGGCGATCCGGCGGTGACCGGCAAACCTTCGGGCGACGACCTGCGTTCGGGCAAGCGCACGGTGCTGGTGGCCGAGGCGGTGGAGTTGGCCGACAACTCGGATCCGTTGGCGGCCAAGCGGTTACGCACTTCGTTGGGCACCGCGTTGACCGACGCGCAGGTCCGCGAGCTGTGCGAGGTGATCGAGGGGGTGGGCGCACTGGCCGCCGTCGAGGACCGGATCGATGTGCTGACCCGCCGCGCCATGTCGGCGCTGGCGGCCGCCCCGATCGACGAGATCGCCAAAGCCGGACTGACCGACCTGGCTCGCCTGGTCGCCGACCGGTCAGCCTGAGTACCCGGAGCGCCGATGTCCACCCCTACCACCCCACCGGTCCCGGTCGTGTCCACTGATGCCGCCGACACCCGTTCCCGGCTGCGGCGATTCGCCACCAGCGAGCAGTCCGGCGCGGCGTGGCGCGGCTGCCTGGGCGCTGTGCTGATCACCCTGGGCGGTCTGGGGGCGGGCAGCACCCGGATCCAGGACCCGGTGCTGGAGTCGGTGCACCTGTCCTGGCTGCGCTTCGGCCACGGCCTGGTGCTGTCGTCGGTGCTGCTGTGGGTCGGGGTCGCGGTCATGCTGGTGGCCTGGCTGGGTCTGGGCCGACGCGTGATCAACGGCACGGTCACCGAATACACGTTGATCGCGACCACCGGTTTCTGGCTGGCGCCGCTGCTGCTGTCGGTTCCGGTGTTCAGTCGCGACACCTACTCCTACCTGGCCCAGGGCGCGCTGCTGCGCGACGGTTTCGACCCGTATGTGGTCGGCCCGGTCGAAAATCCCAACCCGCTGCTGGACGACGTCAGCCCGATCTGGTCGGCGACGACGGCGCCCTACGGTCCGGCGTTCATCTTGATCGCCAAGCTGGTGACGATCCTGGTGGGCGACAACGTGGTGGTCGGCACCATGGTGTTGCGGTTGTGCATGCTGCCCGGTCTGGCGCTGTTGATCTGGGCGGCGCCGCGGGTGGCTCGCCGGGTCGGGGGCAGTGCCCCGGCGGCGCTGTTCCTCGCGGTGCTCAACCCGCTGGTGATCATCCACCTGATGGGCGGGGTCCACAACGAGATGCTGATGGTCGGCCTGATGATCGCCGGGATCGCCCTGACCTTGGAGCGCCACCACCTGGCCGGAATCACGCTGGTGGCCCTGGCCGCGGCGGTCAAGGCCACCGCCGTCATCGCACTGCCGTTCCTGGTGTGGGTGTGGATGCGCCGGCTGCGGCAACGCCGCGGCTACCCGGCGGCGGGGGCGTTCGCGGCGGCAGCGGCTGTCTCCGCGCTGATCGTCGTCGCCGTCTTCGCGGTGCTCTCGACCCTGGCCGGGGTGGGCCTGGGCTGGCTGACCGCCCTGCTGGCCGGCAACGTCAAGATCATCAACTGGCTCACCGTGCCGACCGCGGCCGCCAACGTGATCCACGCCGTCGGCGGGCTGTTCGCACCGGTGAACTTCTACGCGGTGCTGCACATCACCCGGATCACCGGAGTCGCGGTGATCGCGCTGGTGCTGTCGGTGCTGTGGTGGCGGTCCCGGCGCGACGATCGCACCGCGGTGGCCGGGATCGCCTGGGCGATGCTCATCGTGGTGCTGTTCGTGCCGGCCGCGCTGCCCTGGTACTACACCTGGCCGTTGGCGGTGGCGGCCACCGTCGTGCGCTCACCGACGGCGATCGCCGCGATCGCGGCGGCCTCGACCTGGATCATGGTGATCTTCAAGCCGGACGGCTCGCACGGCATGTACTCCTGGCTGCATGTGATCGCTGCGAGCGCCTGCGCGCTGTTCGCCTGGTACCGGCTGTCGAAAGCCGTCGAGGCGCCGCGGGCGGCTGAGATCAATACGCCATAGCCTGCGCCCGGCGCATCACTTCCCGGGCCTGGTGGGCGTGCAGCGCGTCGATGGGGCGGGCGTTGGACACCGCCTCCCGCACGCCGTCGCGGGTCAACGACAGCGACGAGTCCGGGGTGAACAGCCAGCGCACGATGTCGGTCTGCTGGTAGCCACCGTCGTGCAGCACGGCCAGCAACCCCGGCAGGCTCTTGACGACGTCCCCGTCCGCGGTGAAGAACACCTGCGGGACCACCAGCACGCCCTCCCGCCGCACCGCGACCAGATGGTTGTCGCGCAGGTACTGGTGCACTTTGGTGACCGGCACCCCGAGCATGTCGGCGACCCGGGGCAGGTCGAAGGTCGGTTCATCGGGTTCTAGGACATCGTCGGCGGCTGGAATGCTGCTCACGACACAAGTTTAAAGCCGCCGGCGGGGCCACCCGCCCGCATACCATGACCGGGTGACTTCCCCGTGGGGCCCGGACGCACTGGAAGGCGCCCTGCTGGACGGCCGGTACCGGGTCGGGACCCGGATCGCCACCGGGGGCACGTCCACGGTCTACCGGGGTCTCGACGAACGCCTGGACCGCCCGGTGGCGTGCAAGGTGATGGACCTGCGTTATGCCGGCGATCAGCAGTTCCTGACCCGCTTCCAGCTCGAGGCGCGTGCGGTCGCCCGACTCAAGGACCCGGGGCTGGTGGCGGTTTACGACCAGGGTTTCGGCACCCCGCACGATCCCGGACAGCCGTTTCTGGTGATGGAACTCGTCGAGGGCGGAACGCTGCGGGAACTGCTCAACGAGCGCGGCCCGATGCCCCCGCATGCCGTCGCCGCGGTGCTGCGCCCGGTGCTGGGGGCGCTGGGGATCGCGCACCGCGCCGGCCTGGTGCACCGCGACGTCAAACCGGAGAACATCTTGATCTCCGACGACGGCGACGTGAAGGTGGTCGACTTCGGGCTGGTCCGGGCCATCGCGGCGGCCGGGATCACCTCGACCAACGTGATTCTGGGCACCGCGGCCTACCTGTCACCCGAGCAGGTCCGCGACGGGAACGCCGGTCCGACCAGTGACGTGTACGGGGCCGGCGTACTCACCTACGAGTTGTTGACCGGCCGCACCCCGTTCTCCGGCGATTCGGCGTTGACGGTCGCCTATCAGCGGCTGGATCATGACGTCCCGCCGCCCAGCTCGGCAATCGACGGTGTGCCACCCGAATTCGACGACCTGGTGGCCCGAGCCACCGCACGCGACCCGGCTGACCGGTACGCCGACGGCCTCGAGATGGCCCGTGACGTCGATGCGATCGCCCAACGGTTGGCGCTGCCGGCGTTTCGGGTGCCGGCCCCGCGCAACTCCGCACAGCACGTCGCGGCGCAGCCCCGCCCGACGCTGCACATGGCACGCGAACCGCAGGACCGGGCGACCGACACCCAATATCAGTTGGTGACAGGGCAATTCGCCGGGATCGAGTTGAGTCAGTTCGTGCTCGCGCGCCAGCATGCGCGCCGGATGGTGCTGATCTGGCTGGCGGTGCTGTTCGCGGTCACCGGACTGGTGGCCGCGGTCGCCTGGACGCTGGGCAACAGCGTCGGCGCGCTGCTGTAGGCCCCTCCCCTTCGCCGAGCAGACACAGCGTCGCACCGCCTACAGGCACATTGTGCGATTCGGTGTCTGCTCGCGGTGGTACTCGGCCCGTCAGCCGCGCAGCATCTCGGCGACCAGGAAGGACAACTCCAGGCTCTGCTGGGTGTTGAGCCGCGGGTCGCACGCCGTCTCGTAACGGCCGCCCAGGTCCGCATCCGAAATGTCTTGGGCCCCACCGAGACACTCGGTGACGTCCTCGCCGGTGAACTCCAGATGGATGCCGCCGGGGTGGGTGCCCAGCGCGTGGTGCACCTCGAAGAACCCCTGCACCTCGTCGACGATCCGGTCGAAGTGCCGGGTCTTGTGGCCGGTGGAGGCCTCGTGGGTGTTGCCGTGCATCGGGTCGCACTGCCAGATCACCTGGTGGCCGGTGGCCTGCACCTTCTCGATGATGCCCGGGAGCAAGTCGCGCACCTTGTTGTTGCCCATCCGGCTGACCAGCGTGAGTCGGCCGGGCTCGTTCTTCGGGTCGAGCCGCTCGACGTATTCGACCGCCAGCTCGGGCGAGGTCGTCGGCCCCAGCTTGATGCCGATCGGGTTGGCGATCACCTCGGCCAGCCCGACGTGGGCGCCGTCGAGCTGGCGGGTCCGCTCCCCGATCCAGACGAAGTGCGCCGACAGGTCGTAGAGCTGTGGTTCGCCTTCGAGGTCGGCCATCCGCAGCATGGCGCGCTCGTAGTCGAGCACCAGCGCCTCATGGCTGGCGTAGATCTCGGCGGTCTGCAGTTCCCGGTCGGCGACCCCGCACGCGTTCATGAACTTCAGTCCGCGGTCGATCTCCCCGGCCAGCGCCTCATAACGCGCGCCCGCCGGAGAGGTGCGAACGAACTCCCGGTTCCAGTCGTGGACCAGTTCCAGCGACGCCAGCCCCGACGAGGTCAGCGCCCGCACCAGGTTCATCGCGGCACTGGCGTTGGCGTAGGCCCGCACCAGCCGGGACGGGTCGTGCTCGCGCACCGCGGCATCCGGGGCCAGGCCGTTGACCATGTCACCGCGGTAGGACTTCAGCCCCAGCGCGTCGACGTCGGCCGAGCGGGGCTTGGCGTACTGGCCGGCGATGCGGGCCACCTTGACCACCGGCATGGAGGCGCCGTAGGTCAGCACCACCGCCATCTGCAGCAGGGTGCGGATGTTGCCCTTGATGTGCGGCTCGGTGTTGTCGGTGAAGGTCTCGGCGCAGTCGCCGCCCTGCAGCAGGAAGGCCTCCCCGCGGGCCACCTGGGCCAGCTGCTCTTTCAGCCGGACGATCTCGGCGGGCACGGTGATCGGCGGTACCGCTTCCAGCAGCGTGCGCATCGGCTTGACCTGATCAGCGGGCCAGCTCGGCTGCTGAACGGCCGGCCGAGCCAGTGCGGCGTCGAGACGCTCGCGCAGGTCCGCGGGCAGCGGCGGCAGCGCCGGCAGCTGGTCGATGGGTACGTCAACGGTCCAGTTCACCCGACCATGGTAGCCGGGCGCAGACATGCACTGATCAGGCCTGTTCGGTGGCGGTGTTGCTGGGTCAACTCCTCAACGGTCCGCTCCGCGCCCCGCATCGTCGTCGGCCGTGATCACCTTGAAGCGCCGCAACTGGTCGCGGGCGTCCACCAGCGCGTCGTGGCTGCCGGGCGATCGCGGGGGCAGCCGCGGCCGCCCCCGGTCCTCCCAGAGCTGTCGCAGCTCATGGGTGAAACGCGGGATCGGCGCCGGCAGGTCGGGCATCGTGCCCCACAGTTGGCAGAGCACCACGTGGTCGTAGGCCGCGACCCAGGCCCACAATTCGATCGGCTCCCCGCTCTCGACACCGAGGAATTCCTCGAGGTCGGCGCGGATCCTGCTGCGCGAGCGCCACGCCTGCGACGCCGGCGAGGGCAACTTGGGCAGCACGTGGTTGCGAACCCACTGCCCGGCGCGGGCGGGATCGAATTCGGTGGACACCGCGTAGTACTCGCGGCCATCCTCGGCTGCCACGCCGATCGAGATCAGCTCGATGGTGCGGCCGTCCTCGATGAACTCGGTGTCGTAGAAGTACCTCACCAGCGCGGACCCCCCGGCCTGCGCACCGGAGGGATAACGAAGGGCCTAGTCGGCGCCGAGGCCTCCGCGACCGCCCGGTTGGGCGCCGGACGCTCGGGGATCCGCCCGGGGGGTACTCGCGGCCGTCGGATCATGATCGGCTCCGTCGGCGCCGCTGCCGCCCGCACCTCGCGGTTGAGTTCGGCGTCGACGACCTGCTCGTTGGGCACCTGGGGCCGGCCCGCAATGGCGTCCTGCAGCCAGAGCTTGGCCTGCACCACCGGGCGTCGCAGCCGACGTTCCCGCTCCAGCGCGCGGTGTATCCGCTCGCGCTTGGCCAGGTAGCGCCACCGCGCCCACGGTGCGTGCGGCCGGGACAGCCGGACCGCGCCGATCACCAGCAGCGGGAAGAAGAACATCCCGATCAGCCCGGTCCACACCTTGCCCTTGAGCAGCACCACCACGCCCAGCGGCAGCGCCATCACCAGTCCGGCCAACACCCCGGTGCGGATCAGCGGCGAGGAGGTGTCGTGCCACGTCGACAACATGAACGTCAGGGGGTGAAAGCCCAGCACCAGCAGTCCGGCCACCGCGGTCGCGGCGAATACGGCGTCCACCGAGGCGCGCCCGTCCTCTTCCCAGTACACGTCGGACAGGTGCAGGATCAGCGCGTACTCGTCGAGCACCAACGCGGCGCCGACCCCGAACGCGATCGCGGCGAAGCTGAACGCCGGCTCGTGCCCGTTGGGGCCCGCCGCCACCAGCGTCACCCCGGCGACCATCACCAGCACGACCCCGAACACCACGTGGTGGATGTGCTTTGAACCGATGTGCACGTTGCGCGGCTGCCACCACCGGGGGGTGTCGACGCGCCCGGCGGTGCTGCGGATGTAGCGGACCACGGAGCGGGTCACCAGAAACGTCAGCAGGAACGCGAGCAGGCAGCACAGCAGCGGTAATCTGCCGCGGTCGATGATGTCGTCGCGGAACCATTCGAGCACCTAATGGAACGTACGCCACCGCGGCACCCGACGCCCAGATCACCGCCGGTGCGGCCCGGCGAAACCTGGTCGACGGCAGCCACCCGATAGGCTGTGCGGCGACATGAGTACATCGCGGCCGCCCGACCCGGGCCGTCGGCACGGGGGCGGCGCCGGTTGGTGGATTTTCGCCCTGCTGGCGATCGGGGCGCTGGGCTACACGACGTGGCGGGCGCTCGGCAGCACGCCATATCACATCGACGTCGACGTCTACCGGATGGCCGCGCAGGCCTGGCGCGACGGCCTTCCGCTCTACGGTGATGACTGGTTTGCCACCCAGATCGACGGAACGGTGCTGCCTTTCACCTATCCCCCGATCGCTGCGGTGCTGTTCGCCCCGCTCACCTGGGTGCCGTTGGGCGTCGGCACCGCTGCGCTGACCGTCGTCTCGACGCTGCTGCTGGTGCTGTCCCTCACCATCGTGCTCACCGGCCTCGGTGTCGGCGTCGGCGACGGCCCGGCGTGGTGGCGGCGGGGTGTGGTGGCCGCGGCGATCGTCGCGGCGGCCATCTGGCTCGACGCCGAACCGATCTGGTCCAACTTCGACTTCGGTCAGGTCAACGCGGTGCTGATGACGCTGGTGATCGCCGACTGCGTGCCGCGCCGCACCTACTGGCCGCGCGGCGCACTGCTGGGAGTGGCGGTCGCGCTGAAACTGACCCCGGCGGTGTTCCTGCTCTATTTCCTGCTGCGCCGCGACGGCCGCGCCGCGGTGACCACGCTGGTGTCGTTTCTGGCGGCGACGCTGATGGGCTTCGCATTGGCCTGGAGCGACTCCTGGCAGTACTGGACGCACACCGTCCGCAACACCGACCGCATCGGCGGGGCCACGCTGAACACCAACCAGAACCTGGCCGGGGCGCTGGCTCGGCTGCCACTGGGCGAACATCAGCGCTCGGCACTGTGGCTGGTGGGCTGCCTGCTGGTACTGGCGCTGACGGTGTGGGCGGCCCGCCGGGTACTGAGCCAGAACTTCGCCGAGGCGCCGATCATGGCGCTGATCTGCGTGGCACTGTTCGGGTTGGTGGTCTCCCCGGTGTCGTGGTCACACCACTGGGTGTGGATGCTGCCGACCGTGGTGGTGACCGGCGTACTGGCCTACCGGCACCGGGCGATCGCGCTGGGCGTGCTCAGCGCGCTCGGGGTGGCGCTGATGATGCGCAGTCCGATCGAGTTACTGCCCGAGCATCACGAGGCCGCCGCGGCGTGGTGGCGTCAACTGGCCGGGACGTCGTACGTGTGGTGGGCGCTGACGGTGATCGTCACAGCCGGCGCGACGCTCAAGCAGGCCCGCCGGCCGATCCCGGATCAGCCTGCGGCGGTTTCCGGAAACCGGGCGACCGGCTGAGCCGTTGCCCCATCTTGTTGCGGGGCACCGTTTTTGAGACTGGCCGCGTAGATGTCGACGTACTCCTGGCCGGACAGACCCATCAGCTCGTAGATCACCTCGTCGGTGACGGCGCGCTCGATGAACCGGTTGTCGGCCATCCCGTCGAAGCGGGAGAAGTCCATCGGCTTGCCGAACCGGACCGTGACCCGGCCGAACCGCAGCATCTTGGTCCCCGGCGGGTTGACCACATTGGTTCCGACCATGGCGACCGGAATCACCGGGACGCCGGAGTGCAGGGCCAGCCGCGCCAGGCCGGTCTTGCCCTTGTACAACCTGCCGTCGGGTGACCGGGTGCCCTCGGGGTAGATGCCCAGCAGCTTGCCGTCTTTGAGGATCCGCTCCGCGGTGGTCAGCGCGGCCTGCGCGGCGTCGGCATCGGTGCGGTCGATGGGCACCTGCCCGACCGCGGTGTAGAACCAGCGGGTGAACCAGCCCTTGATCCCGGTCCCGGTGAAGTATTCGGACTTGGCCAGGAAGGTGATCCGGCGACGGACCACCAGCGGCAGGTAGAAGCTGTCCATGACGGCCAGGTGATTACTGGCGAGGATCATCGCACCCTCGTCGGGGATGTTCTCCAAACCCTCGACTTTGGGACGACCGATCAGGGCCAACAGGGGCCCCAGGAGTACGTACTTGAACAGCCAATACCACATGGCCCCTCCCTCCTACCCACGAACATCGGCCGTGTTCGCGCCAACTTTACCGACCACGCGTGGCTACGGCCACACGGTGATTCGTCACACGGACGATTCCCCGGAATTCCTTAGGTTGCTTAGTCATCGGCGTTCACTGCGCTCATTTTTCTATGGTGACCGGGATGGGCTGGTAGCCGGACCGGGCCGGCGCGCCCTCGTCCCCGCCGGGGGGCGGACCCTGGGGCGGGTCTGGAGCCTTGCCGGTCTCACCGACCACCGCCCGGATCACCTCGAACAACGCGACACTGTGCTCGGCGATGACGGTGAGCAACGGATGTTCCTCCCCGGTGACCAACGCCGCCAGCGCACACACCGGGCACCACACCTGCTGACACTTGCCCGGCCCGTCACCGGATGCCGCCAGCAGCGCCGCCGCCCGCACCGCCGGATCGAGACGGTCCAGGATCGCCTGGGCGAGCTTGCGCAACTCGGGTCCCAGCTCGCCCAGATCGGGGTGCGCGCCAGCGCTCAACGCCGCACCTCCTCGTCCCTGCTGACCGGCCACACCTGTGGGTCCGGCCGGAAACGCACCGTCAATTCGCTGCCACGCAACGTTGCGTCCACAACCGTGCATCGCCGCAGCACCGACGCCAGCCGGACTCGGCGTCTGGTGCCGCCGGCACCGATGATCAGGTCGTCCCCGGACCGCCCCAGACTGAGCGCACCGGAATCGACCTGGGGCAACTCTAGCCGCAACCGGTACACCGCCCCCAGTCCGGAACCCGACTCCCGGTCCACCACCGGCCGCACCGGTCCCGGCGGCGCCGACCCGTCGCGGCGCCGGGCGCCCTCGAGGAGTTCGGCCAGTGCCTTGGGCCCGATCGGTTCGCCCGCCAGATGCGGAATCAGCACCATCGCCACGTCACCGATGGCGCGGTCCAGTTCTTCCAAAACGCCGTGCTGTTCGCGAATCCGTTCGGCGTACCAGTCAAACGCCGGATGGGCGGGCAGATTGGTATAGATGTAGGAATCATCTTGCAGCAAAATCTGATTGATGATCAGCTCGTCGACGCGCACCCCGGTCAGGGCCAGTGTCCCCAAGGTCCGGACGGCTTCGGCCGCCACCACGCGCTCAGCGGTCAGCACCAGATGCGCTCCGACCAGTGACTCGTCGGTCAACAGGGCGGCAAGACGCTCCGCGGCCCCGCAGATCCGCTCGAGCAGCTCGACCAGGGCGGCCGATCTGCCCTCGGTCGCACTGAGCCTGCGGTGCCGCGGCCAGGATCGCTCGGCATACAGCGCCACCGTGGCGGGCAGCGTCAGCATCCGCATCGCATCGGC
>NZ_LZMF01000078.1:0-704 GCF_001673565.1 Mycolicibacter sinensis
CCCTACCTGCGCAGTGGCGACCTGGGGTTCTTCCGGGACGGCGAGCTGTTCGTCACCGGCCGGTGCAAGGACCTGATGACCATTGGCGGCTACAGCCACTACCCCAACGACATCGAGGACACCGTGGGCGGCAGTGACCCGGCACTGATGCCGGGCCGCACCGCGGTGTTCACGGTCAAACCGAACCCGCGCGCCGACGAGCAGCTGGTGATCGTGCAGGAGGTGAACCGCGCGTCGCTGAACTCCGACCTCAGCGGCGCCGTCGAGGCCATCCGCGCGGCGGTCCTTGCCACCCACAATGTTTCGGCCCACGATGTGCTGCTGGTCGAGCCCATGCAGGTCCCGACCACCACCAGCGGCAAGATTCAGCGCAGCGCGTGCCGGCAACGCTTCGTCGACGGCGGGTTTGCCCCGGTGGCGCAGTGGCATGCACCGCCGCCCGCCGCCACCCCGAAAGGCCCGCGGCTGAACTTCGGCAAACTGGCCGATGCGATGCGGAATTCGTTGCAGCAGCAGCGATCCCAGCGGGACTGAAACTCAGCCCCGCCCCGTTGTTTTCCGCCCGCGCTGCGCCAAGCCGGTCGCAGCGAGGCGCGCCAGGCCGCCCACCAGCGCACTCTTGACGTCCGGGGTGGCGTCTTTCGGCGGCGGCGCCTGCCACTGCGCCAGCGGCACCAGCTCACCGGCGAGGTACTTGTCCCGGC
>NZ_LZMF01000079.1:0-18592 GCF_001673565.1 Mycolicibacter sinensis
GCAACTCGGCCACGACGTGCAACTCGCGCGGGGCGGCCGTGGCGTCCAGTGATGCCGCGACGTGAGCACGCAACTCCTCCAGGGTCGGCGGCGTGACACCGGCCACCACCACCGCGGCCACCACTCGCTGGCCCAGCCGATCGTCGGCGATCCCGAATACCGCGCAGTCCGCCACCGCCGGATGGGTCGACAACACCGCTTCCACCGGTCCGGGTAGCACGGTCAACCCCCCGGTGCTGATCGCATCATCGGCCCGCCCCAGCACGCGCAGTCGTCCCGATTCATCAAGGGCCCCAACGTCATTAGTGTGAAACCAGCCCGGTTCGGCGAACGGGTCGGGGTCGACGCGATTGCGGTAACCGCGGGCCAGCGTCGAGCCGCCGATCGCGATCCGCCCGTCTGAGCCGATCCGCACCCGAACCCCCGACAGTGGCACACCGTCGTAGATGCAGCCGCCGGCGGTCTCGCTCATGCCATAGGTGCGCACCATGCGCACGCCCGCACCAGCGGCGGCGTCCAGCACCGGTTGCGGCGCCGGCCCCCCGCCCAGCAGGACCGCATCCAGTTCGGCCAACGCCGCCGTTGCAGCGGGAGCCTGAAGCGCCTTGGCAAGTTGAGTGGCCACCAGCGAGGTATAGCGCCGCCCGGACCCGAGTGCCGCGACGGCCGCCGGCAGTTGCTCGATATCGAAACCCGTTGCCACGTCCAGCTGTACCGGGGTGGTGCCGGCCAGCAGGCTGCGCACCATGACCTGGATTCCGGCGATGTGGTGCGGCGGCAACGCCAGCAGCCAGCGGCCCGGACCGCCCAGCCGGTCCTGGGTGGCGGCCGCACTGGCCAGCAGCGCCGCACCGGTCAGCAGCGCCCCCTTGGGCGTTCCGGTGGTTCCCGACGTCGTCACCACCAGCGCGACATCGTCATCGACCGGTTCCCCCACCCGCAGTGCCGCCAGAACCGAGGGGTCGCCCTCGGAGGCAACCGGCGTCAGTGCGGCGTCGCGGCCGTCCAGGACAGCCTGCAGCGCGGGCAGCAGCGTCGACACCGCACCGTCGGAGGGGACGACCAGTGCACGCAGGCCGGCTATGGCGTTGCTCCGCCGGTGGGGGCGTCGTCGAGCAGCCAGCCCTTGGCGGCCAACCGTTCCCGCACCCGGTCGATGTCCTCGGGGGAGGGCAGTTCGTTGGTGAGACGGGCGATCAGCACGCCGATGTCGACATGGTCGAATTCGCCGCGACCGATCAGTTCTCCGGCGACGGCCTTGACCTCGTCGTTGGTCAGGCGCCGCGACAACAGCGCCAACAACGGGATGTAGTCGGTCTGCGGGACACCGTCGGGATATCCGGCGCGCAGCCAGGCAACGATCGAGGTGAGAAATTTGTTCATACCCGACTTCCCCGCGCTGACACCCGGCATGTCCGGACCGATATTACGTCGAATCGAGTCCGAAGACGTTCGTCCCAGCCGCACGACCTGGGCTATGCCGGTTTTGCCCCGAGCAGGTACCAGCCGAAGTGATGCCCCAGGAAGTCGCGGGCGATGAACAGCACCCCGATGACCACCACGGCCAGCACCAGCAGGAAAATCGCCCAGCTGAGTGCGATCAGCGCCGGCCGCTTTGCGCTTGCGGTGCCCTCAGCGGTGTGACTGCTGCCGACGGCGTTGACCCGCACCCCGACCGCGAACAGCGCCGGTAGTGCCCCGCCGACCAGCAGCCCGAACACCAAGATTTTCAGGGTCGCGCTGTAGTTGAACCACTCGCTCATGACCGGACGACTTCGCGCGCCGTGGGTTCGTCGTCGGTGACGACGGTCAGCTGCGGCACCTGGGGGGCGGCGTCGAACGCCGTCCGGAGGGCCTGCTCGACCAGCGGGCTCTGCGCCGGTACCGGCACGTGACTGTCCAGGTCGGCCAGGCCGCCGGTCAGGCTGCCGTCCCACTCGGCGTTGACGTTGTTGTGGTCGATGCGCGACCGGCGCGACCGCAGCCAGATCGCCAAGATGGCGGTGATCAGCAGTGCTACGCCGATGATGATCCCGGGGAAGCCCCCGATCCCGTGGACCAGCCCGTAGGCGCCGGAGCCGACCGCGCCGGCCATCGGCAGCGTGACCAGCCAGGCTGACGCCATCCGGCCGGCGACGCTCCAGCGCACCTGGGCACCCGGCTTGCCGACACCGCTGCCCAGCACCGACCCGGTGGCCACCTGCGTGGTGGACAGCGAGTAGCCGAAGTGGCTGGAGAGCAAGATGACCGCGGCGGCGGCCGATTCGGCGGCCATGCCTTGCGGGGGTTTGATCTCGACCAGGCCCTTGCCCAGGGTGCGGATGATGCGCCAGCCGCCGGTGTAGGTGCCGGCCGCCATCGCGAGCGCGCAACTGACGATCACCCACAGCGGCGGCAGCGTCGCCGACGTACTCACCGCGCCGTAGGACATCAACGCCAGGAAGATCACGCCCATGGTCTTCTGCGCGTCGTTGGTGCCGTGCGCCAGAGACACCAGCGCGGCCGAGCCGATCTGGCCGCGCTGGAACACCTTTTCGGAATGCTTCTCGTCGACGTTGCGGGTGATGCGGTAGACCAGCCAGGTGCCGACGGAGGCGATCAAGGTGGCGATCACGGTGGCCACCACCGCCGGAACCAGCACCTTGGAGACCACGCCGCTCCAGATCACGCCGTGCCCGCCGACGGCGGCGATCATCGCCCCCACGATCCCGCCGATCAGCGCGTGCGAGGAACTGGACGGGATACCGAGCAGCCAGGTCAACAGGTTCCAGACGATGCCGCCGACCAGTCCGGCGAAGACCAGCTCCAGGCTCACCAGGTGGGCGTCCACCAGACCCTTGGCGATCGTCGCCGCGACGGCGGTCGACAGAAAGGCCCCGAGCAGGTTCAGGCACGCCGACATGGTGACCGCAGCCTTGGGCTTGAGCGCACCGCTGGCGATCGACGTCGCCATCGCATTGCCGGTGTCGTGGAAGCCGTTGGTGAAGTCGAAGGCGAGCGCCGTGACCACCACGATGATCAAAAGGAACAGATCAAGGCTCACGAGAGCATCACAGCGCCAATTCTGGCGACCGACGGTGCTGTTGTCTAACGATCACCCGCCCGAAATGCCGGTGTACTTCGAGACGTTCCGAAGTATTCGCCTGCTGTTAACCTTTCGCGCGTTTGTCCTGGCGGGTGTCTCGGCGCAGCGGGTGATCGGCGGGAACCTCCACGAAGATCAGGGTGGTGCCGTCGGGATCAGTGACATGCATCTCGTGCAGTCCCCACGGTTCGCGGCGGGCGGTTCGGGCGATCGGGACGCCGCGGCCCTCCAGCTCGGACTGGGTGGCGGCGACGTCGCGCACCTGCAGCCACAGTGCTCCCGGAAACGGCGCTTCCGGGCGCTCGGGGTTGCCGTGGCCGGCCAGTTCGATCAGCGACTGCCCGGCGTAGAAGACCATGCCGGCGCCGTAGTCGCGGGCGATCGCCAGCCCGATCTCGTCGCGGTAGAAGCGCAGCGAGCGCTGGTAGTCGGTGGGCCGGAGCAACACCCGGCTGGCCAGAATTTCCATCAGCCCTCGACTGGCTCGATCCGGTTCCGCTTGACGATGGCGGTGGCCCAACCGGCGTTGAGGTTGTCCAGTGCGCGGAACGCCAGCGCGAGCCGCGGCGCGATGCGGATCGGGCGATATCTGGCCGCGTCGATCATCCACGCGCCGGCCTCTTCAGCGGTGAGTCCGGGCTTGCCCTGGAACGCCGCGGTGGGCGCGATCATCGGGGTCTTCACCAGCGGGTAGTACAGCGTGGTGGACTGCACGCCGTAGCGGGCCCACTCGCTGTCGATAACCCGGCTCACCGCGCTCAGCGCCGACTTGGAGGCGTTGTACACCCCGAACAGTGGGGAGGAGTCGGTGAAGACGCCCCAGGTGGCGACGTTGATGATGTGGCCGTCGCCGCGCTCGCGCATCCCGGGGGCGAACCCGCGGATCAGCCGCAGCGGCGAGTAGTAGTTGAGCTGCATGGTCCGTTCGACGTCGTGCCAGCGGTCCAGGGATTCGGCCAGCGGACGGCGGATGGAGCGTCCGGCGTTGTTGACCAGGATGTCCACCCCGGCGAACCGCTCGTCGACGTCCTTGACCAGGCCGTCGACGGCATCCAGGTCCGACAGGTCGCATGCGATGGCGTGGGCCGTGCCGCCGGCGTCGGTGATCCGCTGGACGAGCGCCTCCAGGTTCTCTTGGCGCCGGGCCACCGCGATCACGGTGGCCCCCGCTTTACCGAACTGTTCGGCGCCGGCCTCGCCGATGCCCGACGACGCGCCGGTCACCAGCACCCGCTTGCCGGTCAGGTCGATCAGCTTGGCGCCGGGCCGGTGCATCAGTTGTGCGGCGACCGGGGGACGCATGGTCGCGAGCGTGAGCTGATCGGTCAGGCGGCGTAACGGGCTCTTGCTCATGGATAGCCACTCTATGCGGGCGAAGCGTCCGCTCAGAAGTAGCGCGGGAAGGCGCTCCAGTCGGGGTCGCGCTTCTCCAGGAACGCATCGCGGCCCTCGACGGCCTCATCGGTCATGTAGGCCAGCCGGGTGGCCTCGCCGGCGAACAGCTGCTGGCCCACCAGCCCGTCGTCGAGCAGATTGAAGGCGAACTTCAACATCCGTTGCGCCTGAGGGGATTTGCCGTTGATCTCCTTGGCCCACTGCACACCGGTGGCTTCCAGGTCGGCGTGGTCGACGACCTCGTTGACCGCACCCATGTGGTGCATCTGCTCGGCGGTATAGGCCCGCCCCAGGAAGAAGACCTCGCGGGCGAACTTCTGGCCCACCTGTCGGGCCAAGTACGCGCTGCCGTAGCCGCCGTCGAAGCTGCCGACGTCGGCGTCGGTCTGCTTGAACTTCGCGTGCTCGCGGCTGGCCAAGGTCAAATCGCACACCACGTGCAGGCTGTGCCCGCCGCCGGCCGCCCAGCCGTTGACCAGGCAGATCACCGGCTTGGGCATGAACCGGATCAGCCGCTGAACCTCCAGAATGTGCAGTCGACCGGCTCGGGCGGCATCCACGGTGTCCGCCGTCTCGCCGGACGCGTACTGGTAGCCGCTGCGGCCGCGGATGCGCTGGTCTCCGCCGGAGCAGAACGCCCAGCCGCCGTCTTTGGGGGAGGGCCCGTTGCCGGTCAGCAGCACCACGCCGACGTCCGAGGACATCCGGGCGTGATCGAGCGCCTGATACAGCTCGTCGACGGTGTGCGGGCGAAATGCGTTGCGCACCTCGGGGCGGTTGAACGCGACCCGCACCGTCGCGTCGGTGACGTGGCGGTGGTAGGTGATGTCGGTCAGGTTGGCGAAGCCGTCCACCGGCCGCCAAATGCTCTCATCGAACGGGTTGCTGCTCACGCCTGCGACCGTACCGGGGCTCCGCGGTCAGGTCGCGGTGGCTTCCCGGAACGCTTCGCGCACGCTCGCGGCGTAGTCCGGTCCCTGCCCCGGTGCGGTGATCGCATCCAGGCGGGCGATGGCGTCGTCGCTCAACACGATGTCGGCCACCTGCATGTTCTCCTCCAGGTGCGCGATCGATCCGGTACCGGGAATCAGCAAGGTGTTCGCCGAGGTGGTCAGCAGCCAGGCCAGACCGATCTGGGCCGGTGTGGCGCCGAGTTCGCCGGCGATCTCACGGACGACGGCATTGTCGGTGACTTTGGGGAAACCGGGGAACGCCGAGCCGAGCGGGAAATAGGGCACCCAGGCGATGCCTTCGTCGGCGCAGAAGTCGAGCGCCTCTTCCTGCGAGCGGTCGAGCAGGCTGTAGGCGTTCTGCACGCAGACGATCCCGGCCGGCAGGGCCCGCTGCACCACGTCCAGGCCCACGCTGCTGATGCCGATCGCGGCGATCTTGCCCTCGTCGCGCAGTGCGATCATCTCGGCCAGCTGATCGTCGAGGCCGACGTTCTGGTCGCCCTCCGGGATGGGGGCGGGGCCGAGGTCGTAGCGCCGCAGGTTGACCACCGGCACGGTGTCCAAACCCAGTTGGTGCAGGTCGTTTTCGACGGCGGCGCGCAACTCGGCCGGTTTCTGGGCGGCGGTCAGCGGGACCGGACCGACACCGGTATAGGCGGCGCCGACCTTGCTGACGATGACGAGCTCGTCGCGGTAGGGCGCAAGCGCCTTGCGGATGCGGTGGTTGACCTCGCCGCCGGCGTAGAACGACGCGGTGTCGATGTGATTGACGCCGAGTTCCAGCGCGCGGCGCAGGACCGCCACGGCGTCGTCGGCGGTGATCCTCTCGTCGAGCTGCATGGCGCCGTAGCCGACGCGGGCTACCTGGCGCGTGCCGATTCGGCCGGGGCCACCGGGCGGGAGTTGCTCTGTCATGGTGCTCCTGTTGGCGGGAAGTGAGACACTGGCTATATGCGGAGGGTCCTCCGCTTCGTCAGCGTAGCAGAAACGGAGGTTCCTCCGCTTTGGTCGGGAAATGTCGCGCCGATGCGCGCCGCAACCGGGAGCGGCTGCTGGCCGCCGCCGCCGCGGCATTCGGTGGCTCGAACGGGAGCCCAGTGCCGCTGGAGTCGATCGCCCGCGAGGCCGGGGTGGGGATCGGCACCCTCTACCGCCACTTTCCCAGCCGCGAGGCGCTCGTCGAGGCCGTCTACCGCGCCGAGTTGGGTGACGTCGCGGCCGTCGCCGGACAATTGCTCACCCGCCACCCGCCCAAGGTTGCGCTGCGACGCTGGATGGATCGCTACGCCGTCTTCGTCGCGGCCAAGCGCGGCATGGCCGAATCCTTGCGCGCCATCGTCGAATCCGGCGCCATGACGCCCAACGACACCCGCGAGAGCATCGTCGGCGCGGTCGACCTGCTGCTGCGCGCCGGCGCCGACGACGGCAGCCTGCGCGCCGACGTGCGGGCCGACGATGTGGTCTCCAGCCTGGTCGGCATCTTTTTGACCAGCGCCTCAACCGAGCAGACCGGCCGCCTACTCGACCTCTTGGTTGCGGGAGTGGCCGCCACCGCCTGACCAACTGACTACGGTAACGACGATGACGATCGACGTGTGGATGCAGCACCCGACCCGCCGTTTCCTGGCTGACGACATGTTGGCGTCCCTGCGGCGCTGGACCGGTGGGGCAATGCCCGACGAGGAGATTCCCATCGAGGCCACCGTGTCCGCGATGGAGCGCGCGGGTGTGGATTTCGGTCTGCTGAGCGCATGGCGCGGACCCAACGGGATGGATCTGGTCTCCAACGACGAAGTCGCCGAATGGGTCCGGGCGCACCCGAGCCGGTTCGCCGGACTGGCGACCGTCGACCTGGATCGCCCGATGGAGGCCGTCCGCGAGCTGCGCCGCCGGATTAATGACGGGTTCGTCGGACTGCGGGTGGTGCCCTGGCTGTGGAATGCGCCGCCCACCGACCGGTGCTACTATCCGCTGTTCGCCGCATGCGTCGACCTCGGCGTCCCGTTCTGCACCCAGGTCGGCCACACCGGCCCGCTGCGACCGTCGGAGACCGGTCGTCCGATTCCCTACATCGACCAAGTGGCCCTGGACTTTCCCGAACTGGTCATCGTGGGCGGGCACGTCGGCTACCCCTGGACCGAGGAGATGGTCGCCGTCGCCCGCAAGCACGAGAACGTCTACATCGACACCTCGGCCTACACCACCAAGCGGCTGCCCGACGAGCTGATCAGGTTCATGAAAACCCGGACCGGGCAGCGAAAAGTGTTGTTCGGCACCAACTATCCGATGATTATGCACGATCACGCGCTGGATGGTCTAGATGTTCTCGGGCTCGATGACGAGGCGCGGGCGGACTATCTGCACGGCAATGCCGCGCGGGTTTTCAAGCTGGGTGGCGCGCCATCGGCACCGGTGAGGTAGTTGTCCGTCGAGCTGATCGACGTGGCACAGCGCCTCGCGCAGGTGGGCTACGTCGTGATACCGGCGGTGCGGTTCGGACCCACGGGCAAGCAACTGCGGCCGACGTGGTCGGTCCCCGACTCGGGGCTGTGTCTTCCGGTCAGCGACTGCCCGGCGGCCAAGAGCAAGGCGGTCCCGCTAGAGTTAGGCGAGGGTAGCCTAATCCGGGGGGTTTAGGCGGTAGTGCCGGGGGGATGTCGGTGGGCGCTGTACTGGGGATATCGCTGTCTGCGACGCGCGCGGGCGTGGTCGTTCTCGAAGGGGTCGGGGCTGATGCGCGGACGGTGATCCGCGACGCGGTCGCGGTGTCTGCGGGAGGACTGGATGTCGTTGTGGCCGCTGTCGCGCAGGCTGTGCGCACCGCAGCGAGCCGCGGCTACGCGGTGCAGGCGGCTGGGCTGACCAGCACGACGGACGCCGAGCAGTATGCGTTGGACTCGGCAGGGCTGTTAGCAGATTCGGACATTGCAGAGATCGTGATGTTCGAGCCGGCCGATGCTGTGGCGGCGCTGGCCGAGGTGGTCGCCTCGAGCAGACGATCTCAGCGCGCGACCGTCAGCCTGATCGCCGAGGACCAAACCATCGCGGTGCTGGCCGATGACCGAGACGGCGCGCACCATACCGCTGTCTCCGAGCACCACGACGACGACGCGGCGTTGGTATCGCTGGACCAACTCGTCGCCGACTGGGTACCGGGTGCTGTGTTCGTGATGGTCCCGCATGGCCTCGTGGCCGAAGGCTTCCCGGAGCGGCTTGAGCGCGCTCTCGCGCCGCGAATGATTGCGCTGATCGATGCCGAGCTGGGGTTGGCCCGCGGGGCGGCGCTCGCGGCCGGAAACGCAGCCCTCGGCGGTGACGTAGTCGTCGACGAGCCGACTGTTCCTATGCGACAACGGCTCCACCGCGCCGATGCGCTGTTGGTAGCCGCCGTGGCGGTGACGTTGTTGGTGGCAGCGATGACGATAGCGCTGGTGCGCGGGGCTCTGTTCGGGGCCGAACCGCCGGCGCAGGCGAGTGTCGGTGCTGCCGGCATCGAGACCCAGCAGAGCCGCCAGGCTCCGCTGCCGCCATCTTCCGCTGGAACGCCGCCGTTTTCGGCGGTGGAAGAGGAATCGGCGGCCGTGCCAACGGTTTCGGCGCCGAGGAAGGTCGAACCACAATTCGCTGAACCTGGTGAGGCGCAACTCCGAAAGATGACCGAGCCGATCGCCGAATCGGGCCCCGTGCCGGTTGCGTCGCCTGATGCGGCTCCGCCGCCGCCGGCGCCTGTGGAGGAACCGGCACCGTCGCCGATCCAAGACGCGATCACATTTGTGGAACAGACGTTCGGGATCGATGTCGACAATGACGGTCTGATCAATGGTCGACCACCAGCGCCGCCAGCGCCTTCCGAACACACTCCATGACGACATGGGCTGACCGATTTGCCGGCCGAGCCCACTTCCACCTGGCGCACGCACCACCGGACCGGCACGATAGATCGATGCCGCCCCTTGACGACATCCTCGACCGCCTGCACGTCGTGGCGTTGCCGATGCGCGTCAGATTCCGCGGCATCACCGTTCGCGAACTGGCCCTGATCGACGGCCCGGCCGGCTGGGGAGAGTTCGGCGCTTTCCCCGAATACGAACCCCCCGAGGCGGCGCACTGGTTGGCGTCGGCGCTCGAATGCGCTTACCACCGGCTGCCGCAACCCCTTCGGGACAGTATCCCGATCAACGCGACCGTCCCCGCCGTCGACGCCGGTCAAGTCCCCGAAGTGCTGGCACGATTCCCCGGCGCGAAAACCGCCAAGGTCAAGGTCGCCGAGCCCGGCCAGACCCTGGCCGACGACGTCGCCCGCGTCGAGGCCGTCCGCGCCCTTGTGCCCACCGTGCGGGTCGACGCCAACGGCGGCTGGACCGTGGACCAAGCAGCGCAAGCCGCAAAGGCGCTGGGGCCGCTGGAATATCTGGAACAGCCCTGCACCACCGTCGCCGAACTCACCGAGCTGCGCCGCCGCATCGACACCGCGGTGGCCGCCGACGAGAGCATCAGGAAAGCCGAGGACCCGCTGGCCGTCACCAAAGCGGGGGCCGCCGACATCGCGGTGCTCAAAGTCGCACCACTGGGCGGCATTTCAAAGCTACTAACCATCGCCGACCAGATCGGCATCCCGGTGGTGATCTCCAGTGCGATCGACTCCGCGGTCGGTATTGGCGCGGGCCTGCGCGCCGCGGCCGCACTGCCGGACCTGCGGTACGCCTGCGGGCTGGGCACCGGATCGCTGTTCATCGACGACATCGCCGAAACGCCGCCACCAACAGACGGCTACCTACCGGTGCAGACCATCATCCCGGATCCGGCCCGACTGCACGCCCTGGCCGCCGGACCTGCACGGCGCGACTGGTGGATCGAGCGAATCACGGCCTGTTACCGGCTTTTAGGGTAGGCGCCTACCCTAGGCGGGCCGACGCTGTCGGCGCACACTGCGCACATGTCTGGATTCCGCGTGGGCATGATGGATGCGGTCATCGCCGGCCGCCCATCGGCCGACACTCTCACCAGGGTCACCTATTTCAGCGCGGTGGCCAGCCGGGTCGACTCGTTCTGGGTGCCCGACCACCTCAACGCGCTCTTCCCTCGGACGCTCTGGCAGCCGAAGTATTGCGGCGGGGCCAAGATCCTGCCGTCCGCGGATGCCTACTTGGAACCATGGACCATGCTCGGGCATATCGCCGCCCGCAACCGGATCGGCCGCCTACGGCTCGGCACCTCGGTGACCGACACGGGCCGGCGCAATCCGGCGGTCACCGCGCAGGCCGCCGCGACACTGCACCTGCTCACCCGCGGTCGGGCCATTCTGGGCATCGGCACCGGCGAGCGGGAAGGCAACGAGCCCTACGGGGTGGAGTGGTCCAAGCCGGTCGCCCGGTTCGAGGAGGCGGTCGCGACGATCCGCGCGTTGTGGAACTCCAAAGGCGAACTGGTCAACCGAGATTCACCGTACTTCCCGTTGCGTAATGCGCTCTTCGACCTGCCGCCCTACCGCGGTAAGTGGCCGCCGATCTGGATCGCCGCGCACGGTCCCCGCATGTTGCGCACTGTCGGCCGCTACGGCGACGGGTTTTTCCCCGCCTCGCTGCAGGCACCGCAGGAGTATGCCAACCGGCTGGAGGCGGTTCGCGCTGCGGCCTCTGATGCGGGGCGTGATCCGAAGTCGATCGTGCCCGCGTTGTGGATCCCGGTTGTCACCGGCCGCAGCACGACGGAAATCGATGAGGCGCTGGAATCCGAAATCATGAAATGCTGGGCACTCAACGCAAACGACGAGTTCTTCGCTCGGCACGGGATGCAGCACCCGCTGGGGGTCGGCTTCACCGGCGGACAGGACTTGTTGCCGCACGACTGGGATGAGCAGACCGCGCTCTCGCACATCAAGGGCATCACCCCGCAACTGGTGCGCGACACGATGCTCGTCGGCACCCCCGGCCAGGTCCTCGAACAGGCTGCGGTATGGCGGGACTGCGGGGTGCGCTACCTGGTGGTGGCACACGTCAGCATTCTGCAGCGCAGCCTGCGCAACGGCCTGGCCAGTCAGCGACCGTTCTTCAAGATCATTCGGGAGCTCAAGAGGCTCTGACCCTCACACGCTGGGCAGCCGCGCGTCGATCCCGTTCGCGATCGTGACCGCCTCATCACTGACGTAGAGCTTGCACGCCAACACATCGATGGCGACGTTGTTGGCCACCCGCAGCGCCCGCTGACACGACCAGCCCGCGGTGTTGTCCTGGTGCTGGGTCATCCAGACCGTGGAGTCGATGTCGGCGACGATGTCGAACGTCCAGGGCGTATCGCGATAGCCGTCCTTGGTGGTCGTGAAAGACCGCTCACCGCACGGCGACCAGCGCCGGGCGGTCGCGTCGAAGAAGTTCTGGGCATCGCCGCGGTTGACGAACGTCGTCGCCGCCTGGATGACGAAGTGGTCCAGAGCGGCTTCGGACAGGGTCTGGACGACGGTGGCGGTCCAATTGGTGCCGGCGTAGACCGACTGCTCGACGGGCATCCAGGCGGGCATGCACTCGTGGTCGGGAAATTGCCGGGCGGAGTCGAACATTCGCGAGCGGGAGTCCTCGACCCGCATTCCGGAGGCGCCCATGATGTCGCTGACGGTGGAGGCCTCCAACAGCAGATCCGCCAGCATCGACGCTGCGACCGTCCGGGGCCCGTTGTGGTCGGCCGGCACGGCCAGGCCGCCGGTCACCCTGGAACATCCGGCCAGCACGGCGCAGGCCAGCACCAGCGTGCAAGCCACCCCTGCGGTCCGTCTCCGCATCACCGTCCCCAGCTGCGCAGTTGCGATGCTGACACCATAGGGCGTCGGCGGGTCGCGTACCTTCAAACCCGTGACCAACCTTGCTTACGACGACCGTAATCAGGATGGCGATCCGGTTTTGTTCATCGCAGGGCGTGGTGGTGCGGGCCGCGGCTGGCATCTGCACCAGGTACGTGACTTCCAGCTCGCCCGCTACCGCCCGATCACCTTCGACAACCGTGGTATCGGCGCCACCGAGAACGCCTCCGGGTTCACCACCGAAACCATGGTGGCCGACACCGCCCAGCTGATCGAAACCCTGGGCGTCGCCCCGGTGCGGATCGTCGCGGTGTCGATGGGCGCCTTCATCGCCCAGGAACTGATGCTGGCGCGGCCCGAGCTGGTGCGCTCGGCGGTGCTGATGGCCACCCGCGGGCGCCATGACTGCGCGCGGGACTTCTTCTACCAGGCCGAAGTGAAGCGGGCCGAGTCGGGCCTCGAGCTTCCTGCCGAATACGAAGCCAAAATACGTCTGCTGGAAAGCTTTTCGCCGAAAACTCTCAGCGACGACGCTGCGATCAAGGACTGGATCGCGATGTTCACCATGTGGCCGGTCAAGAACACCCCGGGGCTGCGTCGTCAGCTCGATGTGGCGCCGCTGACCAACCGGCTTCCCGCCTACGCCAACATCACCCAGCCGGTGCTGGTGATCGGGTTCGGCGACGACGTCGTCATCCCGGCGCACCTGAGCCGCGAGGTCGCCGACGCGATTCCGGGTGCGCGGTACTTGGAGATCCCCGACGCCGGCCACCTGGGGTTCATCGAGAAACCCGAGGCGGTCAACAAGGCCGCGCTGGAGTTCCTCGCCGAGGTCGACGGCAAGCCGTTCCGCTGGGCGCCTCCGCCGCCGGCACACGACTAACCTGATACCAATGACCAACCCCTCGACGGCACAGGCCCGCATCGTCGTCGACGAGCTGATTCGCGGCGGCGTCCGCGACGTGGTGCTGTGCCCGGGTTCGCGCAACGCGCCGCTGGCGTTCGCGCTGCACGACGCCGACCGGGCCGGCCGGCTGCGCCTGCACGTGCGCATCGACGAACGCACTGCGGGGTATCTGGCGATCGGCTTGGCGGTGAGTGCCGGCGCGCCGGTGTGCGTGGCGATGACCTCCGGCACCGCGGTGGCCAACCTGGGGCCCGCGGTGGTGGAGGCCAACTACGCGCGGGTGCCGCTGATCGTGCTGTCCGCCAACCGGCCCTATGAGCTGCTCGGCACCGGCGCCAACCAGACCATGGAGCAGCTCGGCTACTTCGGCACCCAGGTGCGCGCCACCATCAGCCTGGGCTTGGCCGAGGACGCCCCCGAGCGAATGGACGCCCTCAATGCCACCTGGCGCTCAGCGGTGTGCCGAGTATTGGTGGCCGCCAACGGGTCCCGCACCGCCAACGCCGGGCCCGTGCAGTTCGACATTCCGCTGCGCGAGCCGCTGGTGCCGGAAGCCGATGACCCCGGTGCGTTGCCGCCGGGCCGTCCGGGCGGCCGACCCTGGACCTACACCCCGCCGGTCAGCTTCGATCAGCCCCTCGATATCGACCTGACCCCGGACACCGTGGTGATCGCCGGGCACGGCGCCGGTGTGCACCCCAACCTGGCGGCGCTGCCCACGGTCGCCGAACCCACGGCGCCGGTGCCGCAGAACCCCCTGCACCCGCTGGCGTTGCCGCTGCTGCGCCCGCAGCAGGTCATCATGGCCGGCCGACCGACCCTGCACCGCCCGGTATCGGCGCTGCTGGCCGACCCCACGGTGCCGGTGTTCGCGCTGACCACCGGGCCGCGCTGGCCCGACGTGTCGGGAAACTCGCAGGCCACCGGCACCCGGGCGGTCACCTCGGGGTCACCCGACGCCGCCTGGTTGCGCCGCTGCGCGGAGCTGAACCGCAGCACCAACGCCGCGGTGCGCGAGCAGCTGGCGGCGCACCCGCTCACCACCGGCCTGCACGTGGCCGCGGCCGTCGCCGACGCGCTGCGCCCCGGTGATCAGCTGGTACTGGGCGCCTCCAACCCGGTGCGGGACGCCGCGCTGGTGGGGCTGAATCCGGAGGGTGTCACCGTGCGGTCCAACCGCGGGGTCGCCGGCATCGACGGCACGGTCTCCACCGCGATCGGTGCCGCGCTGGCCTTCGAACGAGCACAGGGCGGGTCCGATCCCGGCCGCACCATCGCATTGATCGGGGATCTGACCTTCGTGCACGACAGCTCCGGGCTGCTGATTGGGCCGACCGAGCCGACACCGCGGCAGCTGACCATCGTGGTGTCCAACGACAACGGCGGCGGGATCTTCGAGCTGCTCGAGCAGGGCGACCCACGCTTCGCCGACGTGTCGTCGCGGATCTTCGGCACCCCGCACGATGTCGACGTCGGCGCGCTGTGCCGCGCTTATCACGTCGAGTCCCGGCAGATCGAGGTCGACGCGCTGCCCGCCGCCCTCGCCGAACCCGCCGGCGGCATGCGGGTGCTCGAGGTCAAGGCGGACCGGTCCTCGCTGCGCGCACTGCACGCCGCGATCAAGGCCGCACTGTGAGATTGCCGCGCTGCATGTCGTTGAAATCGGCGCTGCGCAGACTGACGCACGGTACGGGTGCCGTCGCGCCGGATAGCACTGCCGGACGGGTGCTGCGCTGGGCCCGAACTGGTGTGCTGATCATGGTCGTCGTGGTGACCCTGCAGTCGCTGCTGTTGGTGGCCGGGGCCTGGCGCAACGACATCGCCATCGAACGGGACATGGGTGTGGCCGAGGCCGAAGTCCTCAACGCGGGCTTCCGGCGCTCCACCATCGAGTTCGTCACCCCGGAGCGGATCACCTACCGCCCTGAGCTCGGGGTGCTCTATCCCTCCGAATTGGCAACCGGGATGCGCATTTACGTCGAATACGACAAGGCCGACCCCGACCTGGTGCGCGTGCAGCACCGCACCGCGGTACTGGCGATCATCCCGGCCGGCTCGATCGTGGTGATCGCCTTGCTGGTCGGGGCCGCGGCGCTGGCGGGATTGGCCGTCGTCGAACGGCGCTGGGCTGGCGGCTGACGCACTGTTCGCCACCTGCGAGCCGAAGCGCCGCTAGCGCTCCTGCACCAGCCGGTCCAGCCACCCGGCGTCATCGGTGTCGACGACAGTTCGGGTGCCAAGATCGTAAACCGTTGGGGTGCCCGGGCTTTCCGGGTTGGCCGCCAGCAGCTGCACCCGGTTGAAGGCGTTCATCGACGTCGGCTCGACGGCCGGCTGCCCCTCCGCGATCCGATCCACCACGTGCGCGGGCAGGCCCGCCTCCCGTGCGGTGGTCGCGATGTCCTCGAGGTTCGGCGTCGCGCCCTTGCGGTACAGCTCGGTGACGAACGTCTGGTAGGCCGCCGCCGGGGTGGCCGGATCGGCGGCTGCCATCAGCGCGTTGCCGACGCGGGCGGAGGTGTCGTTGCCGCGGCGGGCGTCCAGAAACGTCATCCAGCGGTAGGTCACCGCGACGTCCCCGGCGGCCAGGTGCCGGCCCAGGGCCTCGCCGGATGCTGCCTCGAACTTCGCGCACTCCGAGCACTGCGGGTCGCAGTAGATCTCCAGCTGTACCGGGGCATCGGCCGAGCCGGCCAGCACCCCGAAGTGGTCGGGGGCCAGGGCGGTGCCCGGCGCGCCGGGGTCTGCCGCCGCGGGACCCGCCAACGCCGCGCCGAACATCACCAGTGCTGCCAATATGCCCAGCCAAGACCGCATTCCACCCACCCTATCGGACCGGGTAGCGTCGACACCGTGAGCCGCGCGAGCCTGGACAAAGACCCCCACGCGGTGGCATCGATGTTCGACGGCGTCGCGCGCCGCTACGACCTGACCAACACCGTGATGTCGCTGGGCCGCGATCGCGCCTGGCGGCGGGCCACCCGCAAAGCTCTCGGGTTGCGGCCGGGGGAGAAGGTGCTCGATCTGGCCGCCGGAACCGCGGTGTCCACCGTCGAGCTGGCGAAATCCGGCGCATGGTGCGTGGCGGCGGACTTCTCGGTCGGCATGCTGGCTGCCGGTCACAAGCGCGATGTGCCCAAGGTCGCCGGAGACGCCACCAAGCTGCCCTTCGACGATCGCGTGTTCGACGCGGTGACGATCAGCTTCGGGCTGCGCAACGTCGTCGACCATGTGGCGGGGCTGCGCGAGATGGCCCGGGTGACCAAACCCGGTGGGCGGCTGGTGGTTTGCGAGTTCTCCACCCCGACCGTCCCGGTGTTCGCTACCGCCTACAAGGAGTACCTGATGCGGGCGCTGCCGGCGGTGGCGCGCGCGGTGTCGTCGAATCCGGAGGCGTACGTCTATCTGGCCGAGTCGATTCGTGCCTGGCCGGATCAGGCCGCGCTGGCCGAGCGGATCGGCGCGGCGGGCTGGTCGCAGGTGAGCTGGCGCAACCTCACCGGCGGCATCGTCGCCCTGCACTCGGCGATCAAGCCCGGTTGAGCAGACGCGTAGGCCCCCAAAAAGCGCTCGTTTTGGGGGCCTACGCGTCTGCTCGCGGGTTAAGTCGCCGGGTCGAACCGGAAGACCGAGATGCGCCCGGCGAGCGCCTCGACCTCGTCGGGCGTGCCGCTTTCGACCAGGCCGGCCTGTTTGAGGAAGCGGACGCCGACGGGCACCTGCACCGGAAACGCCCGCAGCACCGGGCGGGCCGCCTCGGCTGACAGCTCGACGATGCGCACCGGCCGCCTCTTGCGGCCGTGGCTCAGGGTGCCCGAACCGGCCGCCCGGGCATTGAGCGCCCAGTCGGCGTTCGGGAACCCCGCCACGGTGTAGAGCTGCCCGTCGTGGGTGAACGGCGTCATCGGGGTGCTGCGCGGCTGACCGGACTTGCGGCCCGGCACCGTCAGCACCATCGGCGGACCGGTCGGAATGCCCAGCTTCTGCAGGCCGATCATCACCTTGTTGACCGGTTTGAGCCAGCGCGGCGGCTTCGTCGTGGTCATGGCCGTGTTCCCGGTCAGCCCAGGTGCGCCGAGAGCAGCCAGCCCGCAGCCGATTTGCGGCCGTTCGCCTCGTCGCGCAGTCCGACGCCACCGAAGCCGGGGAAGTCTGCGGGGAACACCGCGTGCAACCGGGCCGGCTTGATCTCGTCGATCACCCAGTACTTCGAGACCACGTCGCGCAGTTCATCCTCGGTCACCGCGAACGGCGGCCCCTCCGGGATCGCGGCCTTGTCGAAGACCAGCACGAAGTACGACGCCCCCGGCGCGGCGGCGCGCACGATCGACTGCTGGTAGCCCTCGCGGGCCTCCACCGGGATGGAGTGGAACAGCGTGCTGTCGACGATGGTGCCGAACCGGCCGTCATAACCGGTGAACGCGCTGATGTCGGCGACCTCGAAGCTGGCGTTGGTCAGGCCGCGTTTGGCGGCTTCGGCGCGGGCCAGGTCGATGGCGGTGGGTGACATGTCGAGGCCGACTGTGGTGTGTCCCCGTTCGGCCAGATACAGCGAGATGGCGGCCTCGCCGCAGCCGACGTCGAGGACGTCGCCGTGGAACTTGCCTTCGGCGATCAGGGTGGCCAGCTCGGGTTGGGGTTCCCCGATGCTCCACGGCGGTTTGGCGCCCAAGCCCATTTGCTCGGATTCGCCACGGTAAGCGGCGTCGAACTGAAGATCCAATGATTCACTCATCACTCCGGTATATCAACCAGGCTGATATGTGTCAATGGCCCTGATGCCGCGCGAACAGACACGAACGCCCCCTAATCAGCGCGTTTTAGGGGGCGTTCGTGTCTGCTCGGCGAAAGCTAGCTGAACGGGCGGCGACGGTCGATCAGCCGCGACATCCGCCCCCCGCCGCGCCAAGCCCGCGCCACCAGATCGGCGTCGTCGTCGGTGACCAGATTGGCCATCACCCGCACCGCCACTCGCATCAACATCGTCGAGCGCATCGCCACCGGGCCGGTGGCCGGCAGGAACTTCGGGAACGTCAGCAGCAGCGCCAACCGACGCGCCACCGAGAACCCGCGGGCGTAGCGGCCGGCCAGCAACTCCGGCCAGGCGTGGGTCAGATCCGGGCAGTCCAACATGCCGGCGGCCAGCAGGCCGGTCTCCAGGCCGTAGTCGATGCCCTCGCCGTTGAGCGGGTTGACGCAGGCCGCGGCGTCGCCGATCAGCATCCAATTCGGCCCGGCCACCCCGGAGACCGCGCCGCCCATCGGCAGCAGCGCGCTGGCCGGGGCACGCACCGGGCCCTCGAATCCCCATTCGTCGCGGCGCAGGTCGGCGTAGTAGGACATCAGCGGCCGCAGCGCCACGTCGGCGGGCCGTTTGACGGTGGCCAGCGCGCCGACGCCGATGTTCACCTCGCCATTGCCCAGCGGGAAGATCCACCCGTAACCCGGCAGCACCGCAC
>NZ_LZMF01000080.1:0-8885 GCF_001673565.1 Mycolicibacter sinensis
ATGCAGATTCGGGAACACGTCGGCGCCGGCAAGCCGGCCATCATCTTGCACCCGTCGGGCATCGTCATCACCTTCGACGATCTCGAGGCCCGCGCCAACCGGTTGGCGCACTTCTTCCGCCGCGCCGGCCTCGTCGAGGGCGACACCGTAGCGATCCTCATGGAGAACAACGAGCACATGCACGCGGTCATGTGGGCGGCGCGCCGCAGCGGCTTGTACTACGTACCGATCAACACCCACCTGACCGCGGCCGAGGCCGCCTACATCATCGACAACAGCTCCGCCAAGGGTGTCATCGGATCTGCCGCGTTGCGCAAGACGTGTGAGAACTTGGCCGAGCATCTCCCGCAAGGCCTTCCCGACCTGCTGCTGATCGCAGATAACGACTTGCCGGGCTGGCAGCGTTACCCCGAATGCGTTGCCGATCAACCCGATACGCCCATCGACGACGAGATCGAGGGCGACCTGCTGCAGTATTCGTCCGGCACCACCGGCCGGCCCAAGGGCATCAAACGCGCACTGCCGCACCTACCGCCGTCGGAGGCGCCGGGCCTGATGTCGATGCTGGTGGCGGTCTGGATGACGCCCGACTCGGTCTACCTGAGCCCGGCGCCGCTGTATCACACCGCCCCCTCGGTGTGGTCGATGCAAGTGCAGGCCGCCGGCATCACCACGGTGGTGCTGGAGAAGTTCGATCCGGAGGGCTGCCTCGACGCGATCCAGCGCTATCGGGTCACCCACGCCCAGTTCGTGCCCGCTCATTTCACCCGGATGCTGAAACTGCCTGAGGCGGCCCGGAATTCCTACGACGTCTCCAGCCTGCGACGGGTGATGCACGCCGCGGCACCGTGTCCGGTCGAGATCAAGAAGCAGATGATCGACTGGTGGGGGCCGATCGTCGACGAATATTACGCCTCCTCGGAGGCGCACGGCTCGACGTTGATCAGCGCCGAGGAGTGGCTGGCCCGTCCGGGCTCGGTCGGCAAGCCGATGATGGGCGGGGTGCACATCCTCGACGAGGACGGCAACGAACTGCCCGCCGGCCGGCCCGGCGAGATCTACTTCGAGGGCGGCAACGCCTTCGAATATCTCAATGACCCGGACAAGACGGCCAATTCGCGCGACAGCCGCGGGTGGGCCACCGTCGGCGACATCGGCTACCTCGACGAGGACGGCTATCTGTACCTCACCGACCGCCGCCACCACATGATCATCTCGGGCGGTGTGAACATCTACCCGCAGGAAGCCGAGAACCTGTTGATCACCCACCCGAAGGTGATGGACGCGGCGGTGTTCGGGATTCCTGACAACGAGATGGGGCAGCGCGTCAAAGCGGTGGTGCAGACCGTCGATCCGTCCGACGCCACCGACGACTTCGCCGACGAGCTGTCGGCCTGGCTGCGGGATCGGATGGCGCACTACAAGTGTCCGCGTTCGATCTCCTTCGAGGCGCAACTGCCGCGCACCGACACCGGCAAGCTGTACAAGAACGAGCTGGTGGCGAAGTACTCCGTGTGATCACGTGCTGTAGCGCAGCCACAGCGGCAGAGCGTCGTCGAGCAACTGCATGAACTTGTACAAGCCGACCCGGTACTCTCCGGATCCCAACGGGTTTATCCGGTATTCGGGAAACGCGATGCCGATCCCGAACAGCCCGGGCGCCAAGATTCCGTTGCTGTCGTCGTAAGTCAGTGGGCCCCATTGCGGCGTCAGCGGAAGCTGTCTGCGCTCGAACCCCACGGTGTAGACGACGTGGCTGCATTCCTGGAGGCGTTCGCTGAACTCGGGACCGTCCACCCAGCACCTGTGCAGGCGCGGCGGATGGGTCCCGTCGATGTTCTCCCGAGCCCACCGGGCGGCCTCCCCTTTGAGTCCGGTGTCGTCGAAGAGAATCCAATCCTTCAGGTACACCGCGTATTTGAGGGGGTTCCGGTAGAAATTGTTCACCTTCCGTACCGGGGTCTGCAGCAGGTTCGGTAGGGCGATCATCGACGAGTGCGACGAGCCGAATACGGCGACGGTCGCACCGTCGAGGGCCAGCTGCGAAAGTTTGCCGGGATCCAGTGCCACCTCGAGCGGGATCTCCTCGAGTCCGGGATAGCTGAGCCTCTTGGGAACCGACCCGATTGCAAGGATCACGTTCGTCGAGCTGAGCTTTCCGCCTTCGGTGTGCACGGTCCAACGCCGGTCCTGCAGCGTGAGTTCCGTCGCCACCGTTCGCAACGGAACAACGCGCTCGCAGAGCCGCTGGGTCACCCAGACCAGGGGATCGGCGACCATGCCGAGCGCACAGGTCTGTTCCGGGTCGAGGGTAGTGAGCTCGAACGCCGGCGCCTCGTCGAAGCGAAACGATGGAGACGCGTTCAAGTAGTCCAGGAACAGCCCGACCTTGGTGTTACTGGAGACCGCGCGCCATTTGCCGCCGACATCGCCTGCCTCGAAATCCGGGTCTATCCAAGCGATCTCATTCCCAGCAATGCCATGGTCGAGCAGCCGTCCCACCGCGGCGATGCCGGCCGGACCTGCTCCGACCACGGCCCAGGAATAGGTGTCCATACCTCGATGGTCCCTCCGCCCGCCGCCGGCTGGTAGGGCCGGACCGCTTGGCAGGCCGCAACCGGGACTTGTGGCGGTGCCTGCCGGTCTGCTCGCGGGATGCACCGCCGACCGAGCAGGCCAAGTGGCCGGCAATGCGCCGGGCGTCCCGTGAAGCACAGCCCGTTCTCGAGGTGACGGAAGCTAAACATGAACAAGAGACCTTTTTCCGAGCGAACGGTTCTCTAAAATGGACACCCGGCCGAATTGACGCTAACGTCAGCACCCGCCCGACAGGGGCTCAGGATTCATTAAGGGACACGCTAGGTTCGGCGAGGATTGAGGAAGGGGTCGCCAGCGATGGCAGACGATCGGCGCGGTAACGAGGGCGCACAGACTTGGCAGAAGCGGTCGCGGCGGCGTGATCGCGCCATCGGGGCCGCAGCCTCGGTTGGGGCGTTCTTGACATTCGGGATGGCTCCCCTGGCGGCCGCGCCGGCTGCACAAGCCGACGACTTCGGCTTGGACGCGTTCTGGGATTTCTTCGGCCTTGGGGCCAGCAGCACCACGTCCAACTTCGACCTGTTCGACGCCACCGCGTGGGGCATCCCGGGCGCTGCCGACGGTGGGCTGTTCGACGCCGACTTCGCCCAGATGTGGCAGGACAGCTTCTATCTGCCGTTGCATGGCTTGTTGCAGGACTGGATCAACTCTGACTTCGGCTCGAGCGTCAACGGCGTGATCAACCAGATGTTCGCGCCCTTCACCGACGGCTTCTGCGGCATGATCTGCAACGGCGCCGACGGCACCGCGGAGAGCGTCGACGGCCAGGCCGGTGGCCTGTGGTTCGGCGACGGCGGCAACGGCTGGTCGTCCAACCTCGACGAGGTGGCCGGCGGTAACGGCGGCCACGCCGGTGGTATCGGCAACGGCGGCGACGGCGGTGCCGGTGGCCTGGGTGCCGACGGCGGCAACGGTGGCCACGGCGGCGAGATGTGGGGCAACGGCGGCGACGGTGGCGCCGGGGGCAACGGCACCGCCACGCTGGCTGCCGGCGACGGCGGTACCGGTGGTTCGTCCGGTCAGGCCCAGGACTTCTTCGGCATGGGCGCGTGGGGTAATGGCGGCAACGGTGGCGCCGGTGGCGCCGGCTGGACCGGCACCAACGGCTCCACGGGCTCCGACGGCAACGGCACCAACGGTATTGCCGGTGGGGTCGCGGGTAACGGTGGCGCCGGTGGCGCTGGCTCGTCCTTCGTCGGTATCGGCGGTAACGGTGGCGCTGGCGGTGTCGGCGGTAGCGGTGGCCACGGTGGTAACGGCGCAACCGGTGACGCCGGGACGTTCGACAACAACGGCTCCGGAAACGGCGCGGTCGGCGGTAACGGTGGCGACGGCGCTGTCGGCGGCAAGGGTGGCGTCGGTGGCGCGGCCGGTATCGGCGGTTCGGCCAACGGCTCGGTCGGTGTCGACGGCGACGGTGGTCTCGGCGGTAACGGTGGCCTCGGTGGCGACGGCGGTACGGGTGCCAACGGCCTGGCGGTGAACGGCCTGGGCGCCAACGGTGCCAACGGTGGCGATGGTGGCCAGGGCGGTAACGGCGGGGCTGCGGCTGCCGGCGGTGCGGCCGGTGGCGCCAGCGCCAACGCAGGTGCCGACGGTGTCGACGGCGACGGCGGTGACGGCGGTAACGGCGGTAACGCGTCGGCCGGCACGCACGGTGTGGACGGCATCAACGGCTCGACTGCTGCCGGTGGCGGCACCATCAACCCGTCCGTCCCGGCGACCAGTGGTGGCAACGGCGCGGTCGGTGGTAACGGTGGCGCCGGTGGTAACGGCGGCGGCGTGGCCGGCAACGGCGGCAACGGCGGCGTCGGCGGTGCCGGCTCCGACGGTGGCGACGGTGGTCAGGGCAGCACCCGGATCCACGAGGACACCGACTCCGTGCACGGCCTGTACAACCCGCCGGGCAACGGCGGCACCGGTGGCGCCGGCGGCGACGGCGGTGCGGCGGGTGCCGGTGCGGCCAACGGTAGCGACGGCCAGATCGGTGACGGCGGCAACGGCGGCAACGGCGGCAAGGGCGGCAACCTCGCGGACCCGACCGACAACGCATCCGTTGAGGGTCCGGATGGCGCCGGCACGATGGGGCCGCAGGGCTCTGCCGGTACCGGTGGTGCGGGCGGCGCAGGTGGCTCCGGAGCCACAGGCGGTGCCGGTGGTAACGGCGGTGACGGCGGCAGCGACCTGAGGGCCGGCGGTGCGCACGGCGGTAACGGCGGCCACGGTGGCGCCGGTGGCGCGGGCCTGGAGAACACCGACGGTTCCGGCGGTGTCGGCGGCGACGGTGGCGCCGGTGGTAACGGCGGCGAGGGCAGCAACATCCGCTGGGGTGACCCGAACTGGGCCACCACCTCCGGTGACTCCTCCTCGGGCCCGATCGACAACGTCCGCGGTGGTGCGGGTGGCGACGGTGGCGCCGGTGGCGCCGGTGACGTTACCGGCGGTAACGGCGGTAACGGCGGCAACGGCGGCGACGTGCTCACCCCGCACCTGGGCGACGACGGTCTCAACGGCGGCGCGGGTGACACCCCGGGTACCGGCAGCACGGGTGGTACCGCGGGCACCGGTGGTGCCGCGGGTACCGGCCCCAACGCCGGTAGCGCAGGAGACGCCGGCACTCCCGGCACCGTCCTCCCGTAGTAGTCCGGACAGCGCAAGGGAAACACCCCGCACAATCGTGCGGGGTGTTTCTCGTTGGGCCTTCGCTGGGCGTGCCGGGCGGGGCTAGATCCCGCCGCGCGAAACCAGTTGCGCGGCAATAACGTTGCGCTGGATCTCGTTGGTGCCTTCGCCGACGATCATCAGCGGGGCATCCCGGAAATAGCGCTCGACATCGTATTCGGTCGAGTAGCCGTACCCGCCGTGGATGCGCACCGCGTTCAGCGCGATCTCCATGGCCACCTCGGAGGCGAACAGCTTGGCCATGCCGGCCTCCATGTCGCAGCGCTGGCCGCTGTCGTAGCGTTCGGCGGCGTAGCGGGTGAGCTGGCGTGCGGCGGTCAGCTTGGTCGCCATGTCGGCCAGATAGTTGCCGACGCTCTGATGCTTCCAGATCGGCTGGCCGAAGCTCTCCCGTTGCTGGGCGTAGGCTAGCGCGTCCTCCAGCGCCGCGGTGGCCACCCCCAACGCGCGGGCCGCAACTTGAATGCGACCGGTCTCCAGGCCCTTCATCATCTGCGCGAAACCGTGGCCGGGCGCGCCGCCGAGCACCGCGGTGGCCGGCACCCGGCAGCCGTCGAAGCTGAGTTCACAGCTCTCGACGCCCTTATATCCCAGCTTGGGCAGATCGCGTGAGACCGTCAGCCCGGCAATCGGGTTGTCCACCAACAACACCGAGATCCCGCTGTGCCGCGGGGTGGCCTTCGGATCGGTCTTGGCCAGCAGCGCGATCAACCCCGAATAGCGGGCATTGGAGATCCAGGTCTTGGAACCGTTGATCACCAGGCAGTCCGGGGCGGCCGGAGAAGATACCGCGGTGGTCGTCATGTTCTGCAGGTCGCTGCCGCCGCCCGGCTCGGTCAGCGCCATGGTGGCCCGCAGCTCCCCGGTCGCCATGGCCGGCAGGTAGCGGCGCTTCTGTTCGTCGGTCCCGAACAGGGTCAGCAGTTTGGCGACGACGGTGTGCCCGCCCATCGCCCCGGCCAGGCTCATCCAGCCACGCGCCAGTTCCTGCGTGACCAGCACATAACACGGCATCGACACCGTTGTGCCGCCATATTCTTCGGGGACGGCAAGGCCGTAGATCCCCAGGTGCTTCATCTGCTCGATCCACGCCTCCGGGTAGGTGTTGGCGTGCTCGACGTCGCGGACCGACGGCTTGACCTCCCGGTCGATGAATTGGCGCACGGTCTCGACCAGAATCGACTCTTCGTCGCTCAGCGGGGACGTCATCGGTTCACCGTATGTCAGGATTTTGAGATGACCAGCGAGCCCTACTTCGACGAACTCCATGTCGGCCAGGTCTTCGACGCGGCTCCGTCGATGACGCTGACTGCAGGTGCCGCGGCGCTGCACCAGGCGATCCTGGGCGACCGGTTGCGGCTGCCGCTGGACACTCAGCTGTCCTACGTTGTCACCGGGGCGACCGCGGCGCTGGCTCACCCGGGGTTGGTGTGCGACGTCGCGATCGGGCAGTCGACGCCTGCCACCCGGCGGGTCAAGGCCAACCTGTTCTACCGGGGTCTGGCTTTCTTTCACTTCCCGGTGATCGGTGACACCCTGTTCACCCGCACCGAAGTGGTCGGGTTGAAGCAAAACTCCGTCAAACCCGGCCGCGAACCGACCGGGTTAGCGGCCCTGCGGGTGACCACCATCGATCAGGTCGACCGGCTGGTGCTCGACTTCTACCGCTGCGCGATGCTGCCGCTGTCGCCCGGCGCCGAAAACACCGGGCACCGCGACGACTTGTCGGCCGTCGGCAGCGGACTCGCGGCACCGCCGGATGTCACCGCGCACTGGGACGCCGACGAGTTCCGGCGGCGGGTGCCCGGCCCGCACTTCGACCCCGGCTTGGCAGGGGCCGTGTTGACCAGCACCGGCGACGTGGTCAGCTTGGCCCCCGAGTTGGCCCGCCTGACCCTCAATATCGCTGCCACTCATCATGATTCGCGGGTGGCGGGCCAGCGCCTGGTCTACGGCGGGCACACCATCGGGTTGGCGCTGGCCCAGGCCTGCCGGTTACTGCCGAATCTGGTCACGGTGCTGGGCTGGCAGTCTTGCGATCACACCGGGCCGGTCCACGAAGGCGACACCCTTTACAGCGAACTGCACGTCGAATCGGCCGCCGACAACATCCTGAGTTTGCGGTCGCTGGTCTATGCGGCCGGGGATGAGTCGGATCGCCAGGTGCTGGACTGGCGCTTCACCGCACTGCAGTTCTAGTGCGGCAGGTCGCGGAACGGGGCATCCCGGTAGGGATCCGGCTCCTTGGGTAGGCCGAGCACCCGCTCACCGATGATGTTGCGCTGAATCTGGTCGGTGCCGCCACCGATGGAGGTGAAGTAGGCGTTGAGCGCCCGGAACGTGACGGCGTCACCGACCGGATTCTCCGGTCCGCTCAGCATGGCCTCGGCGCCGACGATCTCGGTCGCCACCCGGGCCGTCTCGTGCAGAATCCGCGACATCGCGATCTTGCCGAGCGCCAGCAGGGTAGCGGCCTCGGCGCGGTCGGGACTGGTCTTGGCCCGCTGGGTATTCCACCGGTTCACCGTGGACAGCGCATGCGCGCGGGCGATCTGCTGACGGATGTGGGAGTCGCCGAGGCAGCCGGCGTCGCGCGCCAATTCGACCAGGTCGCTGGACTTGTCGCGGCGGCTGCGGGTGGTGCGGGCGATGTCGCCCATCAGCCGGCGCTCGTAGCCCAATGCGACCTGCAGCACCGACCAGCCGGCGCCCGGCTCACCGATCCGGTTCGCGTCGGGCACCCGGGCGTCGGTCAGGAATACCTCGTTGAACTCCGATTCGCCGGTGATCTGATGGATCGGGCGGATCTCCACGCCGGGCCGTCGCATCGGCAGCATGAAGAATGTGATGCCGTTGTGCTTGGGCACATCGGGGTCGGTGCGCGCCACCAACATGCCGTAGTCGGCGGTGGTCGCGAAAGACGTCCACACCTTCTGCCCGTTGACGATCCAGTCGTCGCCGTCGCGTTCGGCACGGGTGCGCAGGCCGGCTAGATCCGACCCGGCGCCGGGCTCGCTGTAGAGCAGGCACCATTTGCTCTCCCCGCGCAACGCCGGGGGCAGCAGCCTGCGCTTCTGCTCTTCGGAGCCGCAATCGTGCACGGTGCAGGCGAACAGGTCGGCCCGGTCGTGTCCGGTACCCGGGGCTCCGGCGGCCGCGAATTCGGCCGCCACCAAACGTGATTGCCGGTCGGTCAGACCACGGCCGTAGCAGGACGGCTCCCACGACGGCGCCGTCCACCCGGCCTTGAACACGGCCGCAGCGAAGGTCGCCCGGTCGACCTCGGGTGACCAGTTCGCGGCCAGCCAGTCGCGGACCTCGGCGCGCAGGGCAGCGTCTTCGGTCATCTCACGCTCCGATCTCACGCAGGTAGCGCTCGCGGTGCCAGGACGGGCTGCCGAACAGCTGGGCATCGCCGCGCGCCCGGCGCAGATACCGGTGGGCGGGGTGCTCCCAGGTGAACCCGATCCCGCCGTGCACCTGAATGTTGGTGGCGCCGACGAAGACGAACGCCTCCGAGCAGTAGGCCTGCGCCAGCGCCAGGTCGGCGAGCCAGCCGCATGAACCCGTCGAACCAGCGGTTGCGGCGACGTGGCGCGCGGCCG
>NZ_LZMF01000081.1:0-40902 GCF_001673565.1 Mycolicibacter sinensis
CATGCCGCCGGCTCGCGACGGGCCCGCGGGTCGAAATTCGGTGCGACCCGCAGGCCCGACAGCAAACCACCGCGGCGGTGCTGCATGGCAAACACAGTGGTTACAGCCGGTTTGCCGCGTAGGCGGCGCCTTCCTCGACGATCCCGTCGTAGGCGCCCGGGTAGTGCGCCGAGAAATTCATTCCCTCGGAGCAGACCGGGTCTTCCGGCACGCACAGCTGGATGGTCTTCGCGGCGTACGCGGGACCGATGACCAGAGGCGGCTGGCCCAGGAAGTTCATCGCCCGCTCATTGGGCGTGCCGAAGAGCACCACCGCCGCGACGTGGTCGGCCACCTCGGGGGCCATCGGCCGTGGTACATCCACGCCGACGACGCCGTCGGGGATGGCATTGGCGGTGGAGAATCCCATCACCGCGGCGCCCTGCGAGAAGCCGCTGAGCACCATCTTGGTCTTGGGGCAATTCGCCGCGGTGGCCTCGATGTGGGCGGTGGCGTCGCGGATGCCCTGAATACCGGTCGGCCAGTCGTTGGTGGCCGGGTAGTCGACTGCGTAGACGTCCATCGAACGCTCGCCGATCCGGGGCCGCAGCGCGTCGACGAATGCTTGCCCGGTCTCACCGACCCCGATGGCCTCGTCGGTGCCTCTAGCAAACAAGACTTGGACGTCGGGACAGGGTTCGGCGAAGGCTGAGGGAGGGGTGACGGCGGTGCTCTGCAGCAGCCAGGTCAGCGCTAGCACCACACCGAGGGAGCGAAGAATCCGACGTGTGTTCACCCGTACATGGTGGCATAAGTCGTGGCGCGACGTAAGCAGATAGTGGTGGGAATTCACGCATTCGATGAATCGCGAGCGATCGTGCGACGCGCCGCTGTGCAGGTCATATCGAAGATATGAATTTGGACTGAGTTCCGCTGCGGTGAGCGTGCGGTTACCGTGAGGTGTCTGCCGGGTGTCGTCGGGGCGAGCACCCGGTGGCGGCACCGGAGCAAACTCACACCCGGACGGCCCGGCCGGCGCCGCTGCCCTGGTCCGGGCGAGGCGCCACCGGGTACCGGCGCGCGCCGGCTCTCAGGCGTTCGACGCCCGTCGCGGGCCGTTCGGCGCACCAATGCCGCTGCAATGCCGGGTAAACAGGACACTCCTCGATAAAATTGCCTACGATCCGGTGCGTTCGATCGCCGGTAAACATCGTGGACGGGACAGCATGGCGCATGACACGGGCCCCGCGATGGGCATGTCCGTCGGAGCGACCACCCTGGCGGCGGTCACCGCCGATCGTGCGATCACCCGGCGGCCGGTGCTGACGCTGTTCCGCGACCGCCCCTCCCAGATCGGCATGCCCTCGGAGAATTCGGCGGTCAACGCCGCTCTCGACGAACGCGGCCTGGTGGTGACCGATTTCGTGGACCGGGTCGGCGGCGGCGGGCCGGTGGTGGCCGGCGACGGGTCCACCCACCGCGCCGAGCAACTGCTCGGCGACGGACTGCACGCACTGGCCTACGCCGCGACCGAGGGGCGCCCGATACCGCCCGCGGTGGCGGTCAGTCACCCCGCCCACTGGTCGCGGGAGGCCGTCGGCGCGCTGCGCACCGCGCTGGGCCGGGTCTCGGAGTGGGCGCAGCATCCGGTGACACTGATCTCCGACACCACGGCGGTGCTGACCGCCCTGCAGTCCAATCCGGGTCTGCCCGACCACGGCACCATCGCGGTGTGCGACTTCGGCGGCAGCGGAACCACCATCAGCCTGGTCGACGCCGGGCGTGGTTTCGAACCGGTCGGCGCACCCCGCCGCGTCACCGCGTTCTCCGGTGATGTGATCGACCAGGCGCTGCTGGACCATGTGGTGGCCGATCTGGGCGGCAACGGCGACGGACCCCCGACCGTGGGGTCGCTGACCAGGTTGCGCAGCCAGTGCCGCGACGCCAAGGAGCAACTGTCAACCGAGACGGTCGCCGAGCTGGCGGGATTCCACGGCGGCGTCTGGCTGACCCGCGCCGAACTCGATGAAGCGCTGCGCCAGCCGCTCGACGGCTTCTTCACGGTGTTGCAGAACACCTTGGACGACAACGATATTGTGCCCGACGACCTGTCGGCGATCGTGTCGGTCGGTGGCGGGTCCAACATGCCGACCGTCACGACCGGCCTGTCGCAACGCTTCGGGGCCCCTGTCATCAGCTCGCCGCGGCCACAGCTGACGGCCGCCATCGGTGCCGCGCTGAGCGTCGCGGGCAACGTGGTGGCCACCCCGAAGAAAGCACCGCTGCCGGCCGAGCCACCACCGTTCCCCGAGCCCCCCGCGCCGCCGGTGGAGCCACCGCCGCCGGCAGACACTCCGCCGAACGCGGCGTTGAAACCACTGATCACGCCGCCGCCGGTCCGCCCGGCGCCGGTATCGCCGCGCCAACCGGCCGCGCCGGAGCCCGACGAGATCGACGGCCGTGGTGACGTCCAGTGGTACCGGCGGCCGGTTCCGGTGGTCATCGTGGCCGCATTGGTCGCCATGCTGTTGGGCACGGTGGCCGTGCTGGTGCTGCGGCACGCCGCCGATGGCGAACCGGATTCCGGTGTGCCGGTGTCGGCCACCACGACCACCGTGTCGCCGACCGTTGAGCTGCCACCGGCGTTCGCGCCCCACCCCGCGCCGACTCCACCTGCTGCGCCGGCGGTTCCGGAGGCTCCGGCAGGCCCGGCGTACCCGGCTCCCGAGCACCCCGAGACCCCGGCTAGCCCGTAGCGTTACGCCGCTCGTTTGGCCAGCACCACCAGCGCCAGCGGAATCTGCACCTGTTGTGGGCTGCTCGCCAGCCGAGCGGCGACCCCGGCCTCCAGGCGCTGCACGAACTCGGCCGCCCGCGGGTCGCCGGCCCCACCGGCCAAAGCGGCCGCCAGGGCCGGAAAGACCGCGGCGCTGGTGAAGGCGGACCACTGGGCGCCGAGAGCGCCCGCGTCGCCGTCGAGCAGATAGCGGTCCCAGAACCGGTCCTCGGCGTCGAACACGTCCAACCGCTCGATCGTCAGCGCTTCGAATCTTCCAGCGGGGGCGAACGGTGCGCGCAGTTCCTTCTCGCTGCGCGCGAGCACGGGGATGGTCATGTGGGTGACCTCGTCGCGGCTCATGAAGCCCTCGCCGACCAGTTCGTCGAGCACCGCCACGATCGCGTCGAGCACGGGCCGGTAGCCCGACCGGCCCTGCGCGTCCACCGCAGCGGTCAATACCAGCAGCTTGCCGCCCGGGGCCAGTTCCCTTCCGCGGAAGGCCAGGAAGTCCTGCCAGTCCTGGGCGGCCCGACGGGCGTACTCCTGCCGGGCGGCCGCGTCGTCGCTGTGCTCGACATGGACGTGATCGTCGAATTCGGGCAGTTCCGCTGCCGGCCGGCGCAGCCACATCGTCGCCCAGGACGTCCAGGCCAGGTTGACGCTTTGCGACGGCAGGATCTGGGCGTAGAACGAGCGGCCTATCGCCGACGGGAAGCTGGCCGCGTCCTTGCGGGTGTAGCTATCCGGATCATCGGCCAGCGTGCGGAACAGTGCGGTGAAGTCGTTGTCGGGCAGGTCGGTGTGGGTCACCAGGACGGCGTGGTCGGGCCGGGTGCGCCGGCGGAAGGCCGCGATAGCGGCGCCGATGGGGAGCAGCGAGTTGTAGCCGGTGGCGGCGCCGTAGTCGGCGACGACGATCGGACGCGGCGCGGGAGGCAGCGGAACCGTCGCCGCCAGCTGCTCGAACACCGCGGTGGCATGGCCCAACCCGGCCGCTTGCAATCGCCGCGAGGGGGTTCCGGCGGGCTCCGGGCGGACGACGATGCTCGACTCTGGCATGGACACCTCCGACCGGTTTCGGCGATACCTCCGACGGTAGCGAATGCGGCGGCAGCCGGTCCGGCGCCGGCGGGATCGGCTCGGGGCCAGGCATGGCACACTGCCCGAATGAGCGCGGCACGGCCGGTCCGACGGCTTGCGGTCCTGGTCTCGGTGGCCCTGATAGTGGTCGGGGTCGTCGGTTTCGTGGGCGCGCTGGTCCTCAACGTGTTCGTGCTCGACCGCTACAACGCCTACGGCGAGGTGCCGATCCCGGGGACCGGCACTATCAGGCTGCCGGCCGGGGAGGTGACGGTGAGCCTGCATACCCGGGTGATCTCCAGTCCCAGCGGCGGTGGCCTGCCGGTCCCGCCGCTGAGCCTGCGTCTCGAGCCGCCGGCCGGGGTGGCCGACCCGGAGTTCACCGAGAGCATCGGTGGCACCACGACGGTCAACAACGACGCCCGGCGGCGGTTGTGGCGGATGCGAGTGGCGGCGGCGGGCGACTATCAGATCAGCACCGACGGGCAGGTCGGCGGCTTCATCGCTCCGCGACTGGCTTTCGGGGCGCCCAGTGCCTACGGGTCGCTGGTGTGGGTGTTCCCGGTGGTGTTCGCGATCGGCATCGTGGGCCTGATCGCAGCGCGGTACGGGCCGGTCCGTGGTCGCAGCCCCGCGCCGGCCGGCGCGGAGTTCATCCCCGATGGCGAGGGCGTTCGTATCGAGCAGCTCAAAACCATTACGGCACTGCGCGACTGCGGGGCGTTGACACAGGCGGAGTTCGAGGCCGAAAAGCGGCGAATCCTCAACGAACGCTGAGGGTCAGTGGCTGGGCTGGATTGGCCACTTCCTCCGCACCGCTCGTTCCTCGCGGTGCATCGTCAGTGGCCGCGCGCCACCCACTCGTCGTAGTTCACCAGCTCATCCCCGATACGGGTGCTGTCGCCGTGGCCGGTGTAGACGACGGTGTCGGCCGGCAGTTTTCCGAGCTGCTCGGAGATCGACGCCAGGATCGTCGGGAAATCCGAGAACGAGCGTCCGGTGGCTCCCGGGCCGCCGGAGAACAGCGTGTCGCCGCTGAACACCGCGCCCAAATCCGGTGCGTACCAGCATACCGAGCCCGGCGAGTGGCCCGGAGTGTGCAGTGCCCGGATCTCGGTACCGGCCACCTGCAGCGTCTGGCTCTCCGAAATCGGCTCAAAGCTCTTGTCCGGGTGCGTCATCCGCCACAGCATCTCGTCGGCCGGGTGCAGCAGCACCGGCGCATCGAGGGCTTCGCCGAGCTGCGGCGCCACCGTGATGTGGTCATTGTGGCCGTGCGTACACACCACCGCCGTCACCTTGCGACCGCCGACCGCGTCGAGGATCGGGGCCGCGTCGTGGGCGGCGTCGAAGACCACCACCTCGGAGTCGTCACCGACGATCCAGATGTTGTTGTCGACTTCCCAACTGCCGCCGTCGAGTTCGAAGGTGCCGCTGGTGACCACACGCTGGATCGGGCTGCTCACAGCACCACCACCGAGCGCAGCACCTTGCCGTCGTGCATCTTGTGGAATGCCTCCTCGACGTCGTCGAGGCCGATGCGTTCGGAGACGAATCTCTCCAGCGGCAGCCGGCCCTGCAGGTACAGGCTGATCAGGGTGGGGAAGTCGCGTTCGGGCAGGCAGTCGCCGTACCAGGACGACTTCAGCGACCCGCCGTGCGAGAAGAAGTCGATCAGCGGCATCTCCAGGCGCATCTCCGGTGTCGGGACGCCGACCAACACCACGGTTCCGGCCAGGTCGCGGGCGTAGAACGCCTGCTTCCAGGTCTCGGGTCGCCCGACCGCATCGATCACCACGTTCGCGCCGAAGCCGTCGGTGAGCTCTTGGATGGTCTCGACCGGGTCCTGGGTGCGGGCGTTGATGGTGTCGGTGGCGCCGAAGTCGCGGGCCCAGGCCAGCTTGGTGTCGTCGGTGTCGACGGCGATGATCTTCTTCGCACCGACCAGGGCAGCGCCGGCGATCGCGGCATCACCCACACCGCCGCAACCGATCACGGCCACGGTGTCATCGCGCGTCACCGCGCCGGTGTTGACCGCCGCGCCCAGACCGGCCATCACTCCGCAACCCAGCAACCCGGCCACCGCCGGATCGGCGGCCGGATCGACTTTCGTGCACTGGCCTTCATGCACCAGGGTCTTCTCGGCGAAGGCGCCGATGCCCAGTGCCGGGGTGAGCTCGGTGCCGTCGGTCAGCGTCATCGGCACCGAGGCGTTGAAGGTGTCGAAGCACAGGTGCGGCCGGCCGCGTTTGCAGGCCCGGCACTGCCCGCACACCGCGCGCCAGTTCAAGATCACGAAGTCGCCGGGAGCGACCGCGCTCACCGCCGAGCCGACCGCCTCCACGGTGCCGGCGGCCTCATGGCCCAGCAGGAACGGGTAACTGTCGTTGATGCCGCCGTCGCGGTAGGTCAGATCGGTGTGGCACACCCCGCAGGCGCTGACAGCGACGACGACGTCGTTCGGCCCCGGATCGGGAATCACGATGTCGGTCACCTTGACCGGCTTGCCCTTTTGCCGCGAGATCACCGCGCGCACCGTCTGACTCATGGGCTCAACCATAGGTGGCCGGGGCGGCGCCCGGCGCGGTGGCTTGCGCGGCGACTGCGGGGGTGCGGGTATCGGCGCGCAGGAAGCTGCCGGTGCGTTGCGTGCCGAGCACATCGGTGGGCCGGCCGTCCAAGACCACCGCGCGACCCGAGATGAACACGGCCGCGACGGTGTCGTCATTGCGGTTCACCATGCGTGACATTCCGCCGTACTGCGCGAAAGACTCCTCGGCGTAGGCGTCCAACGTGGCGTCGAGGCGGTCGGGGTCGACGACCACGACGTCGGCGCGGTCGCCGACCCGCAGATGGCCGGCGTCGATCCGGTACCAGTCGGCCAGTTCGCCGGTCAGCCGGTGCACCGCCTGCTCGACGGTCAGAAACGCCTGCCCCGCTCGTTGGGCGTCGACGACGTGGCGCAGCAGCCGCAGGCCCATGTTGTAGAACGCCATGTTGCGCAGGTGCGCGCCCGCGTCCGAGAAGCCCATCTGGATGCCGGGTTCTGCGGCAAGTTGCTTGAGCACCTCGGGCCGGTCGTTGGAGATCGTGGTGTGCCAGCGCAGCGCGGTCCCGTGTTCGAGCACCAGGTCGAGGAACGCGTCGACGGGATGCACCCCGCCGCGCTCGACCCCGACCTGCCCGAACGACTTTCCGATCACCGAGGCGTCGGGGCAGTCGACGATCTCGGCGTCGAAGAAGTCGCGGTGCCAGACCCGGGGCCCGTACTTGTTGGCGTAGTCCTTGCGGAAGCGCCGCCGGTAGGACTCGTCGCGCATCAGCTCGTCACGCTCGACCGACTCCCGCAGATGCAGCGCTTCAGCGCCCGCGCCGAACTCCTCGAAGATCACCAGGTCGATGCCGTCGGCGTACACCTCGAACGGCACCGGCAAGTGCTGCCAGCGGAAATCGGCGCCCAGCTTGGTCAGCATGCGTGACGCCTTGACCATGGCCGGAATCGCCAGCCGGTTGCTCTTGACGTCGGCGGCGGCCAGCAGCGTGGTCTTGAGCGGCCGGCGGAAGATCCCCAGGGCCTGCGCCAGTTGCGAGATCACGTCGAACGGGTTCTTGACGTCGGGGCCGGCCTGCAGAATCCGTCCGCTGCGGCGCAGCTTCGACTTGAGCCGGCGCAGTTCTTTCGCCTTGGCATAGGTCGACGGCAATGTCCGTGACCGGCATACGTCGCCGTCCATCTTGTCGAAAAGCAGCTGCTGGGAAGACATTCCGACGAATCCCGCCTGCAATGCCTCGTCGAGCATCTGTTCCATCCGGGCCTGTTCGGCCGCGGTGGGCCGGACATCGGAGCGGGTGGCGCGGTCCAGCCCCATGGTCGCCGAGCGCATGTCCGAATGTCCGATGAACGCAGTCACGTTCGGGCCGAGCGGCAGTTTCTCGAGGCTGGCGATGTAGTCCGCACAACTCGACCAGGTCTTGAACCGGTCGATCGTGTCGACCACGTACTGCCGCGGGATGGCCTCCACCCGCCCGAACAGGTCGCCGGCATCCGGGCCGTCGACGTGGATGGTGGACAGCGAACAGGAGCCCACCAGCACGGTGGTCACGCCGTGGCGCACGGATTCCGAGAGCGATGGTGCGGTGAGGATCTCGACGTCGTAATGGGTGTGGATGTCGATCAGGCCGGGCAGCACCCATTTGCCCGCCGCGTCGATCACCTGGGGGCAGCCGGTCTCGTCGAGCGGTTCGGCGCTGATGGCGGCGACGTGCCCGTCGCGGATGCCGATGTTGCGGATCGCCGAGGGGGCGCCGGTGCCGTCGAACCACCGGCCGTCGCGGATCACGGTGTCAAAGCTCACGGGGAGGTCCTTTCAAGCGGGATGCTGTTCCCAGCATGGCCCTCGGCCGGCCCGAAGTCTTGACAACAGCGGACATTTCTTTGACAGTTGCGGACATGTCGGTGGTGCGCGGGACGGCGCTGTCCGGTTACCCGGAACTGGTCAGCGAACTCGGCGGTGATCCGGCCGAGTTGCTCGCCGCTGCCGGGGTGCCGCCCGCGGCGGTCGGGACACACGAGGTGTTCGTGCCGTACCGCGCGGTGATCCTGGCCGTTGAAGGGGCGGCAAGTGCGACCGCCACACCGGATTTCGGGCGGCGGCTGGCGCTGCGCCAAGACATCGGCAACTTCGGGCCGCTGGGGGTGGCGGCGCGCACGGCCGCCACCGTCGGTGCCGGCTTCGCGATCGTGGAACGCTTCCTGTCGGCCTACAGCCCCGCGATCTCGGCGCGGATCCAGCCGGGTGCGAGGCGCACCGAGTCGTTCTACGCCTTCGAGGTGCTCATCGAGCGGTCGCCGCCGCACCCGCAGACCACCGAGCTGTCATTGGGGGTGTCGCTGGGCATCATGCGGATGATGTTCGACGCCCCGTATGCGCCGCTGTCGGTGCACCTTCCGCACGAGCCGCTGACCCCGGTGCGCGAGTACCTGGCCTACTTCGGCTGTCGGCCGTACTTCGCCCAACAGGTCGCGGGTTTCACGTTCCGCACCGCCGACCTGGACCGCCCGCTGCACCGCGACGACCACGCCCATCAGGCCATGGTGCATTACCTGCGCGGCATCACCGCCGAGTCGTCGGGCCTGGCCGCATCGGTACGCGCCATCACCCGGCAGCTGCTGCCCACCGGCACGGTGACCCTGGAGCTGATCGCGGGCGAACTGGGCTTGCACCCCAAGGCGTTACACCGGCGGCTGGCCGCCGAGCAGACCACGTTCGCCGCCCTGGTCGACGGGGTTCGCCGGGATGCCGCCGACCGCTACCTGCGCGACACCGACATCAGCCTGTCGCACCTGACCCGTGAACTCGGCTACGCCGAACAAAGCGTGCTCAGCCGGTCCTGCCGGCGTTGGTTCGGGTGCAGCGCGACCGGTCACCGCAAGGCGGTTCGCGCCGCGATACGTGCGGAGGCCGGGCTCGGCAGGCTCTAGGCTGGCCTGCGATGTCCGCCCTCGACGCTCCCGGAGCCCTCGCTACCCTCGACGACTGGCCGGTCGGTCACGCGGCCGCCGCGGTGATCGGCCCGCAAGGCGTGTTGGCCACCCACGGCGACACCGAGCGGCCGTTCTATCTGGCCTCGGTGACCAAACCACTGGTGGCCCGCGCGGTGCAGGTCGCGGTCGAGGAGGGGGCCGTCGAACTGGACACGCCGGCCGGGCCGCCCGGGGCGACGGTGCGGCATCTGCTCGCGCACGCCTCCGGGCTCTCGGCGGACTGCGACCGGGTACTGGCCAAGCCGGGCACTCGGCGGGTCTACTCCAACCACGGCTTCGCGGTACTGGCGGCGGCGGTGCAGGACGCGTCGGGCATCGAGTTCGGCCGCTACCTGGCCGAAGCGGTGTTCGAGCCGCTGGGGATGGCGGCCAGCCGGCTGGACGGCGGTGCCGCGGCGGCCGGTTTCGGGGTCACCTCGACCGTCGCCGACCTGGCCGCCTTCGCCGGTGACCTGCTGGTACCGGCCACGGTGTCACCGCAGCTGCACGCCGAAGCCACCAGCGTGCAGTTCCCGGGACTGAACGGCGTGCTGCCCGGTTATGGGCCGCAGCGGCCGAACGACTGGGGGCTGGGGTTCGAGATCCGGGACGGCAAGTCGCCGCACTGGACCGGCGCGGCCAACTCGCCTCGGACCTACGGTCATTTCGGCCAGTCAGGTACCCTGATCTGGGCAGATCCGGCGATCGAGCGGGTGCTGGTGGTGCTCACCGACCGCGACTTCGGCGACTGGGTGACGGGCCGGTGGCCCGAGCTGGCTGACGCCGTCGTATCGGAGTACGCCCGGGACTAGCCAACAGGCGTCTCACAAGGCACAATAGACCCATACGACACTAGAATATGCAGCAGTATCACTGCTCAGCTCGGTTCCGCCAGGCCGTTGGGGAAGACGTCCCTCGTGGATCCGAAGGAGCAACTGATGCGCGCGACGAATCAATTCGCCGACGTGACCAGCGGCGTGGTGTACATCCACGCGTCGCCCGCGGCGGTGTGCCCGCATGTCGAGTGGGCGCTGACCTCGACGCTGAATGCCCAGGCCAAGCTCAATTGGACGCCGCAGCCGGCCATGCCCGGACAGCTGCGCTCGGTGGTCAACTGGGTCGGGCCGGTGGGCACCGGTGCCCGGCTGGCCAGCGCGCTGCGCTCCTGGTCGGTGCTGCGCTTCGAGGTCACCGAGGACCCCAGCGCCGGGGTCGACGGCCAGCGGTTCAGCCACACCCCGCAACTGGGGTTGTGGAGCGGGGCGATGAGCGCCAACGGTGATGTGATGGTGGGCGAGAATCGCCTGCGCACGATGATGGCGGCCGGCGCCGACGCGTTGGCCGCCGACCTGGAAACCGTGCTGGGCACCGCCTGGGACGAGGCCCTGGAGGCCTTCCGCGACGGCGGCGACGGCGCCGAGGTGTCCTGGCTCAGCCGCGGCGTGGGCTGAGTTCTCCTTCCGCGAGCAGACGTGAAAGCCCCCTTTTGAGCACGTAATTGGGGGCTTTCACGTCTGTTCGGCGTTATTGGGGCCGCAGGATCTGCAGCGCGCCCGGCACCGCCGATACCGTCACCGGCAGTGGGGCGACGAAGTCGCCGTCGGCGTAGGCGTTGATGCCCGGGCACTCCACCCGAATTGAGGCGGCCCGCCGGGTGCTCACCTCGTCCAGGCTCACATGGGTGCCCTTGAACACGGTGGGGAACAGCCGGATCAGCTTCGTGCGCGAATCCGAGTGCACCATGGTGACGTCCAGCAAGCCGTCGGAATGATCGGCGCCCGGGCAGATCTGCATGCCGCCGCCATAGCTTCGGGTGTTGCCGAAGGCCGCCAGCGTCAGATCGATGTCGAGCGGCTCGTCGTCGTCGAAGGTCAGCCGGAACGGCAGCAGCCGCAGCTTGGAGATCTCCGCCACCATGGCCACGTTGTAACGCATCCGGCCATGCGGCCACCGCATCCGGTTGACGCGGTCGCTGACCAGCGAATCGAAGCCGGCCGCCATCACGGTGCCGAACCAAGACGGCCCGGCACCGTCCGGGACGATCCGGCCCAAATCGACCGTCTCGGTCCAGCCGTCGGCGACGACGTCGGCGGCGGCCTCGGGATCACCGGTGGGCAAACCGTATTCGCGGGCGTGATCGTTGCCGGTGCCGGCCGGGATGATGCCCAGCGGTACGTCGCCGAGGGCCAGCGCCTGCAGCGCCAGTGAGATGACGCCATCGCCGCCGGCCACCACCACCGCGTCGGTGCCCGCGGCCAGCGCCTCGTCGAGCAACTGCCGGGCGTGCCGGGCATCGGCGCCGACGATGTGGTTGACGTCGACGCCGCGCTGCTGGAAACGGGCGAGTGCCCGCTCGGCGGCGTGCCGGGCGTTGCCGTGCCCGGCCGCCGGGTTGGTCAGCAGCGTGATCCGCTTGTTCACGGGATGAGTTTGCCGGGATTGAGGATTCCGGCCGGGTCCAGGGTGGCTTTGACCGCCCGCAGCACCTGCACACCGAGTTCGCCCACCTCGTCGCGCATCCAGGGCCGGTGGTCGGCGCCGACGGCGTGGTGGTGGGTGATGGTCCCGCCGGTGCGCGTGATCGCTTCGCTGGCAGCGGTTTTGGCGGCCCGCCACTGCTCGATCGGGTTGCCGCGCTGGCCGGCGACGACGGTGAAGTACAGCGAGGCGCCGGTGGGGTAGACGTGCGAGATGTGGCACATCACCAACGCCGGGGTGCCGCTGTCGGCGAGCGCGGTGGTCAATGCCTCGGTGACGGCGGCCTTGAGGGTGGGCAGGTTGGACCAACTCGTGGCGGTTTCCAGCGTTTCGCACAGCGCCCCGGCGGCCAGCAGTGAATCCCGCAGGTATGGCGCCGAGAAGCGGCCGTGTTCCCAGGCGCGTGCCGGTTGCTCGCCCAGCGAGGTGCCGCCCTGGGCGGCAAGCAGCGCCCGGGTTTCGGCGTGCCGGCTCTCGGTGTGCTCGGCGGTTCCTTCGAACAGCGTGATGGCCAGGCAGCCGCCGGTAATCTGCTGTTCGCCGATCTGCTCGGTGCTCGCCAGGTTGACACCGGTCTCGGCTTCGTCGGAGAGGCGGACGACGGTGGGGCCGGTGCCGGTCTGGGTGATCGCCCGCAGGGCCGCGGCGCCGGTGGCGAAGTCGGGGAACGACCACGCCTCATAGCGGGTGGTCGCCGGCACCGGGTGCACCCGCACCCGGACGCGGGTGATGACGCCGAACACGCCCTCTGAGCCGATCAGCAATTGACGTAGGTCCGGGCCGGCGGCGGAGGCCGGGGCGCGGCCCAGATCCAGCACGCCGGCCGGGGTGATCGTCCGCAGGCCGCGGACCATGTCGTCGAATCGGCCGTAACCGGCCGAATCCTGGCCGGATGACCGGGTGGCGGCAAATCCGCCGAGGGTGGCGAACTGGAAGCTCTGCGGGAAGTGACCCAGTGAGAAGCCGTGCTCGCCGAGCAGGCGTTCGGCGTCGGGACCGGTGACGCCGGCGCCGAATTCTGCTTCGCCGGAGATCTTGTCGAGGCTGATCAGTTCATCGAAGCGCCGCAAGTCCAGTGAGATCACCGCGGCGAAGTCGCCACGGATCGGGTCGAGGCCGCCGACGACGCTGGTGCCGCCGCCGAACGGCACCACCGCGATCCCCTGTTGGGTGCAGTAGCTCAAGATCGCGGCGACTTCGTCGTCGGTCGCGGGCAACAACACGGCATCGGGCGCATCCTGGGACCCGGAGGCGTTGCGCCGCAACAGGTCCAGGGTGGACTTGCCTCCGGCGCGCAACAGCCGGCCGGCCTGATCGATCCGGCAGAACTCCTCGCCGACGATCGCGGCCAGTGCCTGGTGGTGGGTATCGGTAAGCGTCGACGGGCGCAGCGGCACCTGATCGGGGGCGACTTCGGCGACCGGGGTTCCCTCGATGCCGAGCGCCGCCTTCAGCAGCTGGCGGATGCCGTCGGACAGCGGTATGGCGGCCGACGGGTCGCCCCAGGCGTTCCACTTCATCGGGGGAAGGAGGGCATCCTGGGCATCGGGCGCAGTCATGCGTTACAGTATTACATATGCTGTCAACTAGTAATGATGAGCAGCTCGATGTGGGGGAGCGGATCCTCGACTCCGCGGCGAGTTGTCTGCTCGCGCTCGGCGTTGAGCGGGTGACTTTGGCGGCGATCGCGCGCCGCGCCGGGGTCAGCCGTCCGACCGTCTACCGGCGCTGGCCCGACAGTCGATCGGTGATCGCCGCGCTGCTCACCGCGCGGGTCGCCGAGGCCTGGACGGACCTGGCGCGCCCCGGAACCGGACGTGAGGCGCTGGTGATGCGGATCGTCGCGGTGGCCGCACGGCTGCGACGCGACGAGGTGGTCATGCAGGTGCTGCATCACGCACCGGACCTGGCGATGGTCTACATCGCCGAGCGCATGGGAGCCAGCCAACAGCGGCTGATCGACCTGGCGGCCGCCGAGCTGGCCGATGCCCAGAAGACCGGCAGCGTACGGGCGGGTGACCCGCGTCAGCTCGCCGCGATGTGCCTGCTGATCACCCAGTCGGCGATCCAGTCCGCCCAGATCGTCGCGCCCCTCTTGGATGAGGATGCCCTGGCCGCCGAACTGTCCTACACGCTGAACAGGTACCTGTCGTGACAGCCAATGCGGCCCTCAACGCCGCGCGCCGCACCGCCGAGCTGACGGCCCTGGCGGAGGGCCCGGCTGTTGATGTCGTCGTGGTCGGCGGCGGGATCACCGGCGCCGGAATCGCCCTGGACGCCGCCACCCGGGGCCTGCGGGTGGTGCTGGCCGAAAAGCAGGACCTGGCGTTTGGCACCAGCCGGTGGAGCTCCAAACTGGTGCACGGCGGGCTGCGGTACCTGGCGACCGGCAACGTCGGCATCGCGCGGCGCAGCGCGATCGAGCGCGGAATTCTGATGACCCGCAACGCACCTCATCTGGTGCGGGCGATGCCGCAGCTGGTACCGCTGCTGGGCTCGATGCGCGGGCGCGACCGGGCCCTGGTGCGCGCCGGGTTTCTCGCCGGTGACGCCCTGCGCCGGCTGGCGGGCACCCCGGCGACGGTACTGCCGCGCTCGCAACGGATCTCGCGCGAACAGGTCATCGACTTGGCGCCGACCGTGCGCCGCGACGGACTGGACGGTGGGCTGCTGGCCTACGACGGACAGTTGATCGACGACGCCCGGTTGGTCACGGCGGTGGCCCGCACCGCGGCCCAGCACGGCGCGACGATCCTGAGCTATGTGGCCGCCTCGCAGGCCACCGGCGAGTCGGTTCGCCTGACCGACCAGCGTTCCGGTGAGTCCTTCGACGTCGCCGCGCGGGCCGTCATCAGCGCGGCCGGGGTGTGGGCCGCCGACCTCGACCCGGCGCTGCGGCTGCGGCCGAGTCGCGGCACCCACCTGGTGTTCGACGCGGCGGCCTTCGGCAACCCGACCGCCGCGCTGACCGTGCCGATACCGGGCGAGCTGAACCGTTTCGTGTTCGCCATGCCCGAACAGCTCGGCCGGGTCTATCTGGGTCTCACCGACGAAGAGGCTCCGGGGCCGATTCCCGATGTCCCACAACCCACTTCGGCGGAGGTGTCCTTCCTGATCGACACCGTCAACACCGCGCTGGGGACCACCCTGGGCGCCGGTGACGTCATCGGCTCCTATGCGGGTCTGCGGCCGCTCATCGACACGGGGGAGGGCCGCACCGCCGACGTCTCGCGCAACCACGCCGTCGTCGAATCGGAGTCCGGGGTGCTCAGCGTGATCGGCGGCAAACTGACCGAATACCGGCACATGGCCGAAGATGTGCTGGATCGCGCGGTGCGATTGCGGGCGCTGAGCGCCACATCCTGCCGTACCCGCGACCTGCCGCTCGTCGGCGCGCCGGATAACCCGGGATCGCAACTGCCGCTGACGGCCGACCTGCCCGAGTCGCTGGTGCTGCGCTACGGGGCGGAGGCGGCCAACGTGCTGGCCACCGCCACCTGCCGGCGGCCGCAAGATCCGGTCGTCGACGGGATCGACGTGATCCGCGCCGAATTCGAGTATGCGGTCAGCCACGAGGGTGCACTGACCGTGGAGGACATCGTGGATCGGCGGACCCGTATCGGGCTGGTGGCCGGAGACCGGGAGCGCGTAGTCGAGGTGGCGCGGGAGTTTCTCGCCGCGGCCGATTGAGCCGAGCTGAGACCGACACCGAGCTGCAGCGGGTGCTGTCGGCGATTCTCGCCCACAGCTGAGCGCCTACAGGTACCGGCGAACCCGGCCGCAATACTCGGCATATTCGCGGCCGTAGTGCTCACGCATGAAGGCTTCCTCCCGCAGTACCTGACGGTTGAACAGCCACGTCGCGGCGAGCAGGTAGAGCAACGGGATCCAGGTTGGAAACACCAGGAACTGGCCGAGTAACACCAGGGCGAATCCGACGTAGATGGGGTTGCGGCTGATCGCGAACACACCCGAGGTCACCAGCTTGTCCGGGTGATCGGTGTCGATACCGACGCGGAAGCTGGTGCCGAAGGCCAGCAGGCTCAGTAGGACGAACAGCAGGCCCCCGAAGCAGAGCGCGACACCGGCCCAGGCGATCGGAGCGGAGTTGAAGAACCGGTCGGCGGCGACCAGCGGCCAACCGAACGCACCGGCAAAAATGACGTAGAAGTAGATCAGCGCAAAGGGCGGGATCAAGAAGTCCTTCTTGTCGATATTCCCGAAGTGCAGCGCGTCGGTTCCGCTGCGCCGCAGCATGATCAGGCGAGCGGCAACGAGCACAGGACACAGCGCGAGCGCCAGGGCGGCCAGATATCCGGGCATCGCAATCCCTCCGGTTCCGTGCGTTGGAAGACAGGTAATTCATCGTCTGATGAATTGTCTCGGGTTGGGTGTGAGTTGTCAAGGGCGTCGACGGGATGGCGATACCCGCGCCGCGGCGCGCGGACCCGGTTGCTGTGTGCGCCCATGTCTAAATTTGATTTTAGCGGCCTTGAATGGATCCGTCTGACCGACAGCGGATGACGGAGTGGCCGGAGCGAAAGCATAGCGAAAAGTGAGAACCGTTGGCATACAAGGCTATACAAGCATATCGCTAGCGACGCCGCCCAACATTTTTAATCGCGGATCTGGCGATCCTTGCCAACCCTGCAGGAATATAGTTTAATCTCGATTCGAACGCTGAACCGCGCCGCTGGTCCGCAGCGGCAAAGGCAGTCCGACGGCTGGGGGAAGTGGCTTGGACGCTCCGAATCCTGCGAGACGGCTGACTCGGCCCTGGGCGAAGCGGATTTCCCTCATGGATCGACCCGTGGTGTGCGCGGTACCTCGTCAGGCGAGCCCGTCCGATCGGTGGGGAAGGCGCGATGCGTGACGTAGCGGTCGTCGGCAAGCCGATGCGGGCGCTCGGAGGATTCTTCGCGATGGCGCTCGACACTGTCGTTCAGACGTTCAGGGGACCGTTTGCCTGGCGAGAATTCTTGGCACAGGCGTGGTTCGTTGCACGGGTCTCACTCGTGCCGACGCTGGTCCTGTCGATCCCGTTCACCGTGCTGGCGGTCTTCATGTTCAACATCTTGTTGACGGAACTCGGGGCGGCGGACTTCTCGGGTACCGGCGCAGCTCTTAGTGCTGTGTTGCAGATCGGCCCTGTCGTCACGGTGTTGGTGGTGGCGGGCGCGGGAGCAACTGCGATGTGCGCGGACTTGGGGGCGCGCACTATTCGCGAGGAACTTGACGCGTTGCGGGTGATGGGCATTGATCCCATTCAGGCGCTGGTGGTTCCGCGCGTGTTGGCAGCGACCCTGGTCGCCTTCCTGTTGTCCCCCCTTGTGGTGTTGGTCGGCCTGGCCGGTGGGTTCGTCTTCTCGGTCTACTTCCAGCACGTCACGCCCGGGGCCTTCGTCGCCGGCCTCACCTTGATCACCGGGCTCGCCGATGTGGTCATTTGCCTGGTCAAAGCCACGCTGTTCGGTCTCACCGCCGGCCTGATCGCGTGTTATATGGGTATCTCCGTCGGCGGTGGTCCCGCGGGAGTCGGTAACGCGGTGAACGAAACCGTGGTGTTCTCGTTCTTGGCACTGTTCGTCATCAATACGGTGGTCACCGCTGTCGGATTCCGAGTGACGCTATGAACCGCGTGGCGAAGTTCAGGTCTACCGGTTTTGAGCAGAAGATCAACCAATGCGTGGCCGGCTGGGATCGGATCGGCAGCCAGATCCAATTCCACGTGAAGACGCTGACGTCCATCCGAGAGGTGTTTCTCTACTATCGCGTCGAGTTGATCCGCCTCGTCGCCCAGATGAGTATGGGTGTGGGTGCGTTGGCGATGATCGGGGGAACGGTCGCGGTCATCGCAATCTTGACGCTGTCCACAGGTGCGCTCATAGCAGCGCAGGGCTTCAGTCAGCTCGGTCAGATCGGCGTGGAAGCACTGACCGGGTTTGCATCGGCCTACTTCAACGTTCGGATCCTTGCTCCGCTGACCGCCGAATTCGCCTTAGCGGCGACCATCGGTGCCGGTGCGACGGCACAGCTTGGAGCGATGCGGATCAATGAAGAGATCGATGCGTTAGAGGTAATCGGGGTACGGGCGATCGCGTACCTGGCATCGGCAAGGGTATTGGCGGGCCTCGTCGTCGTGGTGCCCTTCTACTGCGTGGCCGTGGTCATGACGTTTTTCGCCGCTCGTTTCGGGACAACGGTGGTCTACGGGCAGTCGTCGGGCGTTTATGACCATTATTTCCATACATTCTTGAGCCCCACCGACCTGATCTGGTCGTTCGCGCAGGTTTCCATAGCCAGCGTCGTGATCATGGTGATTCACACCTACTACGGGTTCACCGCTTCTGGCGGGCCCGCTGGTGTAGGCGAGGCGGTGGGAAGGGCTACGCGGGCCTCGGTGCTCGCGGCAGTGCTGGTCACAGTGGCGATCACATTGGCCGTCTATGGCCAATCGGGCAACTTCCACCTGGCGGGGTAGCAATGGAGATCGGGCACGAACGGACGCGTGTTCACCCGCGTTGGTGGACACTGATATTCACCATCGTCGTGATGTTGGCTGCCTGGCTGGTGGGCCAATCGTTCAACCGATCATTCCGGTCCTATGTACCGGTGACCCTGATGTCGGATCGGACCGGCCTGGTCATGGAGACAGGCGCCAAGGTGAAGCTGCGCGGTGTCCAGGTGGGCCGCGTCGGTCAGATCTCGGGCGGCAAGCAGCCGGCGAGCTTGAAACTCGAAATCGATCCGGACAAGGTCGCTCTCATCCCCGCCAATGTGGGGGCGCGAATCGCCGCTACCACTGCGTTCGGCGCCAAGTATGTCGAGCTCGTCTACCCGGTGGATCCGAGCAGCAAGTCGCTGACGACCGGTCTCGTACTCCGGTCGGACAATGTGACGACTGAGGTCAACACGGTTTTCCAGAATCTGGTCGGCGTCATTCGGCAGGTGGATCCGACAGAGCTGAATGGCGTCCTCTCGGCGCTTGGCGAGGGCCTGGGCGGACAGGGTGCGCGCATCGGTGAGGCGATCAGCGGTGCAAATACCGTGCTGGTGGCACTGAACGCGCGCAGCAAGGCGATTCGCGACGATTGGCGAGCATTGAAAGACGCCAGCGATACCTACGAGGCCGCGGCCCAAAATATCGTGAATATCTTTTCATCCGCGAGCACCACCAGCACCACGATCATCGACAATTCGCGGGATCTCGATGCACTGATGCTCACGGTCGCCGGGTTCGCCAACAGCGGGATAAGTTTGATCGGCCCGAACAGGGAGAATTTCGTCCGGTCGGTCAACGATCTCCAGCCGACCACGGCATTGCTGATGAAGTACAACCCGCAACTCACCTGCACTCTGGTGGGGGCGAAGACGGCCCTGGACGACTATGGACTGGCCGACTACATGGGCGGCGCCAATGGTTCATCGCTCATCGTGGATGTCGCGTTGCTCCTGGGCGACGACATCTACAAATACCCGGATAATCTGCCGATTCACGCCGCCAAAGGCGGCCCGGGCGGAAAGCCGGGTTGCGGATCCCTGCCTGACGTGGCGGACAACTTCCCGGTGCGTCATTTGATCACGAATACCGGTTGGGGCACGGGACTCGATGTCCGGCCGAACCCGGGAATCGGGCAGTCCTGTTATGCCGACTGGTTCCGCGTCACGCGTGGCGTGCCGTTACCGCCGGCCATCCGCCAGTGTCTGCCCGGTCCGGCGGTCGGACCCCAGCCTGAACTCGGATTCGGGACACCGCCGTATGGAGCGCCGCAGTACGGGCCGGGAGGTGTGCCGCTGTTTCCGGGTGTGCCTCCAGCGCCGCCACCACCCACACCGCCGGAACCGTGATCCGCTGTGCCGCCGTGCCGCCGTGATGGAAGAACGAGACAGTCAGGAAGGGGTCGATCGCGATGAAAGTCAATCTGCGACACACCGTGTGGCGACTCGGTGTCTTTTTGATTGTCACGATGCTGGGGTTGTTCGCCCTGCTGACGATATTCGGGCAGTTTCGGTTCGACACGGCCCGCAACTATAGGGCCGAGTTCCTCGACGTTACTGGATTGGCGAACGGAAATTTCGTGCGGATCGCCGGCGTAGAGGTCGGAAAGGTCAGGAATATCTCGCTGAAAAGCGATGGGAACGTGGAAGTCGAGTTCAGCGCCGATGATTCGGTCGTGCTGACGGAAGGCAGTAGGGCAGTGATCCGGTGGGGAGACGTAATCGGCGGCCGCTACCTTGCCCTCGAGGAGGGCGCCGGTGGCATGAAGATATTGGGTGCGGGCGCAACCATCCCAGTGGACAGGACCGAGCCCGCGTTGGACTTGGACGTCCTGATCGGCGGTTTCCGGCCGCTGTTTCGAGCCCTGGATCCTGAGCAGGTCAACGCATTGGCGGGTCAACTGATCGCGGCGTTCCAAGGGCAAGGCGTCACCATTGGCTCGTTTCTGAACCAGACGGCCGCCCTAACCGCCACGCTGGCCGACCGTGATGTGCTGATAGGTCAGGTGATTGCCAACTTGAGCACCGTCCTGGGGTCCTTGGGAGACCGAAGCGACCAGTTTGCGACCGCAGTTGATTCGCTGTCGGAACTGATGAGTGAGCTGGCGGCCCGAAAGGAAGACATCAGCAACGGTGTAGCGCATATCAATGCGGCGACGTCCACGATCGCCGACCTGTTGCAGCAGTCGCGTGCGCCCATGAAAAAGGCCGTCCAGGAAGCGGATCGCACTGCCGCCACCGTGTTGGCCGATCAGCAGTACGTCGACCAGGTGCTAGAGAATCTTCCTGCGGCCCTGCGCATCCTGAACCGGCAGGCGCTTTACGGCGACTACTTCACGTTCTACTTCTGTGAAGTCGCCCTCAAACTGAATGGCAAGGGCGGTCAGCCGATGTACGTGAAGGTGGCCGAGCAGACTTCGGGGAGGTGCACACCGAAGTGAAGCCCTTTCAAGAACGCAATCTGCTGACGATAGGAATCGTCGGGTCAGTGTTGACGGCCGGCATCGCTGTCGGCGCCTGGTACTACGACGAACTTCCATTCGTTTCGCCCGCTGAGTCCTACTCGGCGTACTTCGCCGAGGCGGGCGGCCTGACCGCTGGTGCCCAGGTACAGGTTTCGGGAATGCGTGTCGGCAGCGTCAACAGCGTCACGCTTGACGAAGGGCGGGTGCTGGTCAGGTTCAAGGTAGACAGCAAGATCCGGCTCGGGGATCGAACTGAGGCGGCGGTGAAGACAAAAAGTCTGCTGGGCACCAAGATGCTCGGTGTCACCCCACGCGGTGACGGCCGGCTGACGGAGACCATTCCGCTGCAGCGCACCACACCCGCCTACCAGTTGCCCGACGCGCTCGGAGACCTGACCGCGACCATCAGCGGCCTCGACACCGAGCAGTTGTCCGACTCGCTGCAGACACTGGCGCAGACATTCCAGGACACCCCGCCGGATCTGAGGATCGCCGTAGCCGGTGTAGGGCGCCTCTCCAAGGTCCTCAACAAACGTGACGCCCAGCTCCGGAATCTGCTTTCCAACGCCCGAAAGGTGACATCGGTACTTTCTGCGCGAAGTGACCAGATTGTGCATCTGGTCAACGACACGAACGAACTGCTGAGCCAGTTGAACAGCGAAAGTGCGGCGCTGGACCAGATTTCGACCAATATCTCTCATGTCAGCCGGCAACTCAGCGGAGTCGTTGCCGACAACGGGCAGACCCTGAAGCCGGCGCTGGACAAGCTGAATGGCGTACTGGCCACCCTCGACAATCGCAAGACGGAGGTGCAGGAGTACCTCAAGAGGTTCAGCTGGTATGCGATCGGATTGGGGGAGTCGCTGTCGTCGGGTCCGTTCTTCAAAGCCTATGTCGCGAATCTGGTTCCGGGACAGTTCATTCAGCCCTATATCGACTCGGCGTTCTCCGACCTGGGTCTCGATCCGAATGTCCTGTTGCCGTCCGAGCGCACCGATCCACAGATCGGCCAGCAGGGGACCCCGGCCTTGCCGATACCGTATCCACGGACCGGCCAGGGGGGCGAGCCGCGGCTGTATCTCCCGGATGCGATCACCGGTAACCCCGACGATCAGCTGTGCGGTTCGCCCGGCAGCGCGCTGCCGGGCACCGGGTGCTACCCGTATCGGGAACCGCCGCCCGCGCCGCCGCGCGCCGGACCGCCTCCGGGACCGCCGGCGCAGGCCCCGGCTGGTTCGGAGTCGGTTCCCGAACCCACGCCGAGCCCGGTTTTCGTGCCGGCGCCCGGTGAAGTACCCGCGACCGAAGGGGCACATACCGAATCGGGGGCGGGAAGATGACTGTCGAGCGAATCCTGAACCGGTGGTTGGCTATTGTCCTGGTGGCCGTGCTGGCCGGCGGCGCTGTTGTGTTGACGCAGTCGGGTCTCGGCGGCGGTCGGACGCACGTAGTCGCCTACTTCGAGAACAGCAACGGAATCTTTGTGGGCGACGAGGTCCGCATCCTGGGGGTGCGGGTCGGCGAGATCGATGCCATCGAGGCACAACCCGAGCGGGTGAAGATCAGCTTCTGGTTCGACGACCACCACCGGGTGCCGGCCGACGCCAAGGCGGTGGTCCTGTCGCCATCGCTGGTGACCGCCCGCGCCGTCCAGCTGACACCGGCCTACGCCGGTGGTCCTGTCCTGACGGATGGAGCGACCATTCCACGAGAGCGAACCGCTGTACCTGTCGAGTGGGATGACTTTCGCACCCAGCTGCAGCATCTCACCGAGATGCTGGAGCCCACCACGCCCGGCGGGGTCAGCACACTGGGGCAGTTCATCAACACCTCGGCCGACAACCTACGCGGTCAGGGCATGAATATTCGCGACACGATCCTCGAAGTCTCCGAGGCGATTTCAGCGTTCGGTGACCACAGCGGCGACATCTTCAGCACGGTGAAGAGTCTGTCGATGCTGGTGACGGCGCTTCAAGGCAGCGACGAAGTGTTACGACGCCTGAACCAGAACCTGGCTTCCGCGTCCTCGTCATTGGCCAATAGTCCCAATGAGGTTGCCTCTGCAGTCGTGGATCTCAACACTGCGGTGAAGGAGGTCAAGACTTTCGTTGCCGACAACCACGAGGCGTTGGGTACCACGTCGGACAGGTTGGCGTCGGTGTCGCAGGCCTTGGTGGACAGTGTCGATGACCTCAAACAGATCCTGCACGTGATACCCACCGCCGCGCAGAACTTTGTCAACATCTATCAGCCCGCTCAGGGGACTCTGACCGGTGCCTTGTCGACGAACAATCTGAGTGATCCCATCTCCTTCGTCTGCGGAGCCATACAGGCCGCGTCGCGACAGAATGCCGCGCAGTCGGCGAAGCTCTGTGTGCAGTACCTCGCGCCGATTGTGAAGAACCGCCAGTACAACTTCTTCCCGTTGGGAGAGAACCTTTTCGTCGGAGCCAGCGCCCGGCCGAATGAGGTCACCTACAGCGAGGACTGGATGCGCCCGGACCATGTTCCACCGTTGCCCGATGGCAATCCGTCCGCCGGCGCTTCGGCGCCGGAGGCCGACGCGCGACCGCCCGCGGCTGCCGGTCCGGCGGCAGCCCAGGCCACCGACCCTGGCGCAGGCCTGCCCGGGCTCATGCTGCCCAGTGGGGCGGGATCATGAGCAGGTGGTGTCGCCGCGCGGCGGCTGCAATGGCGCTGGTAGTTGTGGCCGTCACTGCATCGGGCTGCGGATGGCGCGGGTTGAACACACTGCGCCTACCGGGCACGGAGGGTCGAGGCCCCGGGGCTTACACGATCCTCGCGCAGTTGCCCGAGGTGAACCGCCTCGAGCCGAACTCGCGGGTGCGAGTCGGTGACGTCACAGTGGGCACCGTGGCCAAGATCGAGCGCCAGGGCTGGCACGCGCTGCTGACGATCAGGCTCAACGGCGACGTCGACTTGCCGGCCAACGCCACTGTTGGGCTAGGCCAGACCAGCCTGCTGGGGTCGCTGCACATCGAACTGGCGGCTCCGGCGAACGCGGCCCCGGAGGGGAAGCTCGGCCAGGGATCACTGATCCCGCTGTCCTCCGCGAGCAGTTATCCGACCACAGATCAAACCCTTGCCGCGGTCTCGATGTTGCTCAACGGAGGTGGGATCGGCCGGATTCAGGAGATCACCACGGCCCTGGGCACCGCATTCGCCGGACGCGAGAAAGACCTGCGGAGCCTCATCGCGCAGCTGGACACGTTCATCGCCGACGCGAACGAGCAAAGTGACGACATCATCGCGGCAACAGACAGTTTGAACAACGTCGCCCGCAAGTTCGCCGAGCAGAAGCCAGTGGTGGATCGGGCGCTGCAGACTCTTCCCAAGGCGCTTTCGGTGCTCAAGGACGAGCGTGATCAGTTGGCGGATGCCGCGGACCGGCTCGGGAAGTTCGGCGCCTTGGCCACCGACTCGATCAACCGGACCAAACACGCACTGGTCCAAGAACTGAAGGACATCGGACCAGTGCTGGAGTCGTTGGCCAACGCGGGCCCTGCGCTCACCCGCGCACTGGGCTTGTACCCGACGTATCCGTTCGCGACCGAGACAATCCCGAAATGGTTTCGCGGCGACGCCGCCAACCTCACGGCGGTTATCGACCTCACCCTGAGCAGATTGGACTCGTCGTTCTTCACCGGGACCAAGTGGGAATGCGATCTGACCGAACTCGAAATGCAATGGGGCCGGACCATCGGCCAGTTCCCCAGCCCGTGTACGGCGGGCGGCCCGTTCAATCCGGGTAATCCACTGGTAATTCCCTACCGCTTCGATCAGGGGCCGTGACATGTTGAACAGACGGATCCTCAGTCAGTTGGCGATTTTCATCGTCATCAGTGTGACCGGCGGCTCGATCATGGCCTTCGGCTACATGGAACTGCCGAATCTCTTGTTCGGCGTCGGGCGCTACCAGGTGACCATGCAGCTGCCCGAGACCGGTGGCTTGTACAAGAACGGCAACGTCACCTACCGCGGCGTCGAAGTCGGTCGCATACAAGACGTCTCACTGACCCGCGGAGGAGCTGTTGCGGTGTTGTCGTTGAAATCCGGGATCGACATTCCCGGCGATCTCGACGCACAGGTACACAGTCAGAGCGCGATCGGCGAGCAGTTCGTGGCGTTGGTGCCACGCAATGGTGACAGCCCACCGCTGAAGAACGGCGACGTGATCCCGATCGAGCGGACGGTCATCCCGCCGGACATCAGTGATCTGCTGGATGCCACAAACCGCGGGCTGCAGGCGATCCCGGGTGATGCCCTGCGTACCGCAGTCGGTGAGGCATTCGTCGCGGTCAGTGGCCTCGGTCCGGAGATCGCGCGCATCGTGAAGGGTTCGAATAGCCTGGCCATCGAGGCAGGCGAGAATGTCGGATCGCTGACCACCTTGATCGATCAGTCCAAACCGTTGCTCGACACCCAGATCGAGACCGGCGACGCGATCCAACGGTGGGCGGCAAACCTGGCCGGCGTCACCGAACAACTTCACGCCCAGGACGCTGCGGTCGCCGAGCTGATCAGAACCGGGCCCTCGGGCGTTGATCAGGCTCGCCAGTTGTTCGACCGCCTGCAGCCGACCCTGCCGATCGTCTTGGCGAATCTGGTCAGCGTCGGAGGTGTTGCCGTCACCTACCAGCCCAACCTCGAGCAGCTCCTGGTGTTGCTGCCGCCGCTGACCGAAATCCTCCAGGGGGCGGGACTGGCCAATCGGAACACCAAGCAGGGATACCGCGGCGCCTACCTGAGTTTCAACTTGAACGTCAACCTGCCACCACCGTGCCTGACGGGATATCTACCGGCCCAGCAGGTACGAGCGGCCAGCTTCGAGGACTTCCCGGAACGTCCGGAGGGCCAACTGTACTGCCGGATTCCGCAGGACGCGATGTTCAATGTCCGCGGCGCTCGCAACCTGCCCTGCGCGACCCGGCCGGGCAAACGTGCACCGACGGTGAAGATGTGCGAGAGCGACGAGGAGTATGTGCCGCTCAACGAGGGATGGAACTGGAAGGGCGACCCGAACGCCACCATTACCGGCCAAGACATCCCACAGCTGCCGCCGGGCGCGCTCAGTTCTACCGAGGTGCAGCCGGACCCAACGCCGGCACCAATGGTTGCCGCTGAGTACAACCCGAGCACGGGCCGCTATATCGGTCCCGACGGACAGGTATACACCCAGACCAACTTATCCCGTCCCGCGAATCAGGAGCAGACATGGCAATCGATGATGATGCCCCCGAACACCAACTGAGCACGGCACCCGAATCGGGAGACCTCGACCAGGAGGGCTGCCCGGAGGAGGACTCCGTGCCGACCGCGGCGAGGTCGGCAATACCGGGCCGGGCGGCGATGCTGGTCGGATTGGCCATCGTCGTGGCGTTGGCGGGGCTAGGTGGCTGGTGGGGAATCCGGTCGTACCAGGCACATCAGGCTGAGCTGCAGCGAGGGATCCTGCTTCAGGCGGCGCGGCAGGGCGCGGTCAACCTCACAACCATCGACTACGAGCAGGCCGAATCAGACGTTCAACGTGTCCTGGACTCGGCGACAGGCAACTTCTACGACGACTTCAGCCGGCGTTCACAGCCGTTCATCGAAGTCGTCAAGGCTGCGCAGGCGAAGTCAGTCGGCACGGTCACCGAGGCCGGGATCGAGATCGATGGCGCCGAGGAGACGAATGTACTCGTCGGCGTCACGGTCAAGACCACTAATGCCAGTGGGGCAGACCAGGTTCCGCGTTCGTGGCGAATGCGCATCTCGCTGACGCGGGTCGACTCGCAGCCAAAGATCTCGAACGTCGCATTCGTGCCCTGACGAGAAGCCGGACCATTGAGCAGCTCAACCGTTGTACCCGACAGTAGATCGACGACAGCACAAGGAAGTGATTACCGTGACGGTCCTCACCGACGTCGTCTCCGACGACCCCGGCTTGGATGCTGCGACGCCGCCTGCGGCCGAGAAGGACAATTCCGAAGGGGGTGCTGCGGAGGCCGTGCAGCTCGAGGATCCTCCGGGTCAGCCTGAAACTGTCGCCCGGCCGAACCCCGCAGAAAGGGGCAACGCGTGGCGACCGATACTTGCCTACGGAGTTCTGCCCGCGCTGGTGATGATGTTTGCGATGGCGGCGGGGCTGCTCAAGTATTGGGATGCATCGGCCACTGCTTCCGCGGTTGCTCGCGTTGAATCAGTTCAGGCGGCCAAAGATTCCACGATTGCCATGTTGTCGTACCAACCCGACAGTGTCGAAGCTGATCTGAAGGCGGCCCAAGAACGTCTCACCGGAGATTTCCGGGACGCATTCATCGAGTTGACGAACAATGTCGTCATTCCGGGCGCCAAGGAGAAGCGGATCTCGACGGTGGCGAGCGTGCCCGGCGCCGCCTCAGTGACGGCTACTCCCAACCACGCGGTAGTCGTGGTGTTTGTCAACCAGTCCGCGATCGTCGGCAGCGACGCCCCTACCGATACCGCATCCAGTATCCGAGTGGCTTTAAACAAAGTCGACGGCCGGTGGCTCATCTCCGGTTTCGATCCGATCTGACGCACCGCGATGAGGGACAAGCTGTTGCCGCCACATCGTGGGCCGCGGATATGGCCGATCAGAACGGGATTCGCCTGCGCGGTGCTACTGATGGTCGCGGCCGGAGCCGCCAATCCCTGTGCTCGGGCCGATGTGGAGCCGGACAAGGAGCTGGCATACCTGATCGGTGTGACGACAAGACCGGGCTACAACTTCACCAGCGCGGATGAGGCACTCGACTATGGGTATGGCATCTGCGCGAAGGTGTCGCGCGGCCTCGGCTACGCCCAGCTCATCACCGAGGTACAGGGCGACTTCAACACCTCCGACGATTACCAGGCCTCTTACCTGATCTCGCAGGCAGCCAACGAACTGTGTCCCGAGTTGATCTGGCAGTTGAGGAATTCCGCCGCGCATTACCGCCCGCCGGCCAGCGCGGGCCCCTAGGCATAAGGAGACTCGTCATGTCCAAGCGAAATTGGGTGTTGGATGTGCTGCTCCACCAGCACCCTGCGGGGGGCGTCATCGATGTGGGGGACGGCGCTCCAGATCAACGGATGGGCGCTTGGTGGCTGCGACGGCGGCGGCGTGGGGCCCTGCCAGTCTCGATGATTGTCATCGCTCTGGCTCTGGTGGGCACTCCCACCGGTCGGGCCGACAATGACAACAACACGCTGATACCGAACAACAAGCGTCTCAACGACGGGGTCGTCGCCAACGTTTATACGATGCAGCATCAGGCTGGGTGCACCAATGACATCAGGATCGACCCGCGGCTGCAACGTGCGGCTCAACGGCACACCGACGACGTCTTGAACAACCGGCATCTCGATGGAGATATCGGTTCAGACGGATCCAACCCACAGCAGCGTGCTGACGCCGCGGGCTTCCGCGGTCAGGTGGCCGAGACGGTGGCGATCCATCCAGCGCTGGCAATCAGCGGCATCGAGTTGATCAACCAGTGGTACTACAACCCGACGTACTTCGAGATCATGTCGAAATGTGCCCACACTCAGATCGGTGTGTGGTCGGCGAACAGCCCGGACCGAACCGTCGTGGTGGCAGTCTACGGTCAGCCTCTGGACCCGATCGATATGTCTCAGAGGGGAACTCATCCAGTACCACTGGATCCGAGCCCCGACTATGACGCCAGCGACGAGGTTGAGTTCGGAAACAACTGGTGGGCGTGGATTCTGCGGGGGGTCTATCCGCCGCCCGGCTATCCGGCGAGTTGACGGGTGTGCGGTGCTGCACGTGGCAACGGGCATCACCACCGCGCACAGGCACGGAACGCAGGTCCCGGACATCCGGTGCCTGGTTCGGGGGAGCCCGCGAATCTCCGGGGGCGGCCGTCGAACTGTGGCCGGCCGGCTGCCCGGCTGCCAGCTATTGAATATTGATTAAAAAATGGGTAACGTCGTCGACGAGGAGATGCGATACCGATGAGCGGCGTTCGCGGACAAGGAAAATCATGCTGATTCAGAGGCGCGAAGGCGGGGCTGAGCGTCAAGTGTCCGGCCTGAGTGTCGTCCTTGCCTTCGTGCTGGCGACGTGTCTGTGGAACGCGACACCGGCTCGTGCCGCCGCCACCGAGTATCTGATGGTGCCGTCGGCGGCGATGGGCCGTGACATCCCGGTGGCATTTCTGGCAGGCGGCCCGCACGCGGTGGTCCTGCTGGACGCCTTCGACGCCGGGGCCGAGACGAGTAATTGGCTGACGGTCGGGGACGCCATGAACAGTCTCGGGGGCAAGGGGATATCAGTTGTGGCGCCCGCAGGAGGGGCGTGGTCCCTCTACACCGACTGGGAGCAGGACGGGGGCCGTCAGTGGGAAACCTTCCTCTCCCACGAGCTACCGGATTGGATGGCTGCCAACAAAGGTCTGGCTCCGGGCGGACACGGCATCGTCGGCGCCGCGCAAGGCGGGACCGGTGCTCTGACCATCGCGACATTCCACCCCGATCGATACCGCTACGCGGGTTCGTTGTCGGGCTTCCTGACCCCGTCCAAGACGAATGTATCCGGCGCGATCGCAGCGGGCCTCTCGGAGTTGGGCGGCGCGGATACTCAAAGAATGTGGGGACCACAGCAATTCGGTCGATGGAAGTGGCATGACCCAGACGTGCACGTGGCAATGTTGGTCGCCAACAAGACCCGACTTTGGGTCTACAGCCCGGCGACGCCGGTGTGCAGCAACCCTGCTGCGATGCTCGGCTACTGCGACCTGGCCCACGGCAGCAATCTGACCTTCTATCGGCACTATCGCGCGGTCGGTGGCGACAACGGGCACTTCGACTTTCAGGAGGGTGGAGACCACGACTGGTCGACGTGGGGTCCGCAGCTGCGGGCCATGTCGGGCGACCTGAGCGCCAGTATCAAGTGAGAACTCGATGCCCAGACAGCGCTGGTCGCAGCTCCGAGCTTTGCCAGACATGAACGAAGTCTGGGCGGCCAGCGGCCGTTCACATCGCCCAGCAGGGCGCCGAAAGAGTTTGTGCCCGGCCGATATCAGGCCGGCACGGAGACGCGGGCGTACCACCATGGCGCGCGCACCAAAGTTGAGGAGTTGAACACACATGAGTCCTTCCGCCTTGATCGCGGGAGTCGGGATGATCCCCTTCACTACTCCACGCAATAGCGAGACCTACGATGTGATGGGGGAGTTGGCGACTCGGGCCGCATTGAAGGATGCGGGCCTGTCGTATGAGTCGGTACAGCAGGCCTACGTCGGGTACGTCTACGGTGACTCGACCTCCGGTCAGGCAGCACTGTATAGGGTTGGGGCCACCGGGATACCGGTGGTCAACGTCAACAACAACTGTGCCACCGGGTCCTCGGCACTGTTTCTGGCGCGCCAGGCGATCGAGTTCGGTGTCGCTGACGTTGTGGTGGCACTGGGCTTCGAGCAGATGCAGCGCGGCGCCCTGGCGATGTCCTACACCGACCGGCCGACGCCGTTCGCCAGCTTCGACACGGTGGTACACGGGATCCAGGGCGAGAGCGACGCCCCCTTCGCCGCACAGTACTTCGGCGGAGCCGGCCGTGAGTACTGCGACCAGTACGGGATGGATCCGGCCGTCTTCGCCCAGATCGCCGTGAAGGCGAGGGCACACGCCGCGCACAACCCGTATGCGGTGTTTCGGGATCCGGTGTCGGCCGAGGAGGTGCTTGCGGCGCCGGTGATCTACGGGCCGTTGACCAGGTTGCAATGCTGCCCGCCCACCTGTGGCGCGGCCGCGGCCGTCCTCGTCAGCAGGAGCTACGCGCGAAGGCACGGGCTGCAACCAGCGGTCGCGGTACGCGCTCAAGCGATGGCGACCGATCCGGAATCGACCTTTGCGGACCGCTCGATGATGAAGATCGTCGGCTACGACATGACCAAGCTCGCAGCTCAGCGGGTCTACGAGACAGCCGGTGTCGGACCGGAGGACATTGCGGTGGTGGAGTTGCACGATTGCTTCACCACCAATGAACTGCTCAGCTACGAGGCCCTCGGACTGACGCCGGAGGGAACCGCGGAGAAGTTCATCGCCGATGGGGACAACACCTACGGCGGACGCGTGGTCACGAACCCGTCCGGCGGGCTGCTTTCCAAGGGACACCCCCTTGGCGCGACTGGCCTGGCGCAGTGCGCGGAATTGGTCTGGCAGCTGCGTGGAACGGCAGGACCGCGACAGGTCGACGGTGTCCGACTCGGCCTGCAACACAACATCGGGCTCGGCGGTGCCGCTGTCGTCAGCCTCTACGAGAAGGTGAGCTGACCATGGCGGTGGACCAATCCGTGATCGGAACCGAGCTGTCGCCTACTCGGCTGGTCGTCGATGCGGGACGGCTGAGGTTCTTCGCCAAATCCATCGGAGAGACGAATCCCATTTTCACCGACCTGGAAGCAGCGAAGGCTGCCGGCTACCCGGCTTTGCCGGTGCCGCCCACCTTCCTGTTGGCGATCGAGCTCGACCGTCCAGACCCTTTCGACTGGGTCAGTGACCTGGGTATCGATCTGCGCCATGTCCTGCATGGCGAACAGCGATTCGCGTACCGATCCCAGGCGTACGCCGGAGATGAGCTCATCGCGAGGCCAAGGATTGTCGACGTCTATACGAAGAAGGGAGGCGCGCTGGAGTTCGTGGTAAAGGACACCAGCGTCGTCCGCCCTGACGGCGAGAGAGTCGCCGACCTGAAATCCGTTCTGGTGGTGCGGCACCCGGAGGAGCAGCAATGACAAGCGAAGTACTTGCCGAAGTAGGGGCGGAACTTGATCCACTGCGGCTCGCAGGGATCAGTCGAACCACGCTGGCGCTGTTCGCCGGCGCCTCCGGTGACCACAACCCGATCCACATCGACATCGATGTAGCACAGTCCGCCGGTTTGGCCGACGTCTTCGCCCACGGCATGCTGTCGATGGCATACCTGGGCCGAATACTCACCAACTGGGTCCCTCCCGAGTCGATTCGGGAGTACGGAGTGCGTTTTGCCGCGGTCACTCCAGTGAATTCGGAGCCCACGGCGCGAGCGCGGATCGTCGCGGTCGACACGGTCGACGGCGAAGCGCGAGCGACGCTTTCGCTGACGGTCACCCTTGCCGACGGAACAGTCACGTTGTCGGGCGACGCCGTCGTGGCGATCTGACATCAACACTCAACAGGAGGACGTCATGGGAAAGTTGGACGGAAAAGTAGCGCTGGTCACCGGGGCCGGCCGCGGCATCGGGAGCCACATCGCGATGAAACTGGCCGCGGAGGGTGCGGCCGTCGTCGTGAACGATCTGGACGATGAACCGGCTACCGAAACAGCGGGCGCCATCTGTGATTCGGGTGGCCGAGCTGTCCCGGTCTCGGGCAGCGTCACCGACGATGGCTTCCCGGAGCGGTTTGTCAACACCGCGGTGGACACCTTCGGCGGCCTCGACATCATCATCAACAACGCGGGTTACACCTGGGATTCGGTCATCCAGAAGATGAGCGATGAGCAGTGGGAGGCAATCCTGGACGTTCACCTGAAAGCACCCTTTCGGATCCTGCGGGCGGCGCAGCCGGTGATCTCCCGACTCGTCAGATCGGCCAAAGATGCCGGGTTGGCGACTCCCTGCCGCAAGGTCGTGAACATCTCCTCGGTGGCGGGACTGGGCGGAAACCCAGGGCAGGCGAACTACGCCGCAGCCAAAGCCGGAGTCGCGGGTCTGACCAAGACGATGTCCAAGGAATGGGGGCGTTACAACGTCACCGTGAACACCGTCGCTTTTGGCCTGATTCGAACTCGGCTCACCAGCACCGCAGGAGATGAGGACGGCAGTATCGACATTCAGGGCCGGGAGATCAGGGTTGGCGTGAATCCGGATCTCCTGGTGCAGATGGAGAAGTCGATCCCCTTGGGTCGCAGCGGCACTCCGGAGGATGCGGCCGGCGCCGTGTACCTGCTGTGCGCACCGGAATCCGACTACATCAGCGGCCAGACTCTGGTCTGTTCCGGCGGGTTCAACATTTGACATGATCGGCGCCACGATCGACGCGGGGACTGCCACCATCACCCTGGACCGCCCGGGCCGGCTCAACGCGCTGACCTGGAGTGTCATGGACCAAATCCGTGCCGCGCTGGTTGAGCTCGGTGGACGTGATGACGTACACGCACTGGTGATAACCGGTGCCGGCGCCGGGTTCTGCGCCGGATACGACCTGATCGACCTGGACTGCGCCGGCGGGGACCTGCCCGCTGCGGTGCAGAGCGGTATGGCGGCAAGCCTGAACCCGTTGTGCCAGGCCATCATCGATGCTCCGGTACCGGTGGTAGCCGCGGTCAACGGTCCCTGTGCGGGCGGCGGCTTGGGGTTGGCGTTGCTCGCCGACATGGTGGTCGCGGCGGAGTCGTCATACTTTCTGGTGCCCCAGGTAAGTGCCCTCGGCATTGTTCCCGACGCGGGGGCTAGTTGGATCCTGGCTCGTGTGCTTGGCCGGGCGAGGGCACTCGGGATGATGCTCACCGGCTGCCGGGTCGGGGCGGCGCAGGCCGAAGAGTGGGGTTTGATCTGGCGTTGTGTCCCCGACAATGACCTGATGCAGGAGGCCGCAGCACTCGCTCGGGAGCTGGGCCGGCGGCGGGGTCCGGTTGTGGCAACCCGGAAGCTCGTCGACTCGGCGGTTCAGTCGCCCCTCGGTGAACAGCTTGTCTGCGAGACGCGCGAGCAGTCGATCGCCCTGTGTGACCCCGGGGTATCGGAGCGAATTCGAGGATTCGCCATCAGGTCCCGTCGGCATGGCCGGCCGAACTGAGGCGCGGGATCAACGGGATGCGAATTGTGCGGTGTACCAAAGTGATCGACAGGAATGCGGCGATCGCACAGTGTCGAAACAACTGCGCCAGCGGACGTTTCTGCTTATCTATGGTTGTTTGCGTATCTGTTACGTGATTGAGGCGAGGGGCTCGGAGGCCAGAAGATGTACATGACGCAGGGACTCCATCGCGGGCGCCAACAAGCCCCTGACAAGACGATGATCGTCGGGGGCGGGCGAGCCCAGAGTTTTCGGGAGGTGACCCGGCGGGTCGAGAAGCTGGCCGGTGGATTCGGTGAACTCGGGGTGGTATCCGGCGATCGGATCGCGATCCTGGCCCTGAACTCGCATTGCTATCACGAGTACCTACTTGCCGTTCCGTGGGCCGACGCCGTGCTCAATCCGCTCAATATCCGGTGGAGCGCGTCTGAGATCGGCTATGCCCTACGGGATTCCGGCACCAAGTGCCTCATCATCGACGACGCGCACCGGGAAATGCTCCCCGCGATCCGCGCGAACTGTGAGGATCTGTCGACCGTGATCTACTGCGGCGAAGATGCGCCCCCTGAAGGAACAGTCGGGTACGAGCAGCTGATCGCCGACGCCAGGGGAGTACCCGATGCGCGTCGTGGCGGCGGCGAGCTGGCCGGGATCTTCTACACCGGTGGAACTTCCGGGGAACCCAAAGGCGTGATGCTGTCGCACGGCGCGATCATGACTTCGTGGCTCGGCGCGGTCGCATCAGGCCATGTTTTCCGATCGCGGCAGGACAGCCGTTGTCTGCATGCCGCGCCGATGTTCCACCTGGCGGGCTTAACCGCTTGGGGTGTGACGACATTGCTCGGTGGTACCCATGTGGTGGTCCCGCGCTTCGAACCGAACGCGGTGCTGTCGGCCGTCGAATCCCATCAAGTAACCGACATCGCGCTAGTGCCGACCATGGTTCAGGCGATCGTCGACTACCCGGGGTTGGCCGCACTGGACCTGTCCAGCCTCCGTGCGATTCTCTATGGCGGATCTCCGATCCCCAAGCCGCTACTCGAGCGTGCCGGCGTCGCGATGCCGCGGGTCGCGTTCACCCAGGCCTACGGAATGACCGAACTGGCGCCGATTGCAACGTTGCTCGGACCCGAGGATCACGGCATTGCGGGGTTGTTGCAGTCGGCCGGCCGGGCCGCTCCCAACTGCGAGGTCTGCATCGTCGATGAGGCTGGGGAGGAAGTGCCGCGGGGAACCATCGGTGAGGTCGTCGTCCGTGGCGGCAACGTCATGCTCGGCTACTGGAACAAGCCCGATGAAACTGCCAAGGCCCTTCGCAACGGCTGGATGCACACCGGCGACGGTGGCCGCATGGACGAAGACGGCTACGTGTTCATTGTTGACCGGATAAAAGACATGATCGTGACCGGTGGCGAGAACGTGTATTCGGTCGAGGTCGAAAGCGCGATCGCCCGGAATCCGGCAGTGGCTCAGTGCGCGGTCATCGGGGTCCCCGACCCGGATTGGGGCGAACGGGTTCATGCGGTGGTCGTTCTGCAACCGGGGAACACGGCAACGCCGGAGGCTATCAGGGAAGATTCCAAACGGTACATCGCGGGCTACAAAGCCCCGCGCAGCGTCGATTTCGTCGAGTCGCTGCCGATGTCTGCGGCCGGCAAGGTCCTCAAACGCGAACTTCGCCAGCGATACCGGGCTGCGGTCGACTGCGGAGCCTAGCTGCGATCTACCACCGGTCTCAGATCCGTTCGATGGGAGCGTTCGCTGAGTCATCAGGGCCGTCAACGAAGTTAGCCTCGAATGGGGAATCCGGCGGCAACATGTCGTCGCCGAACATCTCGACAAAGAGCAGTGCCAGTTCCACGGCCAGGCGCCGCTTGTCTAGTGGAACACCGATCAACTCCTCGGCCCGCCGCAACCGGTACAGCACGGTATTCCGGTGCATGAAGAGTCGTTCGCTCGCCTGACGAGTATTGCCGCCCTCCTGAAGGAAGACCCGCAGAGTTTCCCGCAACTGGGCAGCAACTGCATTCCGGCAGGCAAGGTTGCCGAGCGTGCGGCTGACGAAGCGACGAGCCTCGTCGTAGTCGTTGGCCAGCAAGGCAACCGTGGCAACATCCGCATGCAGCGTGAGCGGAGGTGGCGAGGTCATGTGTGATGCGACGTGGCGGGCGCGCAGGGCCTGCTCGTGGCTGACCCGGAACGCGTCGTCGCCGTGGATGGTCTGCCCGGCGGCGACCAGGACCTCGGGGTTGTCGGGCTTACCGCCGGCATCGGCGAGCTTCTCGGCATCAATGTCGCCGGCGATCCATGCCCACATCGTGCAGGTGCCGGCCGGCAACATCAGCATCCGCGAAACGCCGGCGCCCGACGCCACAGCGGCCAGGCGTGTTTCGAGGGCTGCCAGCTGCCGCTCGACCTCACCATGCGAGGCCGTCCATGCCACTAGAGCCGTCTGTCGAGCGCGTAGGTCGTGGTCCAGCTGGCGGCTGGCATGGTCGATCGGTATGCGGTCGCCGCGTAGCAGGCGACCGACCAAGGCGGCACGGCGTGCGGCTTCGCCGCGCAGCCAGCGTTCTCGCTCCCGCTCGTAGTCGCCGACGAGTTGTGCCACGACGCGATCAAGGTAGATGTTCAATTCGTCGAAGCTGCGATGCAATGCCTCGATGAACACGAGCTGATCGCTGATGTGTTCGGCCAGGACATCCATCCACAGTCGCGAGAACAGGGTCTGCCCCACCCGGTAGGCCTGGATGAGTGACTCCAACGGAATCTGGCGGCGGGCGACTGCGGAGGCGAATGCCGTGACCTCCGCGCGGATCGGCACGTCTTCCGCGGTGTTCTCGGCCCTGAACACCGACAACATCGCTGCAACATTGCCGTAGGCGCTAGCCTCGACCTCCCGAACGAGGTCCTCGTCCTCGAAGAACTCGGGTACGGATCCGGCGAGCTGCTTGGACAGCTGCACTGTCACATCATCGAGGCGCGCCAGAAGATCTTGTGCGCAAACAATGATGGCCTCGTTAGCGGGGAGCCGGTCGACCACCGAAATCATCTTACCGGCCAACGAATCCCTGTCGGTCAGGTTGAACGATTCGTGGTAGCTGCCAGTCGTGGGGCCTGTCCGATATCCAGGCTTGTACGTGGCCGGCGTGCACGTCGCCGGCCCACACCGATCTCGCGCCGCAATGCCTTGAGGTAGTGATTGTGGTCGACTTGAACCGTGTGACGAGTGGAGTCGACAAAGCGCTTCCGCAGGGCGATCTGGTCTGCTGCGATTGCCCGGCGCATGTCTTCCGGGCTGGGCAATGCGCAAGTACCCGACAGCAGCTCGCCGATCCATTTGCCCTGCAACTCGGCGAGTGGCTGGATGGCGCCCAGCGGCTGGCAAAGCCCGACGAAGAACAGTCCGGGCCGGTCGGGATGCACGACTCGGTGGTAGAGCGCGATCTGATTGTCGGGCGCACAGACGTACGATTCATCGAAGAAGGGGAACGTGATGTTGTATCCCGTGGCGCAGATGATCAGGTCGACCTGCTCAACCGAGCCGTCGACGAACCGAACCTGATCACCTAGAAGTTCGGCGATTTGAGGCTTGGGCTGGATTCTTCCCAGTCGCAGTTCATCCATAATGCCGGCAGACATCGTCGGGTGCGCGTTGCCGAATGCATGATCGGGTACCGGGAGCCCGTAGTCCTGGCCGCGCCCGTTCACCAGCCGCATGAGTGCCCCGAGCATTATGCGTCCGAGTTTGTGTGAGGCAGAGTTCAACAGCCAATTGGGTGGTGCCATCCCGAAGGCGTACTTGGGCATGATGTGGGCGCCGCGCCGTACTGACAGATAAGTCTTGTCGGCGACATGGGCCGCCTCGCAGGCTATATCGACGGCGCTGTTGCCGATACCAACCACGGTGACCCGCTTGCCCGCCATGAATGCTGCGTCGCGGTACTCACGAGAATGCATGATCGTTCCGTCGAAGGTCCCGGGGAACATCGGTTCCGGCATTCGCGGATCCCAGTGGTGGCCGTTTGCGACCAACACGTAGTCGTAGTCTTTGGTACTACCATCGGACAGGTTCACCGAGAAGCCTCCGTCGGCGAGCGGGGCTACATGGGTGACCTCGGTTTGGAAGCTGATGTGCTTGTGCAGACCGAAGTGTCGCGCATAGTCGTCGAAATAGCGGGCGAAGTCCCAGTGGCTAGGGTAAGCGGGTAGGTCCGCGGCCATGGGGAAATCGTGATAGCCCATGTACGCCTTGGGTGCGTTGGAACTGAGCGTGCGGTACGCGGCAGCCGTCCCGCTGGGATTGTCGAAAACCCACAGGCCACCGACCCGGTCACTCTTCTCGTAACAGTCGAAGGCGATGCCCGCCCCCTTGAGACCGGCGCACGCGGCGAGGCCGGCCGAGCCGGCTCCGATTACGCAGGCGCGGGGATGACTGTTGGTCGGGTCGATCATCGTGCGGTCCTTTCAGAGAGAGACGCGAGGAACGAAATCTGGTCTGTGACCACGGCGTCGAAGGCCGAGCCGGTGTCGTAGACATCGAAGTGGCCGGCACCGGCATATTCATTCACCACAGCGTCGGCACGCCGGGCGGCCGCCTCCGCCAGGTCGGGTGGTGCGTTGCGATCGGCGGCTGCGATCTGCACGAGCATGCGACAGGTGATGCGGTCGGCATGCAGACCCGGTCGGTAGCGCGGTATCGCCAGCAGTACGCGTGCTGCGAACTCGTTGCGCCACAGTGGTGCATGCACTGCGATAGCCAGGTAGCCGGGAAGCGCGTCCGGCGTGGTGAGCATCGCGACACTGCGCGGCGTACCTGCTGCGGGTACCAACAGGGGAGGACGTCCAGTACGAGCCCTGATCGCATCTCGGATCGCGCTTGTGCCCAAGCGAATCGCGGCACCGGGCGGAACAGATCGGCGCATCCGCAGTGCCGACTTGCGTCCGTCGACGATCGGAGTCAAGGCGATGGCCCCGATGAGGTCGTGGCGTTGGGCGGCGACCGCGAAGACGTGGCCTCCCGAAAGCGAGGTACCCCAGACCGCAACGCCGCTAATGTGCGCCAGCCGTTGCGCGGAATCAATGGCCGCGTGGTAGTCCCGGAGCTGGTCGGGGAAGTCCACGACTTGCCGTGCTCGTCCTCCCGAAGCGCCGAACCCGCGGTAGTCGAAACACAAGGTGTCGATGCCGGCTTCGGCGAATCGCTCGCCGAAACCCACCAACCCGGCGTCCCGGGTGCCGCAGAAACCGTGGGCCATCACCACGCACGGTCGTGAGTCGGCACCGTCTGCGGCGTAGTGCCACGCCGCGATCGTGGCTCCGCCCACTGGAATCTGGATCTCGAAGCGCTTCATCGTCGCGCCTGGGGAGTGTTGGCGCCCGGCGAGGCGAGGAATCGGCCACAGGCCGCGCTGAACTCTGGTGTCCCGATGCAATGCAGTTGGGCGTCGAGCTCCGCGTCGAGGGTGTCCTCCCACGTCGGCCGCGCAGAGCCATCGATGATGCGTTTGGCCAGTCCATTCGCCGTGCGCGAACAAGTAAGCAATTCGTCGGTCAACGCCGCGGTGACTGCCGCCAGTTTGGTGACGGGTGCGACGCGGTTGGCGATACCGAGGCGGCCCGCGCGCGTCCCGTCGATCATCGCCGAGGTAAGGATCAGCTCCTTGGCTCTGCCAGCGCCGACGAGCGATGTCAGCCGGCCGGTGCCGCCGACGTCGGGCACCACGCCCATCCGGGTCTCGGGCAGACCAAGTGTCGCATCGGCAGCGACTACGCGCAGGTCGCACGCCAGCGCAAGCTCGAATCCCGCTCCGATTGCCCAGCCGTGCACGCTCGCGACGGTCGGAATCGGCAGCTGCTCGAGTCGGTCATAGGCCGCCACAAACGCGGAGCGGATCCGCCTGAGACCCTCGGGGGTGCTCAGCCGGGTCAGGGTGGAGGCGTCGATGCCCGAACTGAAGCCTGGGCCGTCGCCGCGGACCACGACGCACCCGATCTCACCGTCGGCCTCTAGTTCGGCGATCGCCGTGGTGAGGTCCTCGATGAGTTCCTCGTCAAGAGCGTTGCGCCGCTCCGGGCGGGCGAGCACTAGTTGCGCGACACCCTTGCTGCGTTCTAACCGGACGAGAGCCATGAGAGTAGCTAAGCGGGCAGATCCTCTGCGGGCCATGTCATGTGGCACAGAGATCGCCGGCGGTGTTGTGCAACCTCAACGAAGGCCCTCGTTGGCCTTCCCATTCTGGCGATGAACACCACAATGAGGCAGGACGGGCAGATATGTTCGGCGACAATTCGTTCCGCGAGAGGCGACATGATATCTGGCCGATTCGAAGGCAAGGTGGCGTTCATCACCGGTGCCGCCAGGGGGCAGGGCCGTGCTCATGCCGTGCGCTTCGCCCAGGAGGGTGCTGACATCATCGCGATCGATCTGTGCCGGCAACTCGACAGTGTCGCGTACGCGCTGAGCACGCTGGAGGACCTGGACGAAACCGTCAGGTTGGTCGAAAGTACCGGGCGGCGGATCATCGCGGAGCAAGCTGATGTACGAGACCTTGCACAGCTGGAAGTGGTGGTGGACAACGCGGTCGGCGAGTTCGGCCGGATCGACTATGTACTGGCCAACGCCGGTATCGGACCGGTGTTCGGCGACGAATCACGGCAGCTGGCTGCCTATCTGGATTCCATCGGTGTGATGCTCAACGGGGTCTACTTCACCATCGAGGCAGCGTTGCCGGCGTTGCTCCGGCACGGCGATGGGGGTGCTGTGGTGATCACGAGTTCAGCGGCCGGCCTCAAATCGGTCGGACGTGGATTCGCGACGAAGAGCCACGGCGGCGCCGGATACACAGCAGCCAAGCATGGCGTTGTCGGGCTGATGCGTTACTACGCAACAACACTGGCTGAACGTGGGATCCGAGTCAACTCGGTACACCCGACCGGGGTCGCCACACCGATGATCCAGAACCCCGAGGTTGAGCAGTACATCACCAAACACCCCGAGTTCGGTGCGGCGCTGGAGAATCTGCTGCCGGTGCCGATGGTGGAGTGCCTCGATGTGACCGAGGCGATGGTGTATCTGTGCTCGGACGCGGGCCGCTACCTCACCGGCGTCACGCTGCCGGTCGATGCCGGCCTGACGGCGAAATAGCTATGGGTCTGGGCGCGTACACCACACGCAATCTGTCCGACGAGTGTCGGCCGAGGGAGATGGAGCAGCTTCGATGACCGTTTTCGCACGCCCGGGGTCCGCGGGGGCACTGATGAGTTACGAGTCCCGCTACGGGAACTTCATCGGC
>NZ_LZMF01000082.1:0-52449 GCF_001673565.1 Mycolicibacter sinensis
AGTTCCGCATGCCAGATCAGCGGCGGCAGGTCGTCGAGGGCCACCGTCATCCCGACGTGGTTCACCGGGGCGTTGGACAGGGTCTGGATGGCGCGGTCGGGACCGGAGCGGCCGCGGAACAGCCAGATGTCGCCGGTGCGGGTCTCGGCCAGCGCACGCTCCAACGTCACGGTGTGTTCGTCCACGTCAGCACCATAGGGTGTGATCGTGCGCAGCATTTGGAAATGGATCGGCCTGGCGGGCGTGGTCGGAGTCGCCGCCGGGGGAGTGCTGGTGGCCCGAGACCAGCGACGGCGGCGGGCCTACACGCCCGAAGAGGTCCGCGCCCGGCTGCATCAGCGGCTGGCCGAAGCCGGCGGTTGAGCGAGGCTCGACGAAGGAGAGGCGAAGCTGCGACCGCCGCATGGACCCGGCGGTTGAGCGAGGCTCGACGAAGGAGAGGCGTAGCTGCGACCGCCGCATGGGCCCGGCGGAGCGGTCAACTCTTAGTCGACGTTGACCGCGTACAGGCGGTGGGTGCCGGCAAAGCCCTTCAATTCGGCGTCGCGGCCGGCGCCGACGGTGATGTCGTCGCAATCCTTGACCGCGTCGCGCACCGCTCCGCTGACCAGGATCTCGGCGCCGTCGGCGGCCGCGGCAACCCGGGCGGCCATCGCGACATTGCGCCCGAACAGGTCGTCGCCGCGGCGCACCGAGCGGCCCATGTGCACGCCGATACGAACCCGGATCGGGTGCCCCGGCTTGCGGCCGCGCCGCGGCTGCAGTGCGCGTTGCAGCTCCATGGCGCAGCGCACCGCCTGGTCGGGTTGCGCGAACGCGATCATGTACCCGTCGCCCTGGCTTTTGACCACATGCCCGCCGTGCGCGCGGACCGTGCGCTGCACCATCTCGTCATGGCGGGCGATCAGCTTCACCCAGGCGCGGTCGCCGATGCGTTCGTTCAGCGCGGTGGACTCCTCGATGTCGGTGAACAAGATCACCACATGACCGTCCGGGGTGAGGCGGGCCAAATCGGGTCGCTCCACCTCGGCCCAGTCAGCGAGGTCTTCGATGGATGAACGTACGGCTGCCCCAAACCCCTCCTTGCGCACCAGGTTTGCGGTCTGCCACACGGTTTTGACGGCCTCACGACCGCCGCTCAACAGCAGGTTGCGGGTGTCGACGCGCTGTCGCAGCTCCTCGGCCTCGGCCCGGGCCTGACGCAGCTGTCGCGTCAACACCGCCAGGGCAACGGCCTCGGCGACGACCACCGTCGCCAGTGCGCCGACCGCCAGCAGCGTCGGCGTCAGCCACCCGATCCCGAACATTCAGCGGGACACGAACTCGACGACGGCCGCACTGAAGGCGTCGTTGTCGTCGCCGGCCGCCGTGTGCCCGGCCTCGGACAATTCGACCAACCGCGCGCCGGGAACCTTGGCCAGGAAGTCCGCGACGCCTTCGGCGCTGACCACATCGGAGAGCTTGCCCCGGATCAGCAGGATCGGGATCTGCAGGCCGATGGCGGCCGCCTCGATCTTGTCGGTGCGCAGCGCCGGGTCGTCGCCGGGCTTGGTCATCAACGCCGGATCCCAATGCCAGAACCAGCGGCCGTCGCGGAACCGAAGATTCTTCTTCAAGCCCTCGGGACTGCGGGGTTTGGGCCGGTGCGGCAGGTATTCCGCCACGGCGTCGGCGGCCTGCTCCAGTGAGTCGAAGCCGTCGATGTGGCTGAACATGAAGTCGCGGATCCGCGCGCTGCCCTTCTTCTCGTAGCGCGGCACCACATCGACCAGCACCAGCTTGACCACCCGCTGCGGGCCTGCCTGATCGGCGACCAGTATCCCGGTCAGCCCGCCCATGCTCGCCCCGATCAGCACCACCGGGCGGCCGATCGCCTCGATCACCGCGACGGCGTCGGCGGCGAGCGTCTCGATGGCGTAGTCGGCGCCGGGCGCGCGGTCACTGTCACCGTGACCGCGGGTGTCGAGCGCAACGACGTGATAACCCCGCTCGGCCAGGATCTGACCGGTCTTGTGCCAGGAGTGCCGATTCTGGCCACCCCCGTGCAGCATCACGATCGTCGGGTCGGCGTCTGCGGCGAGACCGCGGTTCCATTCATCGGCGACCAGCGTGACTCCGCCGACGCCGTCGAAGTCGACGGTCTGGGCTGTGCTCATCAGGAAATGGTAGACAGTGTGAATCATGGTGGGTGAGGACATCGCCGACGTCGGGCAGCGTCGCGCACTGATCGCAGGGCTGATCGGGGTGCTGGTTTTGGCGGGCCTGCTCGGCTGGCTCGGGTTCCGTGCCGAAGCGGCCCACCGCGCCGTCGCGCAGCGGGAGATGTTTCTGCATGCCGCCCGGCAGACCGCCCTTCACCTCACCACGGTCGACTACCAGGACCCCCAAGGTGATGTGCAGCGCGTCCTCGACTCGGCGACCGGCGAGTTCTACGAGCGGTTCGCCGAACGGGCCCCGGTGCTGATCGAGACCGTCACCCGGGAGCACTCGCAGGCGGTCAGCGCGGTGAGCGAGGCGGGTCTGGAATGGCAGTCCGGGGACGAGGCGCAGGTGCTGGTCGCCGTCAGCGTCGCCTCAAAGCATCTGGGCGGTCTGGATCTGCAGCCGCACGAGCTGAGGATGCGGATGACGGTGCAGCGGGTGGGCAAGCAGGCCAAGGTTTCCGACGTCGAGTACGTGACATGAGGCGGCTGGTCTACGGGGTGCTGCCGGGGCTGATCCTGGCCATGGCAGTAGCGGCCGGGTGGATGAAGTGGTACGAGGGGACGATTCGCGCCGACGAGGCGGAGAGCGCCGAAACCATCTCGGCCGCAACCGAAACCACGATCCGAATACTGACGTTTGCTCCCGACACCATCGAACGCGATCTGGCCGGTGCACAGCAGCTGATGACCGACGGCTTCCGGGCGGAATTCGCGGCGCGCGCCCGCGATCGGATCATCCCCGATGCCAAGGCGCGCAATGTCACCGCGGTGGCCGAGGTTCCGGCAGCGGCATCGGTGTGGGCCACCCGCGATCACGCGGCAGTGCTGGTCTTCGCCGACCGCACCGTCACGGTCGGCTCCGCCGAGCCCGCTGAGGTCGATTCGAGCTACCGGGTGACATTGGACAAAGTCGACGGCCGGTGGCTGGTCGCGGGTTTCGAGCCGGTCTGAGGGGTAGACGATGAGTGAACCGCGGTGGATCGACGTGACGGCACCCGAGGTGGCGCTCAAGGCCCTGAGTTGGGGAGAGCCGGGCAACCCGGTGGCGTTGTGCCTGCACGGCTTTCCCGATACTCCCTACGGATGGCGTCGGGTGGCGCCCCGGCTGGTCGCGGCCGGCTGGCATGTGGTGGCGCCGTTCATGCGGGGTTACGCCCCGTCGTCGATCCCCGACGACGGCAGCTACCACCTCGGGGCGTTGATGGACGACGCGCTGCGGGTCTACGACACCGTGGGCGGGACCGGACGCGATGTGGTGATCGGTCACGACTGGGGCGCGATCACGGCCACCGGCTTGGCCGCCATGCCGGACAGTCCGTTCGCCAAGGCGGTGATCATGTCGGTGCCCCCGCCGGCGGCGCTTCGCGCGGCCGGGGCAGCGGACGGGATCGTCCTGGCCGGCCATCTGCCGGCGCAGCTGGTCCGTAGCTGGTACATCGGCTACTTCCAACTGCCGTGGCTGCCGGATCGGTCCGCCTCGTGGGTGCTGCCGCGGCTGTGGCGGCGCTGGTCACCCGGTTATGACGCCGAGGAGGATCTGCGGCACGTCGACGCGGCGATCGGGACGCCGGAGGGCTGGCGGGCGGCGCTGGGCCCCTACCGCGCCCTGCGCAGTGTGCAGGTGCCGGACCGATACGCCGATCTGCACCGGTACTGGCTGCAGCTGCCGCGGTTGCCGATCCTGTACCTGCACGGACGCACCGACGGCTGCATGTCACCGGCCTTCACGCGGTGGGTGGGTCCGGCGCTGGCGGACGGCAGTACCGCGGCCGTGGTCGAGCATGCCGGGCATTTCCTGCAACTCGAGCAGCCCGACGAGGTGGCCGACCGGGTGCTGCAATTCTTGACCTGATGAGCCGGGCGATGCGCGGACATCGGATGACCGCGGTCGACGCGCAGTTCTACTGGATGTCGGCGAAGATCCCCAGCGACCAGTTCCTGCTCTACGCCTTCGCCGGGGTGCCGGCCGACCTCGACGCTGCCGTGCAGGCGCTGCTGGACCGGGCCCGGCAGAGCCCGGCGCTGACCATGCGGGTCCAGGATGCCGGTTCGCTGGGCCACCCGCGGTGGGTTCCGGCGTTCGACCACATCGGCACGGTTCGGCATCGCGCCCCCGAGGACAGCTGGGCCGGTTGCCTGGACGCGGTGGTGCGGCTCAGCGATGACCAGCTCGACGTCCGGGCGGCGCCGTGGCGGCTGCACGTGTTCGCACCGGTGCACGGCATCCCGGGCCACCGCGGCGCCGGCACGGTGGCAGTGCTGCAGGTGGCACACGCCCTCGCGGACGGGGCGCGGGCCTCAGCGCTGGCGGCGTGGCTGTTCGGGCGCGCCGCGCCGGTGACCGCGGTGGGCACCCCGGCGCGCGGGTTTCTGCCCCGGCGCGCCGTCGTCGCGGCACGGGCTCACCGCAGCCGCGTCCGGGATACCGCGGCCGGACTGTTACCGCCTGCCGTCGGGGACCGGCCGCCGCTGGCCACCAACAACCGGCCTGCCGGCGCCCGCGCGGTACGCACCCTGGTGCGCCACCGTGCGGAACTGAGCGGGCCCACCGTCACCGTGGCAGTGCTATCGGCGGTGTCCGCGGCGCTGTCGGAGTACCTCGACGAGCCGTGCGATGCGCTGGGCGCCGAGGTGCCAATGGCCAAGACCGGCATTCGACTGGCGCACAACCATTTCGGCAACATTGCGGTGGGGCTGTATCCGCGATCGGATCGTGAGGCGCGCTGCGAACGGATCGCTGCCGACCTGGCCGGCGGCCGGCTTCGTGCCAAGCACCCGGCCACGGCGGCCGCCGACCGAGCCTTCGCGGCGACACCGGCGGCGCTGTTGCGCTGGGGTATTGGAAAGTTCGACCCGCAGACCCGGCCGGTGCGGGTGACCGGCAACACCGTGGTGTCCAGCGTGTACCGAGGTGCGGCGGACCTGCGCTTCGGCACCGCGCCGGTGCTGCTGACCGCCGGGTTTCCCGCGCTGTCCCCGGCGATGGGCCTCACCCACGGCGTCCACGGCATCGGCGACACCGTGGTGATCAGCGTGCACGCCGCCGAGTCGGCGATCAGTGAAATCGACGGATATCTACGATTACTGGATGCGTCATTGTAGTTTGGGGCACATGGCCGCTGCTGATGTTGCTTTGCTGATCCTGCGCTTGGTGCTGGGCGTGACCCTGGCGGCACACGGTCTCAACAAGTTCTTCGGCGGGGGCCGTATCCCGGGCACCGCTGGGTGGTTCGAGAGCATCGGGATGAAATACGGCAAATTCCAGGCGGTGACGGCCGCCAGCGCCGAGATCACCGCTGGGCTGGGATTGGCCGCCGGCCTGCTCACCCCGATCGCGGCCGCCGGGTTTGTGGCGCTGATGGCGGTCGCGGTGTGGACCGTGCACCGCGGGAACGGCTTCTTCGTGCTCAGCGAGGGCTGGGAATACAACCTGGTGCTGGCCACCGGCGCCGTCGTGGTGGCAATGCTCGGGCCGGGCCGGCTCAGCCTCGATCACCAGATCTTCTGCCGCTGTTGGCTCAACGGCTGGGCGGGCCTGGCGATCTCGGTCGGGCTGGGGCTGGCCGGTGCGATCGGCCAGCTGGTGCTGTTCTACCGGCCGCCGGCCGTGACCGGCGAGTAAGCCAGTCCGCTGCCGCCTGGCTGAACTGAAACGCGTTGGCCGACTGGCGTTTCGAAATCGTGCGTACGGTGTGAAACATGCAGGTACACGAGGTCCGAACCCGCCGCAGCGCCGAGGACTTTCCCCGCTCGGAGCACCTTGCCTGGAAGATCGCGGAGCTGGCGGTCGATCCGGTCGCCGTGCCAGACGACACCGCCGAGATGGTGATCAACCGGATCATCGACAACGCCGCCGTCAGCGCTGCGGCGGTGTTGCGCCGGCCGGTGACGGTCGCCCGCCGTCAGGCGCTGGCCCACCCGGCTGAGCCGGGCGCGCAGGTGTTCGGCGTTCCCGGTGGCTACTCGGCGGAGTGGGCGGCCTGGGCCAACGGGGTTGCGGTGCGCGAGCTGGACTTTCACGACACGTTCCTGGCCGCCGAATACTCCCACCCCGGCGACAACATTCCGCCACTGGTCGCGGTCGCCCAACAACTCGGTGTCTCCGGCTCCGAGCTGATCCGTGGTCTGGCCACCGCCTACGAGGTGCAGATCGGCCTGGCCAAGGGAATCTGCCTGCACGAGCACAAGATCGACCACGTCGCGCACCTGGGCCCGTCGGTGGCCGCCGGCATCGGCACCATGCTGCGGCTCGATCCGGAGGTCATCTACTCCTCGATCGGCCAGGCGCTGCACCTGACGACAGCCACCCGGCAGTCCCGTAAGGGACGGATTTCCAGCTGGAAGGCCTATGCCCCGGCTCACGCCGGCAAGGTGGGCATCGAGGCGGTCGACCGGGCGATGCGCGGTGAGGGATCCCCCGCACCGATCTGGGAGGGCGAAGACGGCGTCATCGCGTGGCTGTTGTCCGGTCCCGAGCACACCTACCGGGTGGCGCTGCCCGGCCCCGGCGAACCCAAGCGCGCCATCCTGGACAGCTACACCAAGGAGCACTCGGCCGAATACCAGAGCCAGGCGCTGATCGATCTGGCGCGCCGGCTGCGGGAACGCATCGGCGATTTGGAGCAGGTCGCATCGATCGTGCTGCACACCAGCCACCACACCCACTACGTGATCGGGACGGGCTCGGGTGATCCGCAGAAGTCCGACCCGGATGCCTCGCGCGAGACCCTCGACCACTCGGCGATGTACATCTTCGCGGTGGCCTTGCAGGACGGCGCCTGGCACCACGAGCGCTCCTACGCGCGTCAGCGGGCGCACCGCCCGGACACCATTGCGCTGTGGCACAAGATCTCCACCGTCGAAGACTTGGAGTGGACCCGCCGTTACCACTCGACCGAGCCGGACGAGAAAGCTTTCGGGGCGCGCGCCGAGGTGACATTGAAGAGCGGCACGGTGATCACCGACGAACTGGCCATCGCCGACGCGCATCCGTTGGGGGCGCGACCATTCGGGCGCACGCAGTACACCGCCAAGTTCGCCGAGCTCGCCGACGCAGTGGTCGAACCGGCCGAGCAGCATCGGTTCCTGGGGGCGGTCGAGGGCCTGGCGGGCCTTGACGGCGGGCAACTGGGTGCCTTGAACATCCTGGTCGATCCCCTGGTGCTGGACAAGGCGCCGGATACCCCGGAGGGGATATTCCGGTGAGCGGGCCAGGTGGGCTCGGGGGTTTCCCCGCGCGTACCTAGAACACGTTCTAATCTGACGCTCATGGGCTTTCTCAAACAGGACACCCCACAGATCGATTTCGAGGAGTGGAGCCGGGGCACTCGGGCGGAGCGCATCATCCCGATGGCCCGGCACTGGGCCGAAGTCGGCTTCGGCACCCCGGTGCTGCTGCATCTGTTCTACGTGGTCAAGATCGGCCTGTACATCCTGGGTGCGTGGCTGATCTGTCTGACCACGCGCGGTATCGATGGCTTCACCGATGTCGCGCATTGGTACGCCGAGCCGGTGGTGTTCGAGAAGGTCGTGCTCTACACGATGTTGTTCGAGGTGATCGGCCTGGGCTGCGGGTTCGGGCCACTGAACAACCGGTTCTTCCCGCCGATGGGATCAATCTTGTACTGGTTGCGCCCGAACACCATTCGGCTGCCGCCGTGGCCGGGTCGGATACCGCTGACCGCCGGCGATCGCCGTACCCCGTTCGACGCTGCGCTGTACGGCACGCTGCTGGTGTTGCTGCTCATTGCGCTGTTCTCCGACGCGACCGGGCCGGTCCCGGCGCTGGGGACTACGGTCGGGGTGCTGCCGGCATGGCAGATCTGGGCGGTGCTGGGCGTGCTGGCGGTGCTTGGGCTTCGCGACAAGGTGATCTTCCTGGCGGCCCGCGGTGAGGTCTATGCCTCCTTGACCGTCGCCTTCCTGTTCGCCGGCTACGGCGTGGACCTGATCCTGGGCGCCAAACTGGTATGCCTGGTCATCTGGCTGGGCGCGGCGACCTCCAAACTCAACAAGCACTTCCCGTTCGTCATCTCCACGATGATGAGCAACAACCCGTTGTTTCGGGCGCGGTCGGTCAAACGCAAGTTCTTCGAACACTTTCCGGACGACCTGCGGCCGGGCCGATTGTCGCGCTGGCTCGCGCATTTCTCCACGGTGATCGAGATGGGTGTTCCGCTGGTGTTGTTCTTCAGCCACGGCGGGTGGCCCACCGCGATCGCCGCGTTCGTCATGCTGTGCTTCCACTTCGGCATCCTGTCGGCGATTCCGATGGGAGTTCCGCTGGAATGGAACGTGTTCATGATGTTCTCGGTGCTGGCGCTTTTCGTCGGCCACGCCGGCGTCGGGCTGGGCGATCTGACGACGCCGCTGCCGATCCTGCTGTTCGTCGTGGTCGCGGGAACCGTCGCACTCGGAAACCTGTTCCCGCGCAAGGTCTCCTTCCTGCCGGGCATGCGCTACTACGCCGGCAACTGGGATACCACACTGTGGTGCATCAAACCGTCCGCCGACGCGAAGATCGCCGCCGGCATCGTCGCGATCGCCAGCATGCCCGCTGCTCAGCTGGAGAAGTTCTACGGCAGCAAGGAGGCTGCCCAGATCCCGATGTACATGGGATATGCGTTCCGTGCCTTCAACACTCACGGCCGGGCGTTGTTCACCTTGGCGCACCGCGCGATGGCCGATCAGAACGAGGACGACTACGTCCTCACCGACGGCGAGCGGATCACCAGCACCGCGATCGGCTGGAACTTCGGTGACGGGCACTTCAGTAACGAACAGCTGATCGCCGCGTTGCAGCAGCGGTGCAGATTCGAGCCGGGGGAGGTGCGGGTGGTGATTCTCGACGCCCAGCCCATCCACCGGCAAACCCAGTCCTACCGGCTGGTGGACGCCGCCACGGGGGAATTCGAGCGCGGCTATGTGCGGGTAGCCGACATGGTGACCCGCCAGCCGTGGGACGACGACGTGCCGGTACACGTCGCGATGTGACCCAGATAACTGGTCCAACCAGTTGACCAGTCGGGCCCGGTGCTCGACCATATAGCCCATGGATCTGGCGCCCATTCCCCGGACCGCGATCTCCGACACGATCTTCGTGCGCCTCGTCGAGGAGATCCTGACCGGACGCCTGCCGGCCGGCGAACCCCTGCCGTCCGAACGCGAACTGTCCCTGACTCTGCAGGTCAACCGGCATGCGGTGCGCGAGGCGCTCAAGCGGTTGCAGCAGGCCGGGCTGGTCCGGATCAGCCACGGCGGTAAGACCCGGGTGCTGGACTGGCGCGAAAGCGCCGGCCTGGATGCCCTGACCGGGCTGGCCCTTGCCGGAGTGATCCCCGCGCGCCAGATCATCGGCGACGTCGCGGTGATGCGGCGTTCGATCGCTGCGGATGCCGCACGACTCTGCGCGCGGAGCGCCTCGGCGCAGCAGCGGTCCGCGATCACTGCCGCCGCCACGGCATACCCGGCCTCCGGGGAGCTGGAGTTGGTGATCGACGCCGACCTGACGTTCTGGATCGCCGTCATCGACGGGTCCGGCAACATCGCCTACCGGCTGGCGCTGAACACCCTGGTCGCCGCCTACGACGAGATCGGACGTGAGGCGATCTACGCGCTGGGGGCCGCCGAATTCGCTGACCGCAGCGCACACATCGACCTGGCCGCCGCGATCGCGGCAGCCGACGAGGACGCCGCGTACCGGCTGGCCGAAGAGTTGCTGACCCGGTTCGTGGCGGCCTGCCAGGCCGACGCCGAAGGGGAGGGGTAACCGCCGTGTTCGATCTCATCGCACACGCGATCCCGGTCTTCGTGCTCTGCCTGGTTCTGGAGTTGGTGTCCTTCGCGGTGCTGCCGAACGACGAGGAGCGTGGCTACGAATTACGGGATACCCGAACCAGTCTCACCATGGGCATCGGCAACGTGATCATCAACATCGGCTGGAAGCTGGCGGTGCTGGCGGTCTTCAGCGGGGCCTACCTGCTGGCGCCGGTTCACCTGCCGGCGAGTAACCCGCTGACCTGGATCGCGCTGTTCGTCGCCGACGACTTCGCCTACTACTGGTACCACCGCACCCACCACACCATCCGGGTGTTCTGGGCCAGCCACGTGGTGCACCACTCCAGTCAGCACTACAACCTGTCCACCGCCCTGCGTCAGACCTGGACACCGTTCACCGCGGTCCCGTTCTGGGTGCTGCTGGCGTTCGCCGGGTTCGCCCCGTGGATGATCCTGCTGCAGCAGTCCATCAGCCTGCTCTACCAGTTCTTCATCCACACCGAGCGGGTCGGAAAGCTCTGGCGGCCCGTCGAATTCGTCTTCAACACCCCGTCGCACCACCGGGTCCACCACGGGTCGAACGAGAAGTACCTCGACACGAACTACGGCGGCATCCTCATCGTGTGGGACCGGCTGTTCGGCACCTTCCAGCCGGAGGTGGAGCGGGTCGTCTACGGGCTCACCAAGAACATCGAGACGTTCAACCCGGTGCGGGTGGCCACCCACGAGTACGTCGCGATCTGGCGCGACGTACGGGGTGCACGCAATTGGCGGGCGGTATGGGGCCACCTGTTTCGCGGGCCGGGATGGCAGCCCGCCGGCTGACAGGCAGCGCGACTCGCGAAGATTACCCAGAATCCCGGGCGTTGCTACCGACACGATGTCGGACCCCCGCCAGGACGTCCTCGGCGGCGCGGAACCGCAGGTGATGGATCTGCCCGGTCGCGACGGTGAAGTCGAAGGCGACCTTGACCTGTCCGCGGTGGATCCAGGCGGCGCCCGGGCGATTCTCGACGAACACAGCAAAGGCAGCTGCCGCAGCGCCGTTGAAGAAACCGGCTACCTCGCCGGCGCCTTCCAAGCGCGTCGGCGTCCCAAGCGCAATCGCGGACGCATCGGCAGTCACCACCACGTCGGGAGCCAGCAACTCGAGCAGCTGTGCGAAGTCTCCCTCGCGTGCCGCGGTCATAAACGCGTCCACGACCTCCCAATCGGCGAGGGCATCGGCGGGCGCTGGTGGGCGCACCTTGGCCCGAGCTCGCGAGGCCAGCTTGCGCGCCGCGACCGAGGTGGTGTCGAGCATCGTCGCGATCAACTCGAAGTCAAAACCGAAGCTGTCGTGCAAGACAAACGCCACCCGCTCGGCGGGCGTGAGCCGGTCGAGCACCACCTGCAGTGCGATGCCGATGGTGTCAGCCAGTACCAAGTCGTCGGCGGGATCGGGTGCCGTCGTTTCAACGTCTATCGACTCCGTCGGTATCGGCGTACGAGTTCGTAGCCGGTCCAAGCACAGCCGAGAGGTCACTGTTGTCAGCCAGCCCGGCAGATTTGTGATCGGGGCATCGGCGGCCACCAGCCGCAACCACGCCTGCTGAACGACGTCCTGCGCCGCGTCGGCATCGCCCAGGATGTGCGCAGCGATGCGCTGCAGGCGTGGGCGCTCGGCCTCGAAGCCGTCAGCAAGCTGCTCGTCACTCACCATGGCGGTCACACTTTCGTCGTCGGGTGCGTCAACATCCTGACGCACCCGGACCGCCCGGTGCGACCAGAGGAGGAGAACCCCGTGAAGACCATGACCTGCCAGGAACTGGGTGGCCCGTGCAGCTTCGTCCACCGCGGTGAGAGCGCCGACGAGATCATCAAGGCGCAGGACCGGCACCTCAAGGAACTCGTCAAGGCCGGCGACGGCGCCCACGTGCCAGCCCGAGACGACATGAAGGGCCGCTGGCGCCGCCCCATGAAGGCGATGGGCTGGTACAACGATGTCAAGAAGCGGTTCGCCGAGCTGCCCGAGGCGTGAGACCGTGAATCCGGCATCATCAGATTTCAGGTACTCGTATCGAGGAGCGCACATATGGCATCCGAGAAGCGCACGGTCAACAGCGATGATCCGTCAGCTCTGATCGACGGCCGCATCGCCGAATTGGCCGACTGGCGCGGTGAGCTGCTGGCCACCATCCGCGAAGTGATCACCACGACGCTGCCCGCCGTGGTGGAACAGTGGAAATGGCGCGGTGTGCCCACGTGGTACCAGGAAGGGATCATCTGCACCGGAGAGACCTACCGGGAGAAGGTCAAGCTCACCTTCGCCAAGGGAGCCTCGCTGCCCGACCCGACCGGACTGTTCAACGCCAGCCTCGACGGCAACACCCGGCGTGCGATCGACCTCCTGGAAGGCGACACCCTGGACGCGAAGGCCTTCGCGGCCCTCGTCCGCGCAGCCGCCGAACTCAACGCGCAATGACGTAACACTGGATGCCTCGGCGATCACCGCCGGCGGGGCTTACCCGCGCGGCACCCACTCGCCGTAGAACGGCGGCATCGCCGAGGCCCGGGAGGTGAACTGCGGGTCACGCTTCTCCAGGAAGGCCCGCACCCCGTCGGCCCCGTCGCCGATGCTGGTGTAGAACATCGCCAGCGAATCGACCCGGTGCGCGTCCACCGGGTCGGGCTGCGCGGAGTTGCGGTAGAGCATCTGGCGGATCAGCGCGAACGACACCGGCGAGCGGCCCTTGGTCCAGGCATCGGCCAGCTCTCGCGCCTGCGCCAGCAGCACGTCCGGCTCGTGCAGCGACTGGGCGATCCCGCAGGCGCGCGCGCCCTCCGCGTCCAGGATGTCGGCGCGGTAGAGCAGGTCCAAAGCCGTTGGCACCCCGACGATCCGGGGCAGGAACCAGGTCGAGCAGGCTTCCGGGGTGATACCTAGCTTGCCGAACACCAGCCCGAACCGGGCCTTGGTGGAGAACAGCCGGGCGTCCATCGCCAGCATCATGGTGGCGCCGATCCCGACCGCGGCACCGTTGACCGCGGCGATCACCGGTTTGCGGCAGCCGTAGATCGCCAGCGTCACCCGCCCGCCGGTGTCGCGCACCCGGGCCAGCTCCGGATCGTCGAGGTCGGCCATGTCGGCCAGGGACGGTGTCTTCGACTCGTCGAGGCCGAACACGTTGCCCGAGCTGGACAGGTCCATGCCCGCGCAGAACGCCCGCCCCTCACCGGTGACGATCACCGCGCGGACGCCGTCGTCGTCGTTGACCTCGACGAAGGTGCGCTCCAGCTCCTCGGCCATCTCGACGGTGAAGGCGTTGAGGTTGTCCGGTCGGTTCAGGTACACGGTGAGGATGCCGTCTTCGACCTCGTGGCGGATCGTGTTGAAGTCCATCAACCGAGGCTAGTTGCACAGGTCTGTTGACTCTGCCCCCGGGGGAGACTCCAGACTCGATGTCGTGACCACCTTGTTACCCATCGGGGATTTCGCCCGGATGACCTATCTGACCGTCAAGGCGTTGCGCCTGTACCAGGAGCGCGGCCTGTTGAGTCCGGTCCGGGTCGACCCGTCGTCGGGATACCGCTACTACAGTCCGGGTCAGGTGCCGATAGCCCAGGTAATCCGCCGGCTGCGGGATCTGGGGATGCCGTTGGACGAGCTGACCGAGGTGGTCCGCGCCGAGAACGTCACCGACCGCAACCGGGCCATCGTGGCCCACCTCCAGCGGCTCGAGGACCAGCTGAGCCACACCCGGTCCAGCGTCGCCTCGTTGCGGTCACTGCTCGAACAGCCCACCGGGGCAATCGATGTGACCTACCGGTCGGTGCCTGCGACGTCGGCCGCGGCCGTCGTCGATCAGGTCGATATGGACGACGTCGAGGACTGGTGGACGCAGGCGTTCGCCGACCTCGACACCGCCGTCGACGGCGACGCTCCCGGTGTGCGCGGTGCGCTGTACTCGGCCGAGTTCTTCGAGGCCGGCCGCGGTGAGGTGATCGCATTTCGGCCGGTGGCCGCCGCACGGACCCGGGGCCGGGTGCACGCACTCGAGGTTCCCGCCGCCGAACTGGCGGTGGCACTGCACCGCGGGGCATTCAGCGAGCTGGACCGCACCTATGCCGCGCTGGGCACCCACGTCGCCGAACGCGAACTGGGTGTCGACGGGCACATCCGCGAGTACTACCTGGTGTCCGGCTACGACACCGACGACGAGCCAGCGCATCGAACCGAGGTGTGCTGGCCGATCTTCCGCACCAAATCCTGACCACGACAAAGGAGTTCACCGATGAAGATCACGCTGCACACCGTCATATTCGACTGCGCCGACGCCGACAAGCTGGCGCGGTTCTGGTCGCAGTTGTTGGCCTGGCCGCTCGACGACGGCGCCACTGCCGAATTCGCCTCGATCGGCATATTGGCCGAATCGCCCCCGCACCTGGCGTTCGTGCAGGTACCGGAGGGCAAGCAGGTCAAGAACCGGGTGCACCTCGACCTCGTCGCGGCGGACCTTGCCGCCGCGGTCGAGCGCGCCCTGGAACTCGGCGCCGCCCGGTTGGGCGACCATGCCGACGGCGGCTACCGGTGGAATACCTTGGCCGACCCCGAGGGCAACGAGTTCGACATCGTGGCGGCCTGAGATGGGTTCGCTGGCAGACGCATTGGTGGCCACCGGGCCCGTCGCCGAACATCGCGAGGCGATGGCGCTGTACGGATGGCTGGTGGGCGGCCGGTGGGACCTCGACATCACCTGGTATGGCGACGACGGCACCCGCCAAGTCTCCGGCTGGATGATCGCGGACTGGGTGCTCGACGGCCGGGCCGTCCAGGACGTCTGGCACGCCGAAACTCTCTTTCACGGGACCACGCTGCGCGTCTATGACCCGGCCGTCGACGCCTGGCACATCCAGTGGACCGAACCACAACTGGGACTTCGGCTACACCAACTGGGCCGGGCCGACGCGGACGGGATCGTGCAGGACGGCACGCTGCCGGATGGCTCCGCCATCCGGTGGAGTTTCCGTGACATCGGCCCGGAATCGTTTCGCTGGCGTGACGAACGCAGCGCCGATGGCAAGACCTGGGAGTTGAAGCAGGAGTATCTCGCCCGACGAGCATGAATCCCCCCGTCACGCGGCATCGACGCTGTCTGCGCCGGCACGCGGCAGGAAGCGGGGTGCGATGCCCGCCGCGGTGGTCGCGATCGCCGCTGATCCCAGTGCCTGGGCCCAGCCGATCGGACCGAGCGGCGTGCATCCCATGAACTGGCTGACGCCCGGTGTGCTGATCAGGACCGCCATAGCCGCGAAAGACCCTCCCGCGGTGGCCAGCACCAGCGGTGAGCGCGACTCCAGCACCGTCTGTCCCAACTGGGTGGTCACCAGCGCGACCAGTGCCACCGTGGAGGCGCGCCGGGGAAACCCGGTGACTCGTGCCATGAACCACGCCGCAAGCGTGGCGCCGGCCGTGGCCGTGCCACGCAGCGTCACTGCGCGCAGCAGTGCTTTCTCGTCGGGCCCGCGCCCCCCGAAGGGCATGGGGCGCCGAGGTTGACTGATCGCCAGCGCGGTAGCCGGAAATGCGTCGGTCACGATGTTCACCAGCAGTAACTGTCGGGTGTTCAACGGTGCCTGACCGGTCAGTGCGCTGCCGACGATGGCGAAGAGCGCGCCGCTGGCGTTACCGCCCAGCAGCACCGCCACCGCCGCCTGCACCCGCTGCCACAGTTGGCTGCCCTCGTTGAGGGCGTCCAGCAGGGTTTCGATGCGGCCGTCGAGCAGCACCACGTCGGCGGCCGTGTGGGCGGCGTCGCTGCCTTGGGCGACGATCCCGATCCCGACGGTGGCGGCCCGGATGGCGGCGGCGTCGTTGGCGCCGTCGCCGACCATCGCCGACACCTTGCCGCTGCGTTCCAGCGCCTGCACCACCTGAACCTTGTTCGCCGGCGACATCCGGGCGAACACCACCCGCTCGGCCACCGCGAGCTCCTGCTCCTTACCCGACAGCGTCTCCCATTCCATGCCGGTGATCACCTGCTCGGCGCTGACGTGCAGGCCCATCTTGCGGGCGATGGCGCGGCCGGTGGTCGGATGGTCGCCGGTGATCATCCGAACCGGCACCTCCCGGCGATGCAGCTCGGCCAGCAGGCCGGCCGACCCGGCGCGCGGGGTGTCGGAGATGCCGACGAATCCGACCAGGGTCAGCCCGTCGGTGCACTGCTCGGCGATGGCTGCCAGCTGGGTGTCGGGATCGTCGACATCGGCCGAAAGCGATTGGATCTGTGCGGAGCTGAGCTCGCGTCGTGCTACCGCGAGCACCCGCAGTCCCTCGTCGGCCAGCTGCTCCACCAGGTCGTGGACGTCGGCCGCAACGTCTCCGCAGGCGGCGAGCACCACTTCGGGTGCACCCTTGATGGTCAATTCGGTCCCGAACACCGATGCCGCGAACGGCCGCCCGGAGCGGAACGGCAGATGGGCGTCGGCCTCTGCCGATGCGATGGCACCCGGCACCGCCGCAGCCGCCGCCACGATCGCGGCGTCGGTGGCGTCGACATGGCTCTGTCCCTTCGCCGATGCTGTCGCGCGTGCCGCGCAACGCAGCACCTCGTCATGGGAGTGACCGGACGCTGTCCGCACCTCGGTGACCCGTAGCCGGTTCTCGCTGAGGGTGCCGGTTTTGTCGAAGCACACCACGTCCACCCGGCCCAGGGCTTCCACGGAGCGCGGCACCCGCACCAGCACACCGGATTTGGTGAGACGGTGCGCAGATGCGTGCTGGGCCAGTGTCGCCACCACCGGCATGCCTTCGGGGACGGCGGCGACGGCGACCGAAACACCTTGAGCCACCGCCTGCTGCAGCCGGGTGCCGCGCGCCACCCCCAGCGCGCTGACCAATCCGCCGGCGACCAGGCTCAGTGGCCAGGTCCGGTTGGTGATCTGGCCGAGCTGATGGCCGAGCCCGATGTCGCCGTGCCGACTGGTGACGAGGTCGGCTGCGCGCCGCACCTCGGTGTCAGGGCCTACCGCGGTCACCAACGCCAGGCCCGTCCCGGCCGCCACCGTGGTGCCCGCGAAGAGCATGCAGCGCCGTTCGGCCAGTTCTGCGCCCGGGGTGGCGTCGATCTGCTTGGTCACCGGCAGCGACTCACCGGTCAGCGATGCCTCGTCGACCTCCAGCTTCTCCTGCTCGATCACACGGGCGTCGGCCGGCACCACGTCGTCAGGACCCACCTCGATCAGATCGCCACGCTGCAACTGCTCGGGGAGCACCTGAACCCGTTCCCGGGTGCCATCCGGCCGGATCGTCACCTTCCAGGCAGGTGGGACCTGGTCCGCGAGCAGCCGATTCAGCCGCAGCTCGGCGCTCAAACGCTGGCCGGCGGCCACCACAGCGTTGCTGGCCAGTACCGAGCCGACCAGCAGCGCGTCCAGCGGTGAACCCAATATCGCGGTGGCCGTGGCACCCAGTCCCAGTACCGGGGTCAGCGGGTCGGACAGCTCGTCACGCACCGCGTCGGCGAACTGCCAGAGGAAGTGGCGCTGGGCATTGTCGGCAACGCGCGGCGCCGAGGTGGGCTCCGACGATGCGGCCAATGCGGCACGAACCTGCTCAACCGACATGGCATGCCACTCGTCGACGGGAACCGGCCGGGGCAGCGGTGCGTTGACCACCTTGCGCGCCGACCAGTAGCCGGATAGCAGGCCCGCTGCCGCGCCCAAGGCCACCGGTTCGGGACCGCGGCCCCGGACGGTCGGTATCAGCAGCAGTGAACCCAACGCCGAAGCCCCGATGGACAGTTCGACACCGAGGCGACTGGCTGCCTTGGCCGCGGGCAGGGCATGCAGAATCCGCCACACCCCGGCGAGGTCATCGACGATCAGGTCCGCATCCAGCGGTTGCGGCTGGCCGTCACCGTCGGGCAGGATGCCCAATCCCAGATCGGCGGACGACAGTGCCTGGGCAGCCACAGCGGAGACCACCGCAACGGTGTGGCCTTCCTGTTGGTAGTCGTGCACTGCGTCGAGCAGCGCGTCGTCGATCGAATCGCCCGTCATCGGCACGATTTCGTCGAACGCGGGCCGCAACTCACCGAGACCGGCGGAGTCATCGACGGTAATGGTCTGCACCTCGGCGCGCTGTGTCTCGGCCAGCGTCGCGGCGGCCAGCTGATGTGGCGCCGGCGCGAAGAGCGCCTCCGTAACGGGGCGCCCCTTGCTGCGGCGGGTGCCGGCGACCGGATGCCAACCAGGCTGCAGGTCGCCGGCTGCCAGCATCGCCTGGGCGCGTTCCCAGGCGGCCAGATCCTTCTCGCCGGAACCCCGAAGCCGTACCAGCCGCAACGATTCGCTGCGCAGCACCCGCGGATCGAGAATCACCACATCGATCCGATCCAGTCGGCGCAGGCTGTCCGGGTCGATCTGCAGCGCCTCATCGTTGTTGGCCAGCCCGCGGCCCAGCGTCGCCGCGAACGATTCCGGGGTGGATTGGGCGGCTTTCGGAACGGCCACAATCGCGGCGTTGCCGGCCAGGTTCGGGTCGCGACTGGTCACGCCGACCACGGCCGCGCCGATCGCCTGAATCCCGTTGCCGCGCTGCAGATATTGTTCGACCGGGCCGGCCGGCGGTGACGCCGTGCGCGACGTCGACCGGGCGTCCGATCCTGTGGTGGGGCGGACCAGTTCCGGTTCGCGCCGGGACCACGCCCCTGCTACGGCACGCGCTTCAGCGGCCTTGAAGGTATTGACCGCCAGGTCCACCGCCAGAATCGACGGTGCCACAGCCAAAGCATGGGCGGCGGTCGATGCGATCCCCAACGCGGTGTCCGTCGTACGCTTGCCGATTCGTTCTTCGAGGAGTCGGCGCAGCCGCGGCTGGTTATCCAGAGCGACCACGGCGCCTTGGACACTGGCCGGCAAAGGCGGAAGCCGCAGGACGCGCCCGGCCAGTGCGATGCCCAATCCGACGGCGCTGACACCAGCCATCGCCGCGCTCGTCAGAGCTATCAAGCCGTCGCCGGGTGCGGGGGTTGGGCGAGGTTGTCGACCCTCGGTGACATCGTCGGAGTCGTCGTCGATCAGGGGGCTCTCGACGGCGGCGATCGTATCGAGCGGCTCATCCAGTGCCGGTTCGGCATCGTTGATCAGTGCGGGCATCGAGGGGGGCATCGGTCTCCTTCGCTCGGCGACCGAATCTGCTGAATTCCGTGGAAACTTCGGTCGACATGGTCAATCGTCCGAAGGTCTCGCTCGCGAAAGTCCTGGGTCCGCTGAATGACCGGGCGGGTCGGCCCGCCGTACTGACGACCATCCACATCCGCCACAGGCGTGGCGGGTAGGAACTACTCCCCTTCGCGATCGAAGGTAGGGCAGGTAGGCGGCGGCCGGCTGAACGCCGACGAGACCCGACCTGAAATGCCGGTGAATTAACGTGATTTCGACCGGATCTGACGGTGCCGGCTACGCCGAACGTGCACCTCCTGCGAGATTTCCCTGATTCTTTCGCAGCAGGCGCACGTTCGGCGATCGGAATCCCGTCGGGCCTACACCCCGGCGCGGGCTTGTTTGGCGGCGGCGACCAGGTTGGCCAGCGAGGCGGTCACCTCGTCGGTCTTGCGGGTCTTGAGGCCGCAGTCCGGATTCACCCAGAGTCGTTGCGCTGGAACCGCATCAAGGGCTTCCCGCAGCGAGGTGGCCATCTCGTCGGTGCTGGGCACCCGTGGCGAGTGGATATCGTAGACGCCCGGCCCCACCCCGTTGGAGAACCCGATCGCGTTGAGGTCGTCGAGCACCTCCATGTGCGAGCGCGCCGCCTCGAGGGAGGTGACGTCGGCGTCGAGGTCGGCGATCGCACCGATCACCTCGCCGAACTCCGAGTAGCACAGGTGGGTGTGGATCTGGGTCGCGTCGCTCACCCCCGACGTCGACAGCCGGAAGGCGCCGACCGCCCAGTTCAGGTAGGCGTCCTGGTCGGCCTTGCGTAGCGGCAGTAACTCGCGCAGCGCGGGCTCATCGACCTGGATCACCGCGATGCCGGCTTTCTCCAGATCCACGGTCTCGTCGCGGATGGCCAGCGCCACCTGGTTGGCGGTGTCGGCCAGCGGCTGGTCGTCGCGGACGAACGACCACGCCAGGATGGTCACCGGGCCGGTGAGCATGCCCTTGACCGGCTTGTCGGTCAGTGACTGGGCGTAGGTGGCCCACTCCACCGTCATCGGATGCGGACGGAAGACGTCGCCGAAGAGCACCGGCGGCCGCACGCACCGGCTGCCGTAGGACTGCACCCAGCCGTTGGCGGTGGCGAAGAAGCCCTCCAGCTGCTCGGCGAAGTACTGCACCATGTCGTTGCGCTCCGGCTCGCCGTGCACTAACACGTCGAGGCCCAGCTGCTCCTGCAGTTTGATGACATCGGCGATCTCGGCCTTCATCCGGCGGGCGTACTCGCCCCTGTCGATCTCACCGGCGAGCAGCGCGGCCCGGGCCTTGCGGATGTCGACGGTCTGCGGGAACGACCCGATGGTGGTGGTCGGCAGCGGTGGCAGATGCAGCCGCTCGTCCTGAGCGGCACGCCGGGCCTCGGCGCTGCCGCGGTGCGCGCCGGCCGCGGTGATCGTCGCGATCCGGCCACGCACGTCCGCGTTGTTCAGCCGCGGGTCGGACTTGCGCGAGGCCACCGCGGCCTGGGATGCGGCGATCTCGTCGGCTACGGCGTCGCGGCCCTCGGCCAGGGCCCGAGACAGGACGGCCACTTCGGTCACCTTCTCGGCGCCGAACGCCAGCCAGCTGCGCAGGTTGTCGTCCAGCGCCGAATCGGCCTCATACGACAGCGAGTAGGGGACATGCAGCGTCGAGCACGACGTGGATACCGCCACCGCAGCCGCCGACCCCCGCACGGTCGCCAGCTTCGCCAGCGCGGCCTCCAGGTCGGTGCGCCAGATGTTGCGGCCGTCGACGACACCGGCGACCAGGGTCTTGGAGGCCAACTCCGGAACTGCGGCCACCGAGTCCACCGAGCCGTAGACCAGATCCACGCCGATCGCCTCGACCGGGGTCCGGGCCAGCGCGGCCAGCGCACCGCCCGGGTCGCCGAAGTAGGTGGCGACGAAGATCGCCGGCCGGCCCGCCACACCCGCGAGGCGGCTGTAGACCTGTTCGGCCAGCGCCGGGGCGTCCGGGGCGCCGTCCGTCACCAACACCGGCTCGTCGATCTGCACCCACTCGGCCCCGGCTTCGGCCAGCTTGGAAAGCAGCTCGGCGTAGACGTCGGTCAGCTCGTCGAGGCGGAAGATCGGCGCCGGCGCACCGTCGACCGCCTTGCTCAGCAGCAGGAAGGTGATGGGACCGATGATCACCGGGCGAGCCGGAACCCCTTGCTCGGCAGCCTCTTTGAACTCAGCGAGCACCTTGGCCGGATTCAGCGCGAACTTGGTGTCCGGGCCGATCTCCGGAACGATGTAGTGGTAGTTGGTGTCGAACCACTTCGTCATCTCCAGCGGGGCGATCTCGGAGTTGCCCCGTGCGGCGGCAAAGTAACGGTCCAGCTCGTCGGCCACCCCGGCGACCCGCTGCGGGAGCGCACCGAGCAGCACCGCGGTGTCGAGCATCTGGTCGTAGTAGGAGAACGTGTTCACCGGTACCGAGTCCAGACCAGCGGCGACCAACTGTGCCCAGGTGTCGCGGCGCAGGCCGGCAGCGACCTTCTTCAGTTCGTCTTGTCCTATCCGGCCGGCCCAGTAACTCTCGGTGGCGCGCTTGAGTTCGCGGCGCGGCCCGATTCGCGGAGATCCGAGAACGGTGGCGGTAAAGGGTTGAACGGTCACGATGCGATCCTTTGATCCAGAGGGTGGGTCACCGCCGGCGGTCGTCCAGCCAATCCGGTTCCGTGCAATTTAACGCACTATAACGCTGAAAAACCAGACGCCCATTCCGCGAGGCGTTGATCCGCCGGGCGCGGCGCGCCCGACACAACAGGCAGGTCTTCGGACTCGCAGGCGCGCACCGGGGGTGCTCCTAGTGGCCGTCGCTTCCCAGTCGTGGGCGAACCCTTGACCAGTGCCGATGACGGCGGTCGTTCCTGCATACCGCTGCGGGACAGTCCCGGATTCTCACCGGGTTCCCTCTTGCGCTCCACGGAAAACCGCGTTGCGCTCGATGCCAACGGCGCCACTACTACCGGCGATGTCGGCAAACCAGTTGCGTGGTCGACGTTACCCGTCAATCGCCCTGAAGGGCCGCCAGAGCCTCCGGGATGGGCGCCTGCCCGTCGTTGAACTCGATGGTGCGGCGAATCGTCGAGGTGCCGGTCAGGCAGGTCGCGGTCACCAGCGCCACATTGCCCCGGGACACCTCACCTTTGCCGGTGTGCGGGCCGATATCGATCCGGCCGGTCGCCGGCTCCAGGGTCAGCCGACTCGGCCCCAGCACCGTCCAGTCCAGATCGGTAGCCCGCAGATGGGCGTCGGCGGCGGCCTTGGCCTGCGCGTATGGGTAGAAGGGATCGTCTTCCGCCACGCCGTGATCAGGAGCGGCGCCGAAGTAGGACACCATCACAAAGCGCCGGATGCCGGCTTGCGCGGCGGCGTCGATGGTGCGGATGGCGGCGTCGCGGTCGACGGCGTAGGTGCGGGCCGGGTCGCCACCACCGGCGCCGGCGGAGAACACCACCGCATCGTGGCCGGCCAACAGGTCAGCCAGCGCGGCGGTGTCGAGTTGCTCGATGTCGGCCACCACCGGAATCGCCCCCGTCACCGCGACCTCCTCGGAGTGGTCGGGATTGCGGAAGATCGAGGTCACCTCGTCGCCGGGTTCATGCGGCGGTCCCAGCTTCGCCTCTCCTTCGTCGAGCCTCGCTGAACCGCTCGGTTCATGCGGCGGTCCCAGCTTCGCCTCTCCTTCGTCGAGCCTCGCTGAACCGCCGGGTTCGGTCAGGATGCGGCTGAGTAGCAGGGCGACCTTGCCGTGGCCGCCGATGATCACAATGCGCGCCATGGCTTCGACCGTACATGTGGCCGGCGTACGGCGCGCTCGGTCCGTTCATGGGTATGAGAACAAATATTAGGTTATAGTCGGCCAGACGCCCGAAGGAGTTGCCGGCACGATGTTCACGCTTCGCTTCGACATGCGGGCGCCGGTGTCGGCAGCACCCCGCGCTGAGCTGTACGCCGCGGCCATCGAAATGTGCGCCTGGGCCGAGACCCGCGGTGCGATCGCCGCGGTGCTGTCCGAGCATCACGGCACCGAGGACAATCACCTGCCGTCGCCACTGGTGCTGGCTACGGCCATCGCCGCCCGCACCGAGGCATTGAGGATCATGCTCGCCGCGGTGGTCCTGCCGTTCTGGGATCCGGTCCGGCTGGCCGAAGACATGAGCGTGCTCGACATCATCAGCAATGGGCGCGTCGCCTATGCCTTCGGACTCGGTCACCGCGCGCAGGAGTACGAGCACTTCGGCATCGAAATCGGCACCCGCGGAACGCTGGCCGATGAGAAGTTGAGCCTGCTGCTGGCGCTGTTGCGCGGTGAGCCGGTCCGCTATGAGGGCCGCCGAATCCATGTGACCCCGGCCGGTGTGACACCGGGTGGCCCGCACATCATGATCGCCGGCGGCAGCGCGGCGGCGGCCGTCCGTGCCGCCCGGCACGGTCTGGGATTTCTCGCTCAGGCGAATCCGGCTGGCCTGAAAGATTTTTACGAATCGCAGTGCCGGGAGCACGGCCATGAGCCTGGTCCGGCCCAGTTCCCCGAGCCTGACGCGCCGACGACCGTCTTCGTTGCAGACGACGTGGATAAGGCTTGGGGCGAACTCGGACCGTACCTGCTCCACGATGCCGTCACCGCCGCCGGCTACCGGCACGGAGATGAGAGCGTAGCGAGCATCTCGCGGGCCGCCAGCGTGACGGAACTGCGGGAAGCACCCGGGCCGTACCGCATCTTCACCATCGGGGAGGCCGTCGAGCAGCTGCGGTCCGGTCGCAGCCTGCCGCTGCTTCCGCTGTGCGGCGGGCTTCCGCCCACCCTTGCCTGGCCCTATCTGGAACATGCAGTGGCAGCCGTTGGGCGCGCGAACTCGGAGGGGAAAGCATGAATCGGAAAACCCGCGTCGTGGTGTGGTCAACCGGCGGTGTCGGCTCCATTGCGATCGACGCGATCCGGCACCGGCCCGATATGGAACTCGTTGGGGTCTGGGTGCATTCGACCGAGAAGGCGGGCCGTGATGCCGGCGAACTCGCCGGTGGCACCGCGCTCGGGGTGGCGGCGACCGGTGACGCCGATGCGCTGATCCGACTGCGGCCGGACTGCGTCGTGTATGCCGCGAGCGGACCGGACCGCGACGCTGCAGCGGTGCCCGACTATCTGCGGCTGCTGGAGGCAGGGATCAACGTCGTCTCGACGTCGTCGACCAGCCTGGTGTATCCGCCGAGCTACTTTCATCCCGAGTGGCGCGAACAGCTACAGGCGGCGGCCAAGGCCGGTGCCGCGTCGTTCTACGTGTCCGGGGTCTTTCCCGGCTTCGGCTCCGATCAGCTCGCCCTGATGCTGGCTACTCAGTCCAAGTCGATTCGCACGCTGACGGTGCGCGAGATCGCGCTCAACGACCACTACCCGGTTGCCGACGTCATGATGGATGGGATGGGATTCGGCCGGCCGCTGGACTTCGAGCCGATGCTGAGCACCCCGGGCTTCATCGAGATGGCTTGGAGCGCACCGATTCACCTGATGGCGCAGGGTCTGGGCGCGCAAGTCGAGGAGATCCGCGGTTCGCTGGACCGGCGGGTCACGCGTCGCGATATCGAAGTGGCCTTCGGGACTATCGCGGCCGGGACGTGCGGCGCGGTGTGCACCCGGGCGGTCGGCGTCGTCGACGGACGGGAGGCCATCGTGGTCGAGCACATCATCCGGATGGCCCGCGACGTCGCACCGGACTGGTTGGCCTCGGACTGTGACGCCACCTATCGGGTGGATATCGACGGCGATCCCGACATCCACTGCGCGATGACCCTGGGTGACGCAGCAGGTCACGGTGCCGGCCGGGGCGCGATGGCGGCGACCGCGATGCGCGTCGTCAATGCGGTGCCTTATGTGGTGGACGCGGTTCCGGGGCTGCTGAGTTCGCTGGATCTGCCGATCACGTTGCCCCGCCACGCATTCTGAGGTTATCCACCTGGCCCGTTGGGCCACTTGAGCAGCGATCCGGCGTCGACGCGGATGTGCTGACCGGTGATGTACCGGGCGTCGTCGCTGGCCAGGAAGACCCCGAGGTTGGCCATGTCCTCGGGCTCGATGTAGGGGATCGGCATGGCCTGGAAGAGGGTGAACAACGGTTCGGCGTCCTCGCGGGTGGCCTTCTTGCCTTGCGAGGTCAGATCCGGGCGGAACATCGAGTACATGCCGTCGTTCTGCAACAGGTGGGTGTTGCAGTTGGTCGGGTGAATGGCGTTGACCCGGATCATCCGCGGCGCCAGGTGCAGGCTCATCTCGTCGACGTACTCCATCACGATGCGCTTGCTCCACCCATAGCCGGCGCCACCGGGACCCATGTTCGGATTGTCGGTGGTGCCGCGGATCATTCCGGCGGTCGAACCCGTGACGATGACCGATGCGCCGTCGGGCAGGTGCGGAATGGCGACCGCCACGGTGTTCATCACCCCGACCAGGTCGACGTCGGAGGCGTCGACGAACTGCATCGGGTCGGGTTTGCCCATGGCCATCGGCAGGATGCCGGCGTTGGCGACGACGATGTCGATCTTGCCCAGGTCGGCCAGGCCGGCCTCCACCGCGTCACGCAGTTCGTGCCGCTCGCGCACGTCAGCGATGCGCGCGACGACCCGGCGGCCCAGTTCCTTGACCGCTCGTTCGGTCTCGGCGAGATCATCGGGCGTCGCCAGCGGGTAGGGGTTCGACTCGATCTGGCGACAGATGTCCACCGCGATGATGTCGGCGCCTTCTCTGGCCATCGCGAGGGCGTGGGCACGGCCCTGGCCGCGGGCAGCGCCGGTGATGAATGCGACCTTGCCGCTGAGCTTTCCGGACATGGACCGAACCTATGTGACGGGGTCCGCTTAATCAATAGGTATCGGAACAAAACTTTGGTAGCAGTTTCCCGCCGACGTTCGCTAGCCGGCGGGGCTGCGCTCGGCGGCCCCACGCACCAGGGTGTCGCGAGCCAGGATCAGCGCGGCGCGGGTTCCCTGGGCGCGCACAATGTTCTCCGGCACCCACAGCAGGTCCATCACGCATCGCGACAGCATCTCCATCGACGGCGTCTCGACCCGGATGTCGGCCGAGCGAGTCCCGGCCGACAACAGCGATTTGAGTTGCCGCAGTCGGGTGGTGAACGCCAGGCCGGGGTTGGGAGTGTCCGGCGGAGAGTGCCGCATCCAGGCGAGCTGGATCTTCCACTCGTCCGGGAATTGGTCCAGGGCGTTGATGTTGATCCAGCTCAAGGCGTCGAGCTTGGCTATCGGTGTCGCGTCCGCACGCAGCACGGCCGCGAATCCACCACCGGCTTTGGCGCCGAATGAGGCCATGATCGAGGCCAGCAGCTCGTCTTTCGAGCCGATCAGCCGGTAGACCGTGCCGGTTCCCATCCCCGCCGCGGAGGCGATATCGCGGACGGTGGTGACCTCGTAGCCTTTGCTTCCGAACTCAGCGCGGGCGACCCGGCGGACGTGGGCGGCCTTGTCATCGGCTTCGGCCGCGCGTTCGTCGGCCCAGGTCTGGATCGCCGCTTCGGCGGCCATGAACGCCGGGGAGCGGTCCAACTCGTCGTCGCTGCAGGGCCCAGCGGCCAAGCCCTGCAACATGATGCGGCTGAGCAGCGCCGCGGTCTGGTCGGCGGCCGCCTTGTGCCGGATGACGTCGAGCCCGACATGCATCATCGACTGGCACATCCGGTCGGCGAGCGTCGGTAGGTCGATGTCCGGCCGGATGTGACCGCTCCAGCGCGCGGCCCGCAGGGTCTGCAGCATGGCGTGCTGAGCGCCGGTGGGCGGATTCTGTAGCAGCTTGACCAGTTCCGGATTCGCGCTGGGCGCCTCGTAGAACGACATCTGCAGTGCGGCGCGGTGCGCGACGGCGCACCGCGCGATCGCCGCGCCCAATTCCACGATCGCGTCGGTGACCGGCGCAGAACCCAGTTCGTCCAACCGCTCCTGTGCCACGTCGCCGACCTGCTCGAGGTCGGCGTGGTAGCGCCGGACGAGCTCGACCAGGATGGCTTCCTTGGAGTCGAAATGGTGGTAGAGGCTGCCGGGCAGAATGCCGGCGGCATCGGCGATCTCCTGCAGCGAGGTCCGCAGGCCGGAGGAGGCGATCAGGGTCGCGGCGGTCTGCAGAATCTCGGTGCGGCGCGTGCCGTCGTCGTAGCCGCCGGTACGGTTCGCGGAAGGTGCCGCTCCGGCTGGCTTTCGGCGCCCCACCGTACCTCCACTACGCCCGTGATCAGCCGGGATGTACCCGAGCACCTAGTGACCGAACATTTGGTTGAACGCTACCAGAAGGTAACTGTCGGGCCGGGCAGTTGGGCCGGGCGCCGATCACGTCCCGGTGGGCAGTTTAGCGGCCAGGTCGAGCACGGTCACGGTGTCGGTGCCGGTCTTCTTCAACCGCTGCGAGGAGCGGTAGCCCAGGTCCACGTCGCGCGCCTGCGCCCGCAGCGCACCGACGGTGAGTTGCTCGCGCGGCAGCTTCCCGAACATGTCAAAGGAGAAGAGCCGCAGCGCGTTCTCGTGGGTGATCTTGTCTATCTCGTCGTCGGGCACGCCGTTGAGGTAGCCGGCGAGTGACTCCGGTGCCAGTGGCCACGTCGAGTCGGAGTGCGGATAGTCGCATTCCCAGGTAATCATGTCGAGGTTGAGCTTGTGCCGGTTCTCGATACCGAAGCCGTCGTCGATGAAGCAGGTCACGATGCGCTCCAGGAAGACCTCGCTGGGCAGCTTGCCTCCGAAGTTCTGATGGGTCCAGGCGCGGTGCATCTTGTAGACCCGGTCGACGCGCTCCAGGAAGTAGGGAATCCAGCCGATGCCGCCCTCGGAGAGCGCGAAGGTCAGGTCGGGGAACTTGCGCAGCGTCGGCGACCAGACCAGATCCGCCGCCGCATTGACGATGCTCATCGGCTGCAGGGTGATCATGGTGTCGACGGGGGCGTCGATCGAGGTGATCACCACCGATGACGACGAACCGATGTGCAGGCAGACGACGGTGTTCTCGTCACTGCAGGCCTGCCAGAACGGATCCCAGTGCGGGTCGTGCAGCGAGGGGTACTCGAGTTTGGTGGGGTTCTCCGAGAAGGTGACCGCGTGACAACCCTTCTTCGCCACCCGCCGGACTTCGTCGGCCATCAGGTTCGGGTCCCAGATCGGCGGCAGTGCCAGCGGGACCATCCGGCCCGGGTAGGTGCCGCACCATTCGTCGATGTGCCAGTCGTTGTAAGCCCGCAGCACCGCCAGCGCGAGATCCTTGTCGTTGGCGCGAGCGAAGTACTGTCCGCAGAACTGCGGGTAGGACGGGAAGTTCATCGCGGCGGCAACGCCGTTGGCGTTCATGTCGCGGATCCGCTCGTGGATGTTGTAGCACCCTTCGCGGATCTCGCTCAGTTTGGTCGGCTCGGCGCCGTACTCGTCCGGGGGGCGGCCGGCGACCGCGTTGAGGCCGACGTTGGTGGCTTCCTGTCCCTCGAAGACCCAGGCGTCGGTGCCGTCGGCGCGCTGGATCAGCTTGGGCACATCATCTTTGTATCTGTCGGGGATGTGACCCTCAAACATGTCGGGCGGCTCGACGAGGTGATCGTCGACTGAAACGAGGACGAAGTCGTCCATCTTCATTCCGGGCTCCTCGGGCTGTGCGGGTCATCAACCGGCGTCAGGTGTGTCCGACTCTACGGCGGAACAGATATTTGGTCAACGCTCTGCGATGGAGGCGAACTCGGGGGTGATCAGGTCGTCGATCTCGGCCCACGGGATGGTGATGACCTTGAGGCCGCGACCGAATTGCACGTCAGGAAAGTGGAACTCGATGCCGTCGCGGGTGGGGATCCAGCGCCTGAAGTTGATGTCGACCGGTGCGAACTGGCCGGCGCGCCGCCAGTCGCGCAACTCCGTCGGCGAAGCGACCGGTGTCAGACGCGCCTCGACCCGTTCGCCGAGGCGAGTCAGCCCGGCGGTCTTGTCGCGGAACAGGTTGTCCCACGTGATGATGTCACCGGTGCGGGTGTCGCAGACAACCGTGCCGACCGTCTGCATCGGCATGTGCGGCTCCGCGGTGTTGTACGACCCGACGAAGACCTCTGATACCGTCGTGGCCCGGACGTGCAGCGTTCCCTTCGCGTCAAAGGTCCAGGGCCGCCGCGTTGATCCGTCCCAGGTCGCTTGGGTGACTTCACGGTTCGCCTCGGCGTCGATGTGGCCGTTGATGGCCTCCGACGTCGGTGACTCGCCGGCACCGAGGCGCTGATAGTGCACCGTCCAGCTTCCCAGTCCGTCGGGGCTGGCACCGGCGATCACCGCTTCGAAGGTTTCGGCGCGGGTGACCGCCGCCGTACCGGTGTTGCCCAGCACAAGCAGCACCAAGATCGGAGCGATTCGCCTTGCGAGAGTCACTATTTCAGCTCCACGCGACTGGCCAGCCATCGGCCGTCGACCCGCTCCATGGTCATCGCGACCCGGCTGCGATCCAGCCGCGCCGCCGGGTTGGCGACGTTGGTGATCGCCTGATCGATGAAGAGCAGCACCTCGACTCTGTTCTTCGTCGCCGACTTGACGGCGGAGTCGACCACGATTCCTTTGCTCATCGCCTTGTTATCGATCAGCACCTGGCGCAGCTGGGCCGCCGACTGGCTGTACATGTCCCGGAATTCGCCGGTCGCGCCGTCGACCACCTTCGCGAAGTTGTCGTCGACGCTGGTGGTGTCGATGCTCGTCAGCATGGTGGCATAGGTCTGCGCGGACGCCAGCGCCGCCTTGCTTGCCTCGGCGATGCCGCGCTGCTGCTGGTAGTTCCAGCCCAGGAAAGCCAACGCCCCCAGCGTCGCGACGGAGATGGCGGCGGCGACCGCCAGGGCGACACGACGCGGCCGGCGGGGAGCGGGCGGCGACGCTGCCTCCTCGTCGCCCCCTTCGGAGACGTCGGCCGCGGGGGTTTCGTCGCAGAGTTGCGCGGTCATGGTTTCCTCCTTGGTCAGCTCGGTGGGTCCGGGGGCAGTTGCACCTGCATCGGAACCCCGCCGAAAGGTGTGAGCAGGGTGCGCGAGTCGGCCGGGACCGGATCGGTCTGTGCCAGCGGGTCATAGCCCGGCGGTGGGCCCGCCGTGTCGTCTCCTGGCGGGCGTGGCGCGTTACGGGCGCCGCGGACCAGGACCGAGGGGTCGGGGTTCTGGCAGTAGGTGTGTAGATACGGCTCGGGATAGTTCGGTATGGCCGGTGGCAGGGGCGGAAGCCCGTAGTCGCAGCTGTACCGGGGCCATAGATCCGCGATCACCCAGACCGCCCCGTCGCGCACCACGCTGCTCAATGCCTCGACCGCCGAGCCGCCGCGATCGGAGTTGACGATCTCGTTCAGGGCGGGCAGCCGCGCGTAAGACAGTTGTGCGGTCGTGACGAGATTTCCCAGCAGCTGGACCATGGTGTCGGAGTTGTCGTCGATGATCCTGTCCAGCATGACGAGTGGTCGATCGCCGCTTTCCACCAGAGTGCGGAACCCGCCGTCCATCGCTGCCGCTCCGCGCATGATGGCGTTCACGTTCTGCGAGGTGCGAATCATCCCGGCGCTGCTGTCGACGACGGTCGTCAGCACGGTTCGGCTGGTCCGCAGGACGCTCACCGTCTGGGGAAGGACCGAGTCGAGCGTCGAGATGAGGAACGCCCCGCCGTCGAGCAGGGCGGCGAGCTTGGCCGGCCCCTCATTGGATACCCGAAGCTCAGTGGTGATCGCGGCGAGCTGCTGCGGATCCACCTGTGCCAGTAGTCCATTGGCGTCTGCCAGGAGTTGGGCCAGCGACACCGGTATCGCGGTGTGGTCCTCGGCGATGACGGCCCCGTCGGTCAGGGCCGGTGCGCCGGGCTGCTCGGGCTGGAAGTCCAGGTACTGCTCGCCGGCTGCGGACAGCGCGGAGACCCGGACGCGACTGTTCTGCGGCACCCGTTTGCGGCCGTCGATCTCGACCGTGGCCACGACTCCGGTTTCGCCGAGTTCTACCGCGGCCACCTTGCCGACCCGCACGCCCCGCAGCGTGACGTCCTGGTTGGGTAGCAGGCCGCCGGATTCGCGCAGGTGTACGTGTACGGCGATGGTGGAACGGAACGGGCTGATGCCCAGCGTTCCGCCGATGATGTAGGCCAGGACGGCGATCAGGGTCACGATGATGCCGGTCACCGACACCGCGACGCGGTGGCGCTTGCAGGCTCCGGCCGAATCGACCAGCAGTCGTGCCGGTCCTTCCAAGAGGTGCTGGGTGCTGTTCATCATCGCGGCTGATGCTCGGGCCCGTAGATGCGGCTCAACAACAGATTCCACTCGTATCGGAGGCTGCCGATCATGGCATGCCAGTCGGTGCCGTCCGGGCCATGGATGCCCGGATCGCCGGGGTAGTTCTTGTCGGGCAGCGCCCCGATCGCCAGCTGGGTGACGATTCCGACGGCGTGAATGTCCGGCCCGCTGGTGATGTGGGTGATCCCGGTGATCATCCGATTCCAGATGTTCATATTCAGATCGGGGTCGGTCGAGATCTGGTTGAAGACGTCCGAGAGCCGGTTGAGGTCGCTGATGGTGCTGCGCGTATCGGTGCCCTGCATCGAGGGAAAGCGGTTGAGCTGCCGGGTGATCCGGCTGGCGGAAGATACCAGGTCGGCAAGGTTCGTGGCGTTGTCGGCCAGGGTGGCCGTGGCCGGCGTGGCCGCGGCGAGCGCCGTGTTGAGGGTATCGCGGCGAGCGGTCAGGGTGGCGGCCAGGTCGGAGGTGTTGCGCAACGCCTGGTCTATCTGCGTTGAGCGGGCGTTGAACCGCGACAGCAAGGTGTTGGAGTTGTGCAGCAGTGCGGCGACCTTTTCGCCCCGCCCGCCCACCGCCGTTCCTGCGCCGTTGACGGTGGAGACCAGCCGGCGGATCGCGCCGCCGTTGACCAGGAGGGCGGCCGAACCGAGAACGTCTTCGATGGTCGCGGCGGAGGTGGTGTGGTCTGACGCGATGGTGTCGCCGTCCCCCAGCCGCGCAGAATCCGCAGTCGCATCCGGACCACGTCGCACCGCGATGAAGATATCGCCGAGCGGAGTCGCCGAACGCAGCTCGGCGATGGTGTCGGCGTACAGCGGTGCGTTGGCGCTGACCTTCATCGTCACGTGCGCGGAGAAGTCCCGGGCCTGAAGGGATTGGACCTCACCGATATCGACGCCGTTGAGTTTGACCTTCGCTTTCACCGGCAGGTTCAGCGCGTTGCTGAACACCGCCGTCAGAGTGATATCGCCGTCGATGCGCCCCGGCGCGGGCAGCGGGATGCTGGCCAGACCCCCGGCACACCCAGAGAGCGTCAGCGCCATACCGGCTGCGACCACGGTCCGCATCATTTTGCGACTCCCGCCATGTGTTCGAGTAGTCCCGTCATTCCCTCCACGAAGAAGGTGGTGCCGAACGCGGGCGCGTTGTCGGCGACCGTCCCGGTGGCGCAGCCCAGATCCTTGATCCCGGCGAGGTTGCAGATCTCCTTGGCCATTTGGCCGTTGAGCATGAGTTTGTCGAGCGTGGGATGGATCCGCAGTGTGTGACCACTGGGATCGACGGCGTTATAGATGTTGGTGCCCACCAGCGGGAGTACATCGAGGATCTCTTCGACCTGGCGGCGGTTGTCGTTGAGGGCGACGGTGAGGGAACCGAAATCACTGACGGTTCCCTTGAGGGTGTCGCGGTTCTTTTCCAGGAGTGCGGCCGCCTGGTCGAGGACCTGGTTGGCCTTGGCGCCGGTGCTGCCCGCGCCGAGGTTTTCGGCGGCGATCAGGTCGCTGAGCGCGCGGATGTTCGAGCCGAATTCCCGGATCGCGGTGTCATTGTCGGCGGCGGCCTGGGTCAAGTCGGCGAGGCTGGCAGCGATCGACGCGATGGACTTTCCGGTGGCCGCACCGTTGTCGGAGCTCAGCCGCAGCGCTTGGGAGAGTTGATCGAGGGCGGACTTGATGTCGGGCCCGCTACCGGAGGAGATCTTGGCGCCGATCCCGATCAGGTTGGCGAGCGGGCCGTGGCCCTGGCCGTCGCCCTCCAAAGCGCGAGAGAGCTTGTCGGCCATGGCCAGGGTGCGATCGAACTCGACGGGCGTTCTGGTACGGGGAAGGCTGATGACATCCCGGTCGCGCAGCTTGGGGCCACCGCCGTACGGCGGTGTCAGCTCGACGTGCCGATCGGTCAGGATGGACGTCGCGACGGTGACCGCCTGAACGTCGGCGGGGATGTCGACGTTTTTGTCGATGACGAGTTTCACCTCGACGTAGCTGTCTTTGGGGACGATTTCGGTGACCTTGCCGACCGGCATCCCGAGGATGGACACCGCATTGCCCTCGTAGAGCCCGACGGCTTCTTCGAACTGCGCCGTGACGGTCAAAGCCCGGTGCCGATTACCGGATGCTGAGTGCCACAGCAGTATTCCGGCGATGGCGAGGAGTGCCAGCCCGATCGCGATCGACCTGGTACGGGTGGCAATGGCGGTCATCCGGGCAGCCTCGCCGGGTCCGGCGGCGGCCAGCCCGGGAACGGGTCCCCGGCGGGTTGGCAATCGGTGAAGTACTGCGCCAGCCCGAATTGCTTTCCGCGTCCGCTGAGTGCACACATCCACGAGTCGATGAGCACCCCGGCCGGCAGGTTGATGTCGAGCGCGGTACCGCTGCCGCTGGCGTTGGCGAGGTTGCGGAACGCCACCGGCATCACCTGCAGCGTATTGCGGACCAGCGCGTCGTGGCTGGCGGCCATCTGCGCGAATTGCTGCATGTTGGCCAGCAGCTCGTTGATCGCGGGCTCGTCGCCCAGGATCGTTTTCACGGTGTCGACCAGGGCGGTGGTGCCGTCGAGCAAGCGGTGCAGCGACGCCTGCCGGGCGTTGATCGTCTGGAGCAGGTCGCGGCCCTGGATGACCAGCGCGCCGAGGTCGGCCTTCTGGTCGCGGATCAACCCGGTGATGGTGTCGACGTTCTGGAGCAGGGACCCGATCTGATCGCGCCGGGTGGCGATCACGGCGGCCAGGGATTGGACGTTTTGCAGGGCCTCTGGCAGCGCCTCGGGCACACCGGCGAGGCCGTTGCTCATCTCGGCCATGGAGGCGGCGATGCGGTCGGCGTCGACCTGTTCGAAGGTGGTGGTTGCGTCGGCCAGGGTGGCCTGCAGGTTGTAGGGCACCGACGTGTTGGCCAAGGCGATGGTGCGGGAACGCAGTTCGCCGTCTCCGGCGGGGGACAACTCGAGGTAGCGCCGCCCCAGCAGGGTGGTCAGCTTGATCGCCGCTCGGGAGGCATCGCCGACCCGCACACCGTTGCCGACGGTGAATTTCACCGTGACGTGATCGCCGGTGAGCGCGACGTCTTTGACGGTGCCAACCTCGATTCCCGCCACGGTGACCTGGTCCCCGGGCCGCAGTTGGGCGGCCTGTGCGAACTCGGCCCGATACCCGGAGTGCCCCAGTGCCAACTTGCCGATGCCGACCAGTGCGGTGATGACCACGGCCATGATCGCCACCGTGATGGTGCCCACCCAGATCGGGTTGTAGCCCTCGATCGCGCGCTTGGGTCTCGGTGACATCGCCGTCCTACCTGCAGATCGGTGAGTGTTGGACGATGTTGCCCGGGGAGGCCAGTTTGACGGTGCCGGGGATGACCCGGCCCAAGAACGCGAACACCGTGGAGTTGATGTCGCAGATGTAGCCGTCGATGTAGCTTCCGCTCTGGGTTGCTCGGGCAAGGCCTTTGAGCACCAGCACCAGATTCGCCCCGTAGTGGGCGAACCGCTGCCGGCCTTCGCCGGTGAGATGCCCCACGAATCCGGGCTCGCGCGCCAGAAACTCCTCAAGCTGCGGATAGATCGCATCCAGCAGAACCGACAGGCGATCGGTTGCCTGGGTGATCGAACCGGTCGATGCCGCCAACTCGTCGCGCCGCGCGGCCAGTGTCGATAATGCGGTGCGGGAGTAGTCGATCACCGATTGCAGGTCCCGGTCTTGGCGCGCCAGGATCGCGGTGACCTCGTCGAGGTTGGCGATGACGTCGCCGAGGACCTGATCGGGCCCGGCGAACGATTCGGCCAGAGCTGAGGTCTGACTGATCAGGGTCACGACCGACGCGGAATCGCCTTGCAGTGCCGCAATGATGCCACCGGTGAGGTTGTCGACCTGCCGCGGGCTCAGGAGGGTGAACAGCGGCTCGAATCCGTTGAGCAGATGGGAGATGTCGAACGACGGGTTGGTGCGCTCGACGGGGATGATGCCGTGATCTGGTAACGCCTTGGGGGAGTCGCCGGTTCCGGGGGCGAGCCCGAGATAACGCTGGCCGATGATGTTCTGGTAGGTCACCGATGCGGTCGTGTCGTCGTAGAGGGTGTGGGCCTTCGGAACTCGGAACGTGACTCTGGCCAGGGTGCCGTCCAAGTCCACCCGGTCGACGCGTCCCACCCGAACGCCTGCGGTGCGTACGTCATCGCCGCTGTGCAGTCCGGATACGTCGGTGAACATCGCGCTGTAGGTGTTGGTCGGGCCGGAGACTTCTCGGCGCAGCGTGACGAAGACCAGCCACGTCGCGGTGAGGGAAAGCACCAGGAACAAACTCAACCCGAGCAGCGCCTTGCGGTACCTCATCGGGCACCGCCCGCGCTCGCCGTCAACCGCACGGTGGTGCCGCGAAGCAGCGGCGTCAGCAGGATTTCGGCCCCCACGTTGGCCTGATCGCCCATGATGACCTTGAGCTGTTGCTTCTCGGTGCTACTGCCGACCGGGCCGACGTTGCCGCCGAATGACTGCGGTTGCACCGGCTCCGGTGCTTCCGGTTCGGGGCCGGCGGGCGGGGGCAGGACAGAGAAGCGTGGTGGTGCGAAATTCGGCCGGTTCTCGGTGATGCCGGGGGGCAGCGGAAAGCCGCGGGTTTCCAGCGACGGCGTCAATGCCGGTGCGGTGGGGACCTCGGGAGCGGTGAAACAACTGGGCCCGAGCATGTCCCCGTAGCGGGGGCAGTCCGAGCGCACATAGGTGCGGGTCGGGTTCAACGAGATGACGGCTTTGGCCTGCAGCTGATTGGTGTCGTAATTCCAGGCGACGTCCATGACCCGGCCGACCAGTGTGGTCAACCGAGTCGAGATGCCGTGCAGGGTCTCGGCGTGATCGCCCAGCACGCCCAGCACCGGTGTCAGCTTCGTGGAGATGTCGATCATCCGGTCGGTGTTGTTGTCGAAGGCATCGCCGAGCACTCCGGCGGTGCCCAGCCCGACCGAGAGCAGATTCATCAGCTCTGAACGCTTTTCGGCAAGAGTCCGCATCGGCTGGACCGCGTTATCGAGAGCGTCGAGTAGCTCCGGCGCCGTCTGCCCCAGGGCGGCGGTGGCCGCGGTGAGCGCGGACATGGTCGACGGGCCGATGGTGTCGTCGGTGACGACGGTGCTGAGCTGGTTGACGATCTCGTTCAGGTCGCCGCCGGCACGCTGTAGCCGATCGCCCCGACCGCTGGTCGCCTCGCCCAGGGCGGTGAGCCATCCCACGCTATCGCCGGTGGGCTGGCGCCCCACCGATGCGAGCACTTGGCGGAACTTGTTCAACGTGGTCTCGAAGAGCACGGTCGGCAGGGTCTGATCTTCTTTGATCACCGCTCCGGTGCGCACGGGGGCCGAATATGGGCCGTTGTCGACCAGTTGCACCGAGGACACCGCGAAGACGTTCGACGGCACCACTCGGGCGGTCACTGTGGCGGGAATGCCGGGCGCGTGTGCGGGGCTCAGATCGAGTCGCACCAGGTTGGGATGGCCCGTCGCAGCGGGGGTGACGGCCGAGACGAATCCGACCAGCATGCCCCGGAACTTGACGTCGGACTTCACCGGCAGGCCGTCACCGACATTGACGAGTTCGGCGCTGACCCGCACGGAATGCTGCAGCACGCCCTGGGACTGCGCGATCATCAGTGTCGCGGCGACGGCGACGATCGCCAGTAGTGCCAGCCCGTCGAGGAACAACCGGGCGTTGGAGGGCCCACCATCATTGGCCTCGAAGGAGTTCGGCATCGTCAGCCTCCGAACCTGGCGCCGGCGTTGACGCCCCACATCGCCATGGTCAGCAGCGCATTCAAGATGATCACCACCGTGATGGTGGCCCGCATCGCATGACCGGCTGCCACTCCCACTCCCTGCGGGCCGCCTGAGGCGAAATATCCGTAGTAGCACTGGATCACGGCGGCGAAGAAGATGAAGATGACTCCCTTGATGGTGGCGTAGAAGACGTCACGTCCGCTGCTGAACAGGGCGAAGTAGTGGCCGTAGGTACCCGCGGAAGTGTCGGCGATGATGCCGACCACGACCTGCGCGGACAGATATGCCGCCGCCAGGCATACCAGGAACAACGGGATGGCAGCCAGAACCGACGCTGCCACCCGCGTGGTCACCAGGTACGGAATCGGTTTGATCGCCAGGGCATCCATCGCGTCGATCTCTTCGGCAATGCGCATGGCGCCCAGTTGAGCGGTGAAACGGCAGCCCGCCTGGGTGGTGAAGGCGATCGCGATCATGACCGGCACCAACTCGCGGGTGGAGCCCCACGAGGACAATAGCCCGGTCGCCGGCCCGAGGCCCAACAGGTTCAGCGCGTTGTAGCCCTCGATGGCCAGCAGCGCGCCGGCGGTGATACCCAGCACCACGGAGACGCCCATGGTGCCGCCGCCCACCACGAGCGCCCCGTTGCCCCAGGCGATATCGGACAGATTGCGGAAGAACTCCCGGCGGTAACGAGCCAGCATGACCGGCACCGCCAACACCACACGACAGATGAAGTCCAGCATGTGGCCGCCCTTGGCCACGGGCAGCCACACGGCCTCGGCCGTTCGAAGGAGGTGGTGAACCGCACGAGGGCGGTAGACGGCTACGGTCATCGCGCTTACAGGCTCGCTTTGGGGAAGAGCAGCAGATACAACTGGCTCATTCCGACGTTGACGATCATCAGCAGCAGAATCGATTCGACCACCGCGGCGTTCACCGAATTGGCGACCCCGGCCGGCCCTCCGCGGGTGTCCAAACCTTTGTGGCAGGCCACCACCGCGACGATCGCTCCGAAGGCGATCGCCTTGGCCAAAGCCAGGACGAGGTCGTCGACAGTCGCGAAGGAGGCGAAGGTGGCAACGAACGATCCCGGAGTTCCGCTCTGCACGAACACGTTGAACAGGTAGCCGACGAAGAAGCCGGCGCACGTCGCCAGCCCGGTCAACGCGACGCCCACCAAGATCAGTGCGGCGAAACGGGGAACCACCAGTCGGCGGATCACCGAAACCCCCATGACCTCCATCGCCGCGACTTCCTCGCGCATCGTCCGCGACCCGAGGTCTGCGCTCACCGCCGAGCCGACCGCTGCCGCCAGCAGTATCGCGGCGACCAGGGGCGCTCCTTGGCGGATCACCACCAGCCCGTTGGCGGCGCCCGAGAGAGATTCGGCGCCGACCTGCCCGGCGAGTACGGCGAACTGAATCGAGAGCGTGACCCCGACCGGAATCGTCACCAGCAGTGTCGGGACCAAGGCGGTACCGGCCATGAACGCGGCCTGCTTGACGAACTCCGATACCGCGAAGCGTCCGGTGAACAGATCGATGAAAAGGTACTGCACGGTACGCAGACCGAGGATCGCCTGACCGCCCACCGTGCCCAGCGACCGCAGCGGATGTGCCCGGACATAGGACCGCGCCCAGGCACCGACTTCGGCAAGGGGCGACCCCCCGTCGATCTCGTCTTCGCGCTCCGATGAGACAGTCAGCGGACCCTCCCCGTTCCGAACGCCAAGCCGTTGACCGAGCTACGGGCCAAACCGGCCAGACTGCTGCAACCGCTCTGCCAACGCCTCGGCACAGCGGACCCAATGTTTGGTTTCGTCAGCGGAGCCTATCGTGCGCTGCCGGTGTGGTCAACGCTTTGTCGGGCGCGGTGTCGGCTTCCCGCCAGAGGCCGTGGATCGGCTGGTTCGGTACGCCCGGGAACAGTTGCTCGCTCGGGCCCGAGGTCACCCAACCGCCGAGCTTGGTGGCTAGATGCGGGGCGAACACCGCTCCGTACAGTCCGTTTCCGATCACGATGACGGCGACGATGGACAACACCGACGATTTCCATCGGGTCGTCGAGCGGTTGTCGGCCCACGCCTCGATGACGTTGCGGCCCTGCGCGTCCGTTCGCCCGAGCAGATAGGTGAAGACCATCATCTGCACGCCCATGGCCAGGGCGTCGTACAGCGGATACTGCTGCGGCGTCCCTTCGCTCAATGCCAGACCTGGGATGACGTAGCCATAGGAGAAATTGCCGAGCCGGGCGCCCAACATGCCGTTGAACAGAAACGCCCAGCAGAAGCCGACGATTAGACCGACCGTCAGCAGCGTGACAGGGCGGCGCCAGCCGAATCCCGCGGCGACTCGGCGTCCAAGCGAGGACCCGATCAGGGCCGGCACGAGGAAGTAGGACATGTAGCCGATGGGCACGGCCAACGGCAGACCGCCCCAGGTCATGTTCAGCGGCCACCATGACGGCATCCGGGGCAGCTCCGGCGGGAATTGCGCATACATCGCCCAGTCGTACGGGGCCTCGATCCAAGAGAACGAGAGCGCCGAGATGCAGAGCAGCAACAGCGGGTGTAGATGCCGGCGACGGTAACTCAGGTAGACACCTACCGCGAAGAACACGATTCCGGTGACGTAGGAGAAGATCTGGGCGGCCGCAAGCGACGGCGCCAGCCCGGCGCTCACCGGCGGGCCTCCGGGTCGAAGTAGAGCACCACTCCGTAGATCAGTGCGATCAACCCGAGCAGGGTGCCCAGCATGATGACAGCGCCCACGTCCGCCTCCTTCACAGCATTTCGGTAGGTAGTGGATACTATCCTTTCTAGATAGCGGAGACTATCCTAAATTCGTCCGATGTCGAGTGAGATTCGAGGAGTGAATCAGGTTGTCCCAGCGAACCTCCGGTGCCGGACGGAGTACGGTGGCGGTCCGACGGCCCCGCGGCGAACCGCGCCGGCTGCTACTCGATGCCGCACGAGACCTCTTCGCCCGCCAGGACTATCGCAGCACCACGACGCGGGAGATCGCGCAGGCGGCCGGCGTCACCGAACCGCTGTTGTTCCGCCACTTCGGCTCCAAAGCGACGCTGTTCCGGGAGGCGCTCGTCGCACCGTTCATCGGCTTCGTCGAAGAATTCGGTCACACGTGGCAATCGCTTGACCCCGAGCAGACCAGCGAGGAGGAGCTGGCCCGCCACTTCGTCGGGCGGCTCTACGACGTATTCGTCGGTCACCAGGGCCTGCTGCTGACATTGATGGCATCGGATTCCCTCACCGATGAGGAGGCGGCCGAGGCCGGCATCGCCGACGTCCGGCGGTCGATCACCCTGCTGGGCCAGATCAGCGCGGAAGGGATGAATCTGCGCTCGATCGGGTCACCGCATCCGAATCTGCCGGCGCACTCCACCGTGGCGATGATCGCCGGAATGGCCGCCTTGCGTTCGACCTACTTCGGCTCCCGGCCGCCGTCGAGAAAAGTGATCGTCGAGGAACTCACGCAGGCGAGCCTGCACGGCTTCCTGCACCGCAACAACCAAGGGGTGTGACCATGACAGGCGCCAGCGCGCTCGAGCTGTACTACGACCCGTTCGACCGCGACATCGATGACGACCCGTACCCGGTGTGGAAGCGCATGCGTGAGGAAACACCGTTGTACTACAACGAGAAATTCAACTTTTATGCGCTGAGCCGCTACGAGGACGTGGTGCGCGAGCTGCCGAACTGGGAGACCTACCGCTCCGGGCGGGGGACCACCGCGGACATCTTGTTCAACAACATCGAGGTACCGCCGGGAATCCTGTTATTCGAGGACCCGCCGCTGCACGATCTGCACCGCGCTCTGCTGTCCCGGGTCTTCACCCCTCGCCGGATGCTGGCCGTAGAACCTCTGGTCCGGGAGTTCTGCGTCAAAGAGCTGGACCCGCTCGTCGGTGCCGGCGGCTTCGATTTCATCGCCGATCTCGGAGCGATGATGCCGATGCGCACGATCGGCTATCTGCTGGGCATTCCGGAAAAGGACCAGGAGGCGATCCGGGACCGCAACGGCTCCTTCATCGAGATGGCCGAGGGGCGCGAACCCGGTGATGTCAGCCAGCAGATATTCGCCGACACCATCATGATGTTCGCCGAGTACATCGAGTGGCGTGCCAACCATCCCTCCGATGATCTGATGACCGACCTGCTGCGGGCGGAGATCGAGGAGGCCGACGGCACCCGGCGCCTGCTGACCCGCACCGAGGTGCTCGCCTATACCGCCATGATCGCCGGAGCCGGAAACGAGACCACGGCCCGGCTGATCGGATTCATGGCACAGTTGCTCTCGGATCATCCGGACCAACGTCGCGAACTCGCGGCCGATCCGGCCCTGATCCCGGGCGCGGTCGAGGAGACGCTGCGCTACGAACCTCCCTCGCCGGTGCAGGCACGCTATGTCGCCCGCGACGCCGAGCACTACGGCCGGCCGGTTCCGGAGGGGTCGTTCATGTTGCTGCTCAACGGATCCGCCAACCGTGACCACCGGCAGTACGCCGACCCGGACCGCTTCGATATCCATCGCGGCGGCAGCCACCTCAGCTTCGGCAAGGGGGTGCACTTCTGCCTCGGGTCGGCGTTGGCCCGATTGGAGGCCAGGGTGGCCTTCGAGGAGGTCCTGAAGCGGTGGCCCGACTGGGAAGTCGACTACGCGGGCGCCGAACGCGCCCACACCGCCAGCGTGCGGGGGTGGGCGCGGCTACCTGTTGTCACCCGGTGAGCCTCACATGGCGATGCCGAGCCGATCGCAGACGCCGAACACCTCCTCGAAGATGGAGTCGGGAACGGTGAACGGGTCGGTCGCCGACACCTGCGCCAGATGCGCCGCAATGTCCTCGGCGGCGGGATCGGCACCGGATTCGGGGAGCCAGCCCTGGCCGAGTCCGACGAAGACACGGGCGAATCGCCCGGCGCAGGCCGAGTAGTTTCGATGCGTGACATCGCAGTCCCGGCTGGCCAGGTAGACCACGATCGGCACCACCAACTCTGGCCGGATCGCCCCTAGGAACCCGGCCTCTTCGATCGCTTCGGGGTCGCCGACCGTGTCGGTGACCATCCGGGAAAACCCGAACGGCAGCACGGTATTGGACCGGATTCCCAGTGGGGCACCCTCGATCGCAATGACATTGGAGAGCCCGACCAGTCCGGCTTTGGCGGCGGCGTAGTGGGCTTCTAACGGCTGGCCGAACATGCCGCCCGACGAGGAGATGAATACGAACCGGCCATAACCCTGCTTCTTCATCACCCGGTATGCGGGCTGACTCAGATAGAACCCGCCGTCCAGATGCACCCGCAGCATGCGCCGCCAGTCGTCAGCGGACATCTCCTCGAACGCAATGCTGTTGAAGATCCCCGCATTGCTGACCACGGCATCAAGGCGGCCGAATCGCTCGACGGCAGCGGCGACGATCGCCTCGCCGCCGGCCGGGCTGTCCACCGAGTCGTGCGATGCCACGGCGACACCGCCGGCAGCAGCGATCTCGTCGGCCACCAGGGCGGCAACGTGGGCGTCGGCGCCGTCACCGTGCATCGACCCACCGAGGTCGTTGACCACTACCGAGGCGCCGCGTCGAGCCAGCTCTATCGCATAGAGGCGGCCCAGGCCTCGTCCTGCCCCGGTGACGACGACCACCTGGTCGGTGAAATCGATCATCGCGGCGCCTACCCCTCGATTGACTGTGGTCGCAGCGGACTCTACGGTGGAACAGATATTTGGTCAACCGGATAGGCGAGGGGGTCCGTGAACCACCACGAAGCCGGCGAATCCCTGCGGCGCTGGAACCTGTTGGCGTCGGCGCTATCCGGCCGGGCGCTGCAGGTGGCAGCAGGTGACGCCGGCGAACCCACGTGGACCGACGGCAAGACCGTCTACGTCGATCCGGCCCTGGAGGCGGCCCGCCAGCTCGAGGCGGTGGCGGTTCAGGCCAGCCTGCTGGCGGCCGGGAGTCTGGAACCCCGCCTGATCCGCAAGCTGGTTCGGCGCCGCGCCCTGACCGCCCGCTACCTCGCTGTCGAAGGGCATCGGGCGCTGGCGGCCAATGTCGAACTGTTGCCCCCCGCGGCGGCCTCGCTGATCGACCGGGAGCTCGCCGGTCGCAGCGAATCTCCCGCCGCCTCGCTGGTGCTGGCCGGCACGCTCGACGACGCTCCTCCCGACGCGTTCGGTGTGATCCGCCCGGGAAAGGTGCTGACGGACAAGAGCACCGGCGAATCGAGTGCCGGCCAGCAGCATCAACCGCGTCAGCAGAGTAAGCCGCTGGCCGACCTCGACGACGGTGACGACGGCCCCGAGGACGTCATGGATGTCTTCTCCAGTCCGGTCGGCGGCAGCGGCGCGCTGGGCCGGCTGGTCGCCAAGATGCTCGAGGTGACCCGTCGGCTGGGCGGCAACGGCCCGCCGGGGGCCGACGCGCCCACGCATCGGACCCGATCCGGACGGCGTGGCGGCAGCGCGGTGTCCTCTGCCGGCATCGGGGCTCTTGATGACGACACCGCCGCCGGCAGCACCACCGGGACGACCTATCCCGAATGGGACGTGAATCGCCGGCGCTATCGGCAGAACTGGTGCACCGTAGTGGAAATCGCGGCGAGCACCGGCAACGCGGCGACGCCGGCGGGCGACTATGGATTGCGGCGACCGCTGGCCCGGCTCGGCGTGGGCTTGGATCGCTACCACCGCCAGCCGCAGGGCGACGACATCGATCTGGATGCGGCGATCGAGGGCCGGGTGGAGGTGCTCGCCGGGTCGGCGCCCGACGAAGCGGTCTACCTGGACAGCCTGCGCCGGCGGCGCGATCTGTCGGTGCTGATCCTGCTGGACGTCTCTGGTTCGGCGGCCGAGCCCGGCACCCTGGGTCAGACCGTGCATGCTCAACAGCGCGCGGCAGCCGCGGCATTGGCCACCGCTCTGCACGATCTGGGAGATCGCCTCGCGCTCTATGCATTTGCCTCCCAGGGCAGGTCGGCGGTGCACCTCACCCCGGTGAAGCGCTTCGACGACCCGCTCGACGCCCTCGCGCTGAGGCGGTTACAGGGTCTCAAACCCGGTGCCTACTCGCGGCTGGGTGCGGCGATCCGGCACGGCGCGGCCGTCCTGGAAGACCGTGGCGGTACGCCCCGGCGGCTGCTCGTCGTGCTCTCCGACGGACTGGCCTACGACCACGGCTACGAGCGGGTCTACGGCGCGGCCGATGCCCGCCGCGCCCTGGCCGAGGCGCGCCGGCGCGGCACCGGTTGTCTGTGCCTGACGGTCGGAGCGGCCACCGATGTCGACGAGTTGCGCCGGGTATTCGGCAGCGCCGCCCACGCGACCATTCCCCGGCTCGAACAGCTCAACCGGGTGATCGGCCCGCTGTTTCGGTCGGCGCTGAGCTCAGCCGACTTGCGACGACGGATCGCATGAAGAGAAGGGTATGAACGACATGACATCTGCGGCCCCTGGACCGCGCCCTTACTACGTGTCGACCGGCAATGAGGAGCAAGTCTTCAAAGCGGCCTACCGGCAAGGGCTGTCGATCGTGCTCAAAGGGCCTACCGGCTGCGGCAAGACCCGTTTCGTGGAGGCGATGGCCCACGATCTGGACCGGCCGCTGATCACCGTCGCCTGCCATGACGACCTGACCACCGCCGATCTGGTCGGCCGGTTCCTGCTGCGCGGCGGCGAGACCGAGTGGGTGGATGGGCCGTTGACCCGGGCCGTCCGCGACGGGGCGCTCTGTTACCTCGATGAAGTGGTGGAGGCCCGCCAGGACACCACCGTCGTGCTGCATCCGCTGGCCGACCACCGCCGCCAGCTACCGATCGAGCGGCTGGGGGTGACGCTGGACGCCGCACCGGGATTCGGCTTGGTGGTGTCGTATAACCCGGGGTACCAGAGCGTGTTGAAGGATCTGAAGGATTCCACGCGCCAGCGCATGGTGGCCATCGAATTCGGCTTTCCCGCAACCGACGTCGAGGAGAAAATCCTTGCCTGCGAGGCCGGCGTCGATCACGAGCGGGCCGCTGAGCTGGTCCGGCTCGGGCAGGCGATCCGCCGCGTGGAGACCGGCGGGCTGCGCGAGGTGGCGTCGACCCGGGTGTTGATCGCCGCCGGTCGGCTGATCGCCGAGGGGCTGACCCCCCGCGAGGCGGCCCGGGCCGCCGTCGCCGGCCCGCTGACCGATGACTCCCTGGTGGCCAGCGGCCTGGTGGAGATGATCGATGCGTACCTGCCGGAGAGGTGATTGACGGTCCGCGGGCCGCGCGCTAGGGTCTGAACAAATATTAGGTTCGTCACGGAGGCGAGATGTCCTACGAGAGCACCGCGGAACCGATCAAGATCGGTTATCTGATGGACTTCCGGCTCCCCGACGGCTTCCCGAAGAGCTATTTCGAAGACCTGACCCAACCGTTCGACCTGGTGTTCAAGCAGGCGACCGAACGGGGCCTGCTGGACCGGCCGATCGAGATCGTCTACCGCGAGGTCGAGGGTCTGCCCAAGGGTTCGGTCAAGGCCGTCATCGATGCTTACGGCGAACTCTGCGACGAGGGCTGCCTGGCGATCTTCGGACCGCACATCACCGATAACTGCGTGCCGACCCGCGAGGCGATCGAGGAGCGCTTCAAGGTGCCGTGCCTGTCGGTCACCGGATCCGACGAGGCGCTGGGGGAGTGGTTCTTCGCGTTTCCGCAGGGATCGCTGACCGATGAGCCGATCTTCTGGACGGACCTGCTGGCCAAAGGGGGGCACACCGAGGTCGGGGTGCTCAAAGAACAGTCGCTGGTGGGCGAAACCTATCTGAAGAACTTCCGCGAAGCCTGCCGGCGCAAGGGCATTCGGATCGTGGCCGAGGCGACGATCGCCCAGACCGCGCAAGACGTCTCAGCGGCGGTACGCACCCTGCACGAAGCCAAGGCTCCGGCGATCGTGCACTGCGGCTTCGGGTTCGGCGTAGTCTTCATCAACCCGGCGCTGCAGGAGCTGAACTGGGACCCGCCCCGTTTCACCTGCACCGCGTTCCAGAACGCCTGGATCAACCCGGTCATGTGGAACGCGTTCATGGGCTGGGTCGGTATCGACCAGTACGACGAGGGCAATCCGGTCGGTCAGGCGTTCCTCGACGAGTACGAACAGGCCTACGGCCGCCGCACCGAGTGGTGCGTGTCGGTGGTCAACCGCGACGTGGCGATGACTTTGGTGCGGGCCCTGGCCGACGCGCATCCGCTGAGCCCGCGCGGGGTCAAGGAAGCCCTGGAGCGGGTGAAGATGATGCCCGCCGCCTCCGGGGCGCCGGGCACCAGGGTGTCGTTCGGCAACTGGACGCGCCGCGCCTGGATGGGCGCCGGCTATCTGGTCGCTCGCAGACTCGACGCCGACGGCGTCAACTCCCATCTCGTCGACCGTTTTGGAGAGGAATAAGTCATGACCGCAGAGCAGACGGCGCCGTCGCCGACACGTCCGGCACCCGCGGAACCCCGTAAGGGATCGCCGTGGGTATGGGCTTGGGCGGCAGCCGGGTTCGGCTTCCTGGCCTTCCTGCTCGCCAACGCCGAAACCGGCCTGAGTTCGGATCGGGTTCGTAACTCCGCGGTCACCGAAACGCCGCCGTCGCGGCCGGTGCCGGTGCTGTTCGGGTTCGAGCACTGGCTCGGAGTCCTGGAGGCCTTCACCGTCGTGGTGATGATCGGCATCATCGTCACCTACGTGATCGCCTGGCGCCGGCATCCCTATCACCCGGTGTTGCTGATGGGCATCGTCACGACGTTGATCGTCTGGCAGGACCCGATCATGAACTGGGCGCCGTTCGCGGTCTACAACCCCGAGTTGCATCACCTGCCCGAGGACTGGCCGCTGGTGTCACTGTCCCCGACCGTGGAGCCGTTCGTGGTCCTCGGTTACATCATGTTCTACCTGCTGCCCTACTTCCCGGGGATCTGGCTGCTGCGCCGGATTCAGGCGCGCCGGCCCGTCGATTCCTTCGTGTGGCGCCACCCGCTGATCAGCCTGGCGTTCTGCATCCTGCCCTTCGGGATGCTGCTGGACGCGGCCCTGGAGATCACTCTGGTGCAGACCGGGATGTACATCTACTCCCAGGTTCCGTTCGGTTCGATCTTCGTCGGCCAGACCCACCAGTTCCCGTTCATCTTCGAGATCTTCGCGGTCAACTTCGTGATGGTGCCGGCCGGTGTGCTGCTCTATCGCGACGACACCGGCCGCACGGTGGCCGAAAAGTTGGCACAGCGGGCGAAGATCTTCGCCGGCCGCCCGACCCTGGGCATGTTCACCGTGATGCTGGTGCTGATCAACCTGGGCTACTTCTGCTACGGCGGCACCTTCGCCTTGGTCAAGGCGGCACACCTGTCCAACACCGTGGCCTGCGCCTGGCCGTACCCGGAGGCGAAGATCTATGACCCGCAAGGCTTCTACGAGAAGCAAGGCCAGCCCGGCCCGTACTCGGTGGGCATCTGGTCGACCTGGCTGAGCGGTCAACCCGAAGGGCGGCCGGACGTCGAGTTGGGCGCGGACGGCGACCGCTGTGGACCGGGCAATGGCTGATCCGCGCAGCGTCGTCATCACCGGCGCGTCGCGCGGGCTCGGGTTCGCGTCAGCGGCGCACCTGTACCGCAACGGTTGGCGCGTGGTGGCCGCGATGCGATCACCGGAACGGGGATTGCCCGCCCTGCGAGAGGCTACCGGCGCCGGCGACGACGATGCCCGGCTGATCGGGATCCCGCTAGATCTGACCGATGCCGCCTCGGTGGCCGCGGCGGCCAAGGCCGTCGAAGCAGCGGTCGGCGCCCCGAATGCCGTGGTTCACAACGCCGGGATCGCGGCGGCGGGGATGGCCGAGGAGACCCCGGCCGAGTTGTGGGAGCGCATGTTTGCCACCTCGGTGTTCGGTCCGGTGGCACTGACCAACGCGCTGCTGCCGACGATGCGGGCGGCCGGACGCGGGCGCATCGTCTTGGTGTCCAGCCAGGGCGGTGTGCGCGGGATGCCCGCGACCGCGGCCTACTCCGCGGCCAAGGGCGCACTGGAACGGTGGGGAGAATCGCTGGCCTGCGAAATCGCCCCGTTCGGCCTGGGGGTCACGATTCTGGTGACCGGAACCTATGACACCGAGATCATCACCGACGCCGGCACCACCGACTGCCGCGACTTCGCCGGGCCGTATGCGCGCCACCACGCCACGATGGACAAACGGGGCCGCTTGGCGATGAAGGTCGCGGCCCGCTCGCCGCAGCGGTTCGCGACCGGACTGGCCAAGGCACTGGAGTCCGGTGCTCCCTTCGTGCGACGCCCGGTCGGCCCCGACGCGCGAATGCTGTTGGCCGCCAACCGGTTACTTCCCGCAGCCGGGCTACACCAGATGATCCGACTGATGATGGGCCTGCCGCGGTTCGGGTCGTTGACGAAGGATGAGAATGGCTGAACGCCCCGAACCCCGGATGATGATCGACGGCAAACTCGTCGACGGACAAGCCGGCACGTTCACCAACATCAACCCGGCCACCGAAGAGGTCATCGGGGAGGTCGCGAACGCCTCCGCAGCCGATATGCAGCGGGCCATCGACGCGGCCCGGCGCGCCTTCGACGACACCGACTGGTCGGCCGATCCGGCGTTCCGGCAACGCTGTCTGCGGCAACTGCAGGAAGCTTTGGAAGCCGAGCAGGAGCAGCTGCGGGAGGAACTGATCGCCGAAGTCGGTTGCCCACGGGCGATCACCTACGGCCCGCAGCTCGACGCACCGCTCTCTGATGCGCTGACCTACCCGGCGCAGCTGATCGATGACTACCCGTGGGAGACGTCGCTGGGCGACGCGTTCGTCTCGGTGACCGGGGCCAACACCACCCGCAAGGTCTGGCGGGAGGCCGTCGGCGTGGTCGGGGCCATCGTGCCGTGGAACTTTCCGTTCGAGGTCACCATCCACAAGATCGGCCAGGCGCTGGCGACCGGCAACACCGTCGTGCTCAAACCCGCGCCGGACACCCCGTTCAACGGCACCCGCCTGGGCCGGCTGATCGCCGAGAACACCGATATCCCAGCAGGTGTCGTCAACGTGGTCACCGCAGCGGATCCGCTGATCGGCGAGGAACTGACGCTGTCGCCCAAAGTCGACATGATCTCGTTCACCGGATCCACCGCGGTGGGACAACGAATCATGGAAAAAGGCGCCGCGACCATGAAGCGGCTCTTCCTCGAACTCGGCGGCAAATCCGCCACGATCGTGCTCGAGGATGCCGACCTGGCGTTGGGCTGCATGATGGGCATTGCGCCATGTATGCACGCGGGCCAGGGCTGCGCCAACCCGACCCGCCTGCTGTTGCCGCGGTCGCGCTACGACGAAGGCGTGGCCATCCTGCAGGGCATCTACGAAGGGGTCGCCCCAGGCGACCCACAGGATCCGTCGACGTTGTGCGGTCCGGTGATCTCGGCCAAGCAGCGCGACCGCATCCGCGGCTACATCGACAAGGGCATCGCCGAAGGCGCCCGGATGCTGGTCGGGGGAGCCGAGGCGCCGGACGGGCTGGATCGCGGATTCTTCGTCAAGCCAACGCTGTTCGTCGATGTCGACAACGCCATGACCATCGCCCAGGAGGAGATCTTCGGCCCGGTGCTGGCGGTCATTCCCTACGACGACGAGGACGAGGCGGTGCGGATCGGCAACGACAGCCGCTACGGGCTGGCCGGCAACGTCATGTCGGGTTCGCTGGATCACGCGCTGGCGGTGGCCAAACGGCTGCGCGCGGGTTTTCTGGGCATCAACGGCGCCGCCGGTTACGGCGCCGACACCCCGTTCGGCGGTTACAAAGCCAGTGGCGTCGGCCGCCAGAACGGCGTTGCCGGATTCGACCAGTACACCGAGATCAAATCGGTCGCCTACCCGGCGGTTAGCGAGGCTCGACGGAGGAGAGCCGAAGCTGGACCGCCGAATCAACCTGCCGGGTAAAAGGAGCAACTGTGCAACTGTTCGACGACCTGGAGGACTTCGGCGCCTTCGACGACGTGGTCTCCGGGGATGTGCGCGATCCCTACACCGAACTGGCCCGGTTGCGCCGGGAGGAACCGGTGCAGCGCATCGACATGTCCGGGATGCCGCACGAGGAATCCAAGCCGGTGTTCATGGTGTACCGCCACGAGGACGTGCTGAAGATGTTGCGCGACAACGAGACCTTCTCGTCATCGATCATCATCGACACCTTCGGCGACGTGCTCGGCGAGCAGGTGATGCTGGGCATGGACGAGCCGGTCCACGGCCGGCACCGCGCACTGGTGTCCAAGGCGTTCTCGCCGAGAGCGGTGGCCGGCTGGGAGCACGAGTTGGTGCTACCGGTGGCCAACCTGCTGATCGACCGGTTCGCCGATCGCGGCCACGCCGACCTGGTCAAGGAGTTCAACTTCGAATATCCGACCCGGATCATCGCCCGGATACTAGGCCTGCCCGAGCAGGACTACGAGCAATTCCAGCGCTGGTCCATCTCGCTGCTGTCCTTCACCATCAACCCCGAGCGCGGCCGGGCCGCGTCGCTCGCCCTGCGCGACTATTTCGCCCCGATCCTGGCCGCCCGCCGGGCCGAGCCGCGCAACGATCTGATCAGCCGGCTGGCCGACGCCGAGATCGACGGGCAGAAGCTGTCCGACGAGGAGATCTTCTCGTTTCTGCGGCTGCTGTTGCCGGCCGGTATCGAGACCACCTACCGCTCGCTGGGCAACCTGCTGTTCGCGCTGCTCACCCACACCGATCAACTCGACGCCGTGCGCGCCGACCGGTCGCTGCTGCCCCAGGCCATCGAAGAGGGGGTGCGTTGGGACGCCCCACTGCTGACCATCACCCGGGTGGCCAGCTGCGACACCGAGCTGGGCGGGGTTGCCATTCCGGCCGGCTCCGCGGTGATGCCGATGCTGGGGGCGGCCAACCGTCAGGACGACCGCTATCCCAATCCCAACCTGTTCGACATCTTCCGCGAATCCAAAGTCCACGTGTCCTGGGGCCACGGCGCCCACGTCTGCCTCGGCAGCCACCTGGCCCGGATGGAGATGCGCGACGCGCTCGGGGTGATGTTCGACCGATTGCCGAACCTTCGCCTGGACCCCGACGGGGGCGACCCGCACATCCGCGGCCAGGTGTTCCGCTCACCGACCTCGCTGCCGGTGCTCTTCGATGCCCTATGACCCCGCTGCGGTTTGACGGACGTGTCGCCGTCGTCACCGGCGCCGGGCGCGGGGTGGGGCGCAGCCACGCCATGTTGTTGGCGGCCAAGGGCGCCCGGGTGGTGGTGGCCGACTACGGCGTCGGCATCGACGGCAGTGCCCCGTCGTCGACACCGGCCGACGAGGTGGTGCAAGAGATCACGACCGGCGGAGGCCACGCCGTCGCCTGCTACGCCTCGGTCGCCGAACCCCAAGGCGCACAAGCCGTCGTCGACACCGCGATCGAGCGGTTCGGCCGGATCGACGTGGTGGTCAACAACGCCGGCATCCATGACCCCGGCCTGTTCGGCGAGCTGACGGTCGAGCAGTTCCGCAGCATGATCGACGTGCACTACTTCGGCAGCGTGTTGGTCGCCCGGGCCGCCTGGCCGCACTTCGTGGCGGCGGGCTATGGCCGCATCGTCAACACGGTTTCCGAAGCCATGCTGGGCGGCATCTCCGAGCTGACCAGCTACGGCGCCGCCAAAGGCGCGGTGTTCGGACTGACCCGCAATCTGGCGACCGAGGGCAGCGCGCACGGCATCCGGGTCAACGCCGTTGCGCCGCGCGCCTACACCCGCATGTCCGCGTCGCATTCGGACTCCGTGGCGGCCCAGCTGTCCATTCCCAAAGAGATCATGGACACCATCAATGCCAGCATGCCTCCCGAATTATGTGCTCCGGCAGCGGCATTCCTGGCCCACGAAGACTGTCCGCTCAACGGCGAGGTGCTGCAGATCGGGATGGGCGGGGTCGCGCGCATCGCGGTGGTGCGCTCGGTGGGAATCACCAAGTCACCGCTGACCGCCGAGGACATCGCCGCGAACCTCGAGGAGATCATGAACCTTTCCGACGCCCAGGTGACCGCCGTCACCGAGATGGTGCAGTGACTAACGCAGGAGGCTCCCAATGAGCGACTTCGAGTCGGTCGACTTCTTCACCGACCAATCGTTGATCCCCAACCCGTACCCGTATTTCGACCATCTGCGGGCCAAGTGCCCGGTCACGGCGAGCACGCCCTGATGCGGTTCGTGCACGACCG
>NZ_LZMF01000083.1:0-12690 GCF_001673565.1 Mycolicibacter sinensis
CCTGAAAGCCCAGTTCCAGCCGGCGGGTGACCCGGCGCGCCGCCCAGGTGATGAACCGCGCCGCCAGCACCGCCCCGATCAGCAGCAGGACGATCCGCAACCCCTTGGTAATGACCCACTGGCCGATCTCACCGCTCCACACGTCGTGCCAGCGCTGACCCGGCGAGAACGCCAATACCATCGGGTCAGTCCTCCTCCGGCCGGTTGCGCCAACGGATTCCGGCTTCTAGAAATCCGTCGATGTCACCGTCGAGCACCGCCGCCGGGTTGCCGACCTCATATTCGGTGCGCAGGTCCTTGACCATCTGATAGGGGTGCAGCACATAGGAGCGCATCTGATTGCCCCACGAACTGCCGCCGTCTCCCTTGAGCGCGTCGAGTTCAGCGCGCTCCTCAGAACGCTTGCGCTCCAACAATTTCGCCTGCAGCACCCGCATCGCCGACACTTTGTTCTGCAACTGGGACTTCTCGTTCTGACAGGTCACGACGATCCCGGTCGGGACGTGGGTGAGGCGCACCGCGGAGTCGGTGGTGTTCACCGACTGCCCCCCGGGGCCACTGGAGCGGTAGACGTCGACGCGGACATCGCCCTCGGGGATGTCGATGTGGTCGGTGGTCTCCACCACCGGCAGCACCTCGACCTCGGCGAACGACGTCTGCCGGCGGCTCTGGTTGTCGAACGGGCTGATCCGCACCAGCCGGTGGGTGCCCTGCTCCACCGAGAGCGTGCCGTAGGCGAACGGGGCGTGCACCGCGAACGTCGCGCTCTTGATACCGGCCTCTTCGGCGTAGGAGGTGTCGAACACCTCGACGCCGTACTTGTGCTGTTCGGCCCAGCGGATGTACATCCGCATCAGCATCTCGGCCCAGTCCGCGGCGTCCACGCCGCCCGCTCCGGAGCGGATGGTGACCAGCGCCTCACGCTCGTCGTACTCGCCGGACAGCAGCGTGCGGACCTCCATCGCGTCGATGTCCTCGCGCAGCTTGGCCAGTTCGGCGTCGGCCTCGGCGACCTCCTCTGCCCCACCCTCCTCGGCCGCCAGCTCGTAGAGCACCGGCAGGTCGTCGACGCGCTGGCGCAGATCCTCCACCCGGCGCAACTCGGCCTGGGCGTGTGACAGCTCACTGGTCACCCGCTGGGCGCGGGCCTGGTCGTCCCACAGGTTGGGGTCGGAGGCCTCGTGCTCGAGCTTGTCGATGCGGCTGCGCAGGCCGTCGACGTCTAGCACCCGCTCCACCGTGGTCAAAGTGGCGTCAAGGGCGGCGATGTCGGGCTGGCGGTCGGGTTCCACGTTTATCGAGGTTACCGGCGAGCACCGGGGGTCGACCTTTAGCATCGGGGATACGCCGGTGCGTGCACGACTTCCGACAAGGAAAGAAGGTTCGAGGATGCGGCCCTACCATGTCGCGATCGTCGGCTCGGGTCCATCCGGGTACTTTGCCGCGGCCTCCCTGCTCAAGCTGGCCGGGGGCGGTGAGGTCGATGTGCGCGTCGACATGCTGGAGATGCTGCCGACGCCGTGGGGCCTGGTGCGTTCCGGTGTGGCCCCGGATCACCCGAAGATCAAGTCGATCAGCGCGCAGTTCGAGAAGACCGCCGCCGATCCCCGATTCCGGTTCTTCGGCAACATCGCCGTCGGCGAGCACGTCCAGCCCGCGGAACTGGCCGAACGCTATGACGCGGTGATCTACGCCGTGGGCGCCCAAACCGACCGCCATCTGGGCATCCCCGGCGAAGACCTGCCCGGCAGCGTCCCGGCTGTCGACTTCGTCGGCTGGTACAACTGCCATCCGCACTTCAAGGACATGGCTGTCGACCTGACCGGGAAGCGTGCGGTGGTGATCGGCAACGGCAATGTCGCCCTGGACGTGGCCCGCATCCTGGTCAGCGATCCCGCAGAACTGCGCGGCACCGACATCGCCGACCACGCGCTGGAACTGCTCGAACCGCGCGGTATCGAAGAGGTGGTGATCATCGGCCGGCGCGGGCTCTTGCAGGCCACCTTCACCAGCCCGGAACTGCGGGAACTGGGCGAGATGAAGAGCCTCGAGAACGTCGACGTGGTGATCGCACCCGAGGAGTTGGCCGGGATCACCGACGCCGACGTCGAAGCCGCCGGCAAGCACGCCAAGGCGAACCACAAGGTGCTCAGCGGCTACGTCGGCCGCGAACAGCATCCGGGCAATCGCCGGATCGTGTTCCGGTTCCACACCTCCCCGATCGAGATCCGCGGCGAGGGCCGGGTCGAAGAGATCGTGTTGGGCCGCAACGAGCTGGTCACCGACGAGCAGGGCCGGGTCAGCGCCCGCGACACCGGGGAGCGCGAAGTCCTGCCGGTGGATCTGGTGGTGCGGGCGGTCGGTTACCGCGGGGTGCCGACGCCGGGTCTGCCGTTCGACGAGCGCAGCTGCACCATTCCGCACGCCGATGGCCGTATCGAAGGCACCCGCAATCAGTACGTGGTCGGCTGGATCAAGCGCGGGCCCTCGGGGGTGATCGGTTCCAACAAGAGCGACTCGCAGGCCACCGTCGACACCCTCGCCGCCGACCTGGCCGCCGCCGAGCTTGCCGATGTCGACGCCGACCATGACGTGCAGCTGCTCAAGTGGCTACTGTCGCGGCAGCCCGAGCTGATCACCAACGAGCATTGGCAGCTGATCGACGCCCACGAGCGGTCCTCCGGTGAGCCGCACGGCCGGCCCCGCGTCAAGCTGGTCAGTGTCGCCGAGATGCTGCGGGTCGGGCGCGCCTGAGCCCGGTCACTGCCCGGTCAGATTCCAGTTGTCGGGGTTGCGGGGCGAATACACCACCGGCAGCAGGTCACCGATGCTCGGCCAGTTGGCCACGTCGACCGCGAGCCGCTGGTAGACCTCGTGCTCATCGACCGTGGGGCCCTTGATGACGCCGGTGATCGTGACGTACTGCGCCCCTTCGGCGTCGGGGCGGGGGCTGACACCGGTGACCAGCAGGGTGCCCTCCTGCGCTTTGCCGCCCGGTCCCGGCCGGAAGAACCGCGGCGCCACGAACACCGCCAGAATCGCCAGCAGCAACAACAGCGCCCACATCTCCCACATCAGGCCATGGTAGGACTGCAGCCATGGCGCAGAGCAACGACAATCCCGACTCCGATCTCCACCAAGACCTGACCCTGGCGTTGGCGCTGGCCGACCGGGCGGACGCGATCACCTTGGCCCGATTCGGTGCACTCGACCTGCGGGTGGACACCAAGCCGGACCTCACCCCGGTCACCGACGCCGACCAGGCGGTGGAGACCGCGCTGCGCGAGATGCTCGCCGCCGAGCGGGCCGCCGACGAGATCCTCGGTGAGGAGTTCGGCGGCACAGCGTCTTTCAGCGGTCGCCAGTGGATCATCGATCCGATCGACGGCACCAAGAACTTCGTCCGCGGCGTCCCGGTCTGGGCCACCCTGATCGCGCTGCTGATCGACGGGGTGCCCCGCGTCGGGGTCATCAGCGCTCCCGCATTGACCAGGCGGTGGTGGGCCGCGGATGGCCGGGGCGCGTTCGGCGCTTTCGGTGACGGCCCGCCACGACGACTGTCGGTGTCCGCGGTGGGCGACCTGGACTCGGCCAGCCTGTCGTTCGCCGGCCTGACGACGTGGGCGCTGCGCGGCCTGCGCGAGCAATTCCTCGACCTGACCGAGGCGGTGTGGCGGGTACGTGCCTACGGCGACTTTTGGGCTTACTGCCTGCTGGCCGAGGGCGCGGTCGACGTAGTCGTCGAACCGGCGGTGTCGGTGTGGGACCTGGCCCCCCTCGACGTGCTGGTGCGCGAGGCGGGTGGCACATTCAGCGATCTGGACGGCAACGCCGGGCCGCACGGCGGCAGCGCGGTGGCCGCCAACGCCCTGTTGCACCAGTCGGTGTTGGGTCGCCTGACCGCAGGTTAAGGGCACCGCGGCGGGTGCCGCTGAGGACTTCGTCACACCTTACTATCGAGTTACCTTACTTCGGAGTAAGGTGGTCTCACCGATACTTTCCTTTTCAGTGAGGCTCTGACATGACTGACACTGCATCCCTCGCCCCCGGCTCCAAGGACAAGCGATCTGGCCGGTCGAGTGCCATCGGGCCGGAGAAGCCCAGGCGCACCCCGATCGCCACCGCACTGGCATTCGTCACTCCCCTGATCAGCCGGGAGTTTCTGGACCGGCACAACCTGCGCAATCCGCTCAACCGCACCCTGAACTACGGGGTCAAGACGGTCTTCTCGGTGGCTGGGGCGACCGGCCGCGAGTTCAAGCGGGTCCAGACCCTGGGCAAGGCCCCCACCCGGCTCAAGGCGAGCGGCAAGGACTACTTCGACCTGACCCCCGACGACGAGCAGCAGATGATCGTCGAGACGGTCGAGGAGTTCGCCGCCGAGATCCTGCGCCCGGCCGCCCACGACGCCGACGAGGCTGCCGACCACCCGCACGAATTGATCACCAAGGCCGCCGAACTGGGCATCACCGCGATCAACATCCCCGAGGACTTCGACGGAATCGCCGCGCACCGCTCCGCGATCACCAACGTCCTGGTCGCCGAGGCACTGGCCTACGGCGACATGGGCCTGGCCCTGCCGATCCTGGCGCCGGGCGGGGTGGCCGCGGCGTTGACCCACTGGGGCAGCGCCGACCAGCAAGCCACCTACCTCCCGGAGTTCGCCGGGGAGAAGGTGCCCCAGGCGTGTGTGGCCATCACCGAGCCGCAGCCGCTGTTCGACCCCACCAACCTCAAGACCACCGCGGTGCGCACCCCGAGCGGCTACCGGCTGGACGGCGTCAAGTCCCTGGTACCGGCGGCGGCCAGCGCGGAACTGTTTATCGTGGCCGCGCAGCTCAACGGCAAGCCGGCCCTGTTCATCGTGGAGTCCTCGGCCCAAGGCCTGACCGTCAAAGCCGACCCCAGCATGGGTGTCCGTGCCGCCGCGCTGGGCCAGCTCGAGCTGAACAAGGTGTCGGTGCCGTTGAGCGCCCGCCTCGGCGAGGACGCGGCCACCGATGCGGATTACTCCGAAGCGATCGCGCTGTCCCGGCTGGGTTGGGCGGCGTTGGCGGTCGGCACCAGCCACGCGGTGCTCGATTACGTGATGCCCTACATCAAGGAGCGCCAGGCCTTCGGCGAGCCGATCGCCAACCGGCAGTCGGTGGCGTTCATGTGCGCCAACATCGCCATCGAACTCGACGGCCTGCGCCTGATGGCCTGGCGCGGGGCGGCGCGTGCCGAGCAGGGCTTGCCGTTCATCCGAGAGGCCGCGCTGGCCAAGCGGATCGCCACCGACAAGGGCATGCAGATCGGCCTGGACGGCGTGCAGCTGCTCGGTGGTCACGGCTACATCAAGGAACACCCGGTCGAACGCTGGTACCGCGACCTGCGGGCCGTCGGCGTCGCCGAGGGCATCGTAGTGATCTAGCGGTCATTCAACCTTTTTTCCCGATACCGACCTGAAAGACCTGACATGGCAATCAATCTGGAACTGCCCAAGAAGCTGCAGCATGTCGTCGAGATGACGCACGCCGGCGCCGCCGAGATGTTGCGCCCGATCTCACGCAAGTACGACCAGCGCGAGCACGCCTACCCGGTCGAACTCGACACGCTCGAGACCCTGTTCGATGGGGTGTCGAAGGCCGGCGGTAACGCGCTGGCCGGCGCCGAGGCGTTCCGCGAGAACGAGGGCAAAGAGGGCAACCGCAACGGCGCCAACATGGCCGCGCTGCTTCAGGTTCTCGAGATGAGTTGGGGCGACGTCGCTTTAATGCTCTCGGTGCCTTACCAAGGACTGGGCAACGCGGCGATCTCCGGCGTGGCCACCGACGAACAGCTCCAGCGGCTCGGCAAGGTGTGGGCGGCCATGGCGATCACCGAGCCGAGCTTCGGTTCCGACTCGGCCGCGGTGACCACCACGGCCACCCTGGACGGCGACGAGTACGTGATCAACGGTGAGAAGATCTTCGTCACCGCCGGATCACGCTGCACCCACATCGTGGTGTGGGCGACGCTGGACAAGTCCTTGGGCCGCGCGGCGATCAAGTCGTTCATCGTGCCGCGCGAGCACCCCGGCGTCATCGTCGAACGCCTGGAGCACAAGCTCGGGATCAAGGCCTCCGACACCGCGGTGATCCGGTTCGACAACGCCCGCATCCCCAAGGACAACCTGCTGGGCAGCCCGGAGATCAACACCGAGAAGAGCTTCTCCGGGGTCATGGAGACTTTCGATAACACCCGGCCGATCGTCGCGGCGATGGCGATCGGGGTGGCCCGCGCCGCCCTGGAGGAGCTGCGCAAGATCCTCACCGACGCCGGCGTGGAGATCTCCTACGACCAGCCGGCCCACGCCCAGAGCGCCCCGGCCGCCGAGTTCCTGCGGATGGAGGCCGACTGGGAGTCGGCCTACCTGCTGACGCTGCGCTCGGCGTGGCAGGCCGACAACAACATCCCCAACTCCAAAGAGGCGTCGATGGGCAAGGCCAAGGCCGGCCGGATGGCCACCGACGTCACGCTCAAGACCGTCGAGCTGGCCGGCACCACCGGCTACTCCGAGCAGACGCTGCTGGAGAAGTGGGGCCGCGACTCGAAGATCCTCGACATCTTCGAAGGCACCCAGCAGATTCAGCAGCTGGTGGTGGCCCGCCGGCTGCTGGGCCTGTCGTCGGCCCAGCTGAAGTAACCTCCCTGCGCCGAGCAGACACCTAAGCCCCCAATTCCGCGTGGATTCGGGGGCTTAGGTGACTGCTCGCGACAGCTGCTGACCAACGCCTTCTCAGCGACCAGCCTCGATGGCGACCATGATCGCGGCCGCTTCGTGGCTGCATTTCAACGCCAACCCAACCGGGCCCCGGCTTGCGAGATCATCTACCCGGCGCCTGAGTTCACCGGAGGCGATATGGGCTTGCAGGTGGGCGCCCGGGCAGGTCGTGGCCGGCGCCACCTCCCGATGACTGGCCAAGGTATCGGTGCTGATTTGGAAGGTTTGTGCCGCCCACGCCAACACCAGTGCGGCACTTTCAAGTTGAGGCTCCGGGACATCTTGCTGGTCGAAGTCGCCTTCGCACAGTACGAGGAAGTGCCCGGCCGGATCGTAATCCGTTGCGGTGTCACCGATCAGACCGGTGTCACGTAGCGCGAAAACGTTGCCGCCGCGGTCGATCCCTACGTGGTAGGCGATGTCGATCCAGCCATGCTCGTCCTGGTGGTATCGCTGATGCTGGCGGAGCCGCTCGGCGATGGTGCGATTGTCAGTGAACACCACACCGGAATGGTGGATCGTCATCCGGGTGATCCGGTGCGGCCGCCCACCGGGCAGCGCCGGCCGAGCACCCCAGGCGTCGCGGCACAACAGCACACCCGAGGTCGACATCGGCTCGGCGACGGGTGGGTTCGGGCCAGGAGGCGCCGTCTTGGGGGGAACTTCGGGGCCGGTCAACGGCATTGAGCTCGGGGCGGTTTCGGGTTCGCTGCCAGGCCGGTCCTTCGTCCGGAAGGAGCATGCGCCCACCCCAACGGCCAGTCCCAACCCGCCGCACAGCTGCAGCAACCGTCGCCGGCTTGCGTCCATGCTCGCCACGATACGGACACACCCCGACAGCATGCGATGACTTCACCGCCGAAACGCGGCTGGCGCCCACGCTCGGCACTTCCGATGTCGGAGGGCTCCGTTACCATTCCGCGCATGCCGCTGACCAATGGTGAGGTGTTCGCCGGATACTCCATCCTGCGGCCCCTCGGCGCCGGCGGCATGGGCGAGGTCTACCTGGTGCAGCACCCTCGGCTGCCACGCCAGGAAGCGCTGAAGGTGTTGCCCGCCGACGTCAGTGCCGATCCGGCATATCGGCAACGGTTCGCTCGCGAGGCCGACCTTGCCGCTTCGCTGTGGCATCCCCACATCGTGGAAATCCACGACCGCGGTGAGTACAACAACCAGTTGTGGATCACCATGGACTATGTGGCCGGCACCGATGCCGCGCGCCTGGTGCGGGACCACCACCGCTACGGAATGCCGGTCGACGATGCGCTCAAGATCGTGACCGCGATCGCTGAGGCGCTCGATTATGCCCACCAGCAAAAGCTGCTGCACCGAGACGTCAAGCCCGCGAACATCCTCATCGCCGAGCCGGGTCCTGCCGACCGACGTATCGTCTTGGCTGACTTCGGGATCGCCCGCGATACCAGCGAAGTCAGCGGATTGACCCCCACCAACGTCACCATCGGAACCATCGACTACGCCGCGCCCGAACAACTCATGGGGCGTTCCCTCGATGGCCGCGCCGACCAGTACGCCTTGGCCTGCACCGCTTTTCACCTTCTGACGGGTAGGCCGCCGTTTGCTGACGTCAATCCGGCCGCGGTGCTTGCCGCCCATCTGTCAGCGCCACCGCCGAGGGCGGGCAATTTGCGCGTCGGCCTTGCTCCGATGGATGGCGTACTGACCAAGGCGATGGCCAAAGAACCCTCCGAACGGTTCGGCAGTTGCCGCGAATTTGCGGCGATGCTGACGCAGTACGCGGTAGGCGGCGCTGGCGCGAGCGATGAGACACGAGCCGCTGCGGGCAAGGAGTTCGCGGCGCAGCCTACCGTCGCTCGGACGGCTGAGGCGCCGGCCGATTCCCTGACCATCCCCCGCAAGACGGCGTTGATCGGCGGGAGCATCGCCGCACTGGCAGCGGTCGGCATGGTCGCCTTCGTCGGCGCCCGGCTGGCACAGCCGAATTCCACCCCAGACACCGAAGCGCTGCCGACCGCACCATCAACAGCGGTCACCTACCAAGAGCCGGTCGCGACCGTCACCCGCTCCGCCGCACCGCCGGTCACGGTCACCCAGCCTGCGCCGCCCCCGATAACGGTCACCCGGCAGGCGGCGCCGCCGGTGGTCACCACATCACCTCCTAACGCGACCAAGGCGGGCGCTCGTCCAGGTGACCTGGGCTTGGGGACGCCGATCAGCTTCCCAAGCTGCAACGGCCAGGGCGTTGTGATCTTCGGGTCGGTCACCACCCCGGGGTTGTATGCGGCCGGGGTGCAACGCCTGCTCGACGCGCACCCGGGGGCGTTCTACCTGCGTACGGACACTAGTTGCCCATCGCTGCGGCAAGCCACCGACGCCGGCAACCCCATATACGCGGTGTTCACCCCGGCCGGCACAACCCAGGTGCAGGTGTGCAGCGCCGTGCGCGCCGCGGGCGGGAACGCTTATGGCAAGTGGCTGGACGCAACCACCGACCCCGGCTACGTCATCCCCTGTTGACCGCTGGCCGGTGGCTGAATCAACGGCCCGAAGCTAGCATTGACGGCGTCGAGCGCCCGGGTGTCGCGCGCGGATAGCGCAATGACGAAGGCGCCCTGGATGAGTGCCAGCACGGCGTGCGAAAGCTCCTCGGCGGAGCGGTCGTCGCGCACGTCGCGGCGCTTCTGACCGGCCTGCATCAGCTCGGTCAGCGCGCGATGCCAGCCGGACAGTGCGACGGTGAGGCGCTCGCGGAACGGCGCGGAATCGGCCGCCAGTTCGGTGGAGAACTTGCCGGCCAGACAGGCCCGCTGGAAGCCGGACCGGACGAACCCCGCGGTGAGTTCAGCGAAGTAGCCGGTGAGTTTATCGGTGGTGCTGAGGGTTTCGTCTTCGGTCCACTTGGCCAGTGCGTCCAACTGGAGTTGCATATAACGGTCCAGTACGGCTAAGCCGAACGCATCTTTAGACCCGAAGTGATGGTAGAAGGAGCCCTTGGGCACCCCGGACGCCGCCAAGATGGCGTCGACAGTGGTGCCGTGAAACCCGGTCGCATAAAACGACTTCGTCCCCTGGCGGAGCAGTCGCTCCTTGTGGGGCAGGGCTTTTGCCACGGCTGCCATCGCTTCCCTCTACTCTTGACGATCTGGTCTAGACGATTTAGTCTAGCCGATAACCGAGCAGGAGGACGCGTGTTCCCAGAACTGTTTTCCGTGGCCGGCAAGACGGCCCTAGTCACCGGCGGCACCAGCGGAATCGGCTACATGATCGCCGAGGGTTACCTCCGCGCCGGCGTGCGGGTCTATATCTCGTCGCGCAAACCCGAGGCCTGCCGACAAGCCGAGCAGGATCTCTCGCGGTTCGGCGAGGTGCACGCGATCCCCGCCGACGCCAGTCGGGAAGACCAGTGCCGCAACTTGATCCATGCCATCGCGGCACGCGAAGACCGGCTGCACATCCTGGTCAACAATGCCGGAGCGACCTGGGGCGCGGCCTTCGACGACTTCCCGCCGGCAGCCTTCGACAAGGTACTGACCCTCAACGTCAAGGCGCCGTTCGTGCTGACCCAGCTGGCCCGGCCGATGCTGGAGGCCGCCTCGGCCGCCGATGACCCCGCCCGGGTGATCAACATCGGCTCGATCGACGGCCTGGCGGTGCCCCGGGTGCCCAACTTCTCCTATTCGGCATCCAAGGCGGCGATCCACCAGCTGACTCGGCACCTGGCGGCGGAGCTGGCACCGAGCATCCTGGTCAACGCGATCGCTCCCGGCCCGTTCCCGTCGAAGATGATGGCAGCGACCCTCGACGCCGTCGGCGACCAACTCGCGGCCGCCAGCCCGGTCAAGCGCATCGGCCGCACCGAGGACATCGCCGCCGCCGCGGTGTATCTGGCCGCACCGGCCACCAATTTCATGACCGGAGCGGTCATCCCGCTCGACGGCGGATTGAGCACCACCGCCGGTATCCGGCTCTAAAGGAGGACATTGTCGTGAGTTATGAGACGTTGACGATCCGCCGCGACGGCCACGTGTTCATCATCGGCCTGGACCGACCCGAGAAGCGCAACGCGTTCGACGCCGTCATGCTGCGCGAACTATCCGCCGCCTACGGGGAATTCGACGCCGATGACAGGCTGCGGGCCGCCGTGCTCTACGGCGAGGGACCGATGTTCACGGCCGGCCTGGACCTGGCCAATGTGGCCGGCGACATCGCCAACAACGTCTCCTACGTTCCCGACGGTGGCATCAATCCCTGGCAGGTCGACGGACGGCAGCTGTCCAAGCCGCTCGTCACCGCCGTGCACGGCAAGGTGCTCACGCTCGGCATCGAGCTCATGCTCGCCGGCGACATCGCCATCGCGGCCGAGTCGGCCACCTTCGCGCAGCTGGAAATCGCCCGCGGCATATATCCGTTCGGCGGGGCCACCATCCGATTCCCGCGAGCAGCCGGATGGGGCAACGCCATGCGGTGGATCCTGACTGCCGACACCTTCGACGCCCGAGAAGCCCATCGCATCGGCATCGTCCAGGAGGTAGTACCCGACGGCGAGCAGGTGACCCGCGCCATCGAGATCGCCCAGACCATCGCCCGACAGGCGCCGCTGGGCGTGCAAGCCACCCTGCGCAGTGCCCGCCAGGCGGTGCGCGACGGCGACGCCGCGGCCGAGGCCGACTTGGTGCCGGGAGTCCAGAAGCTGTTTGCCAGCGAGGACGCCGCCATCGGGGTGCAGGCGTTTCTGTCCCGCAGCACCGCGGAGTTCGTCGGCCGCTGAGTCCCCAGACGTTGCCCCTCCTCCGCCGAGCAGTCCCCCGCAAGCGGGAGGTGCCCCCAGCGTAAGCCCCCAATTTGGTGCGGATTTGGGGGCTTACGCGTCTGCTCGCGGCAACAAAGCGCCCCTTGCACCCGTCAGAAACAAAAAGTAATGTTGCTTTTACTTTCTGGACGACTATCCGGAGGCCACCGATGGAATCCTTCGTTCACCTGCGCAAAGGCACCACTCCCCGGCGCCTGCACGCCGATCTGGACGGCCTCAAAGACGACGAACTGGGCCGCGGCGGGTTCACCGGCCGCACCGCCAACATGTACCGGCGCCACGACCCGACCGCCTACCGCGCCGAGGGCCCGCTACGGCCCATCGACGTGCTGGCCACCCAGCTCGAACCGACCGACGCCACCGATCCCGCCGGCGGGCCGCTGCGGCTGTTCGACAATGCCGACTGCTGCATCTCGCTGTCCCGGCGCTCGGCGGAGATGCCGTTTCACGTCCGCTACGTCGACGGCGACCTGCTGTGCTTCGTCCACACCGGTTCCGGGCGACTGGAGACCGAGTTCGGTCCGCTGGACTACCGCGAAGGCGACTGGGTCTACCTTCCCAAGGCGACCACCTGGCGACAAGTGCCCGCCGCCGAAACGACACTGCTGCTGATTCAGGCCACCGACGAATTCCGGGTCCCGCCGCCGGGACCGCTGGGCCGGCACTTTCCATTCGACCCGTCGCAGGCAGTCATCCCCGAGCCGACTCCCCTCGAAGACGACGGACGCGACAGCTACGAGGTCCGGTTGATCCATGAGGGCGGGCCGACGACGCTTCACTACCAACACAATCCGATCGACGTCGAAGGGTGGCGCGGCGACAACTTCGCTTTCACCTTCAACATCGCCGACTACCACGTGATCACTTCCGACAGCGTGCACCTGCCCCCGACGGTGCACCTGTTCATGCAGGCCACCGGGGTGTACGTGATGAACTTCCTACCCAAGCCCGCCGAAGGAGTGCCGGGAACCGAGCGCACCCCCTGGTATCACCGCAACGTCGACTACGACGAGATCGCGTTCTTCCACGGCGGATCGCTCTATGGGATTCCGATGCCGCCGGGCCTGATCAGCCATGCACCGCAAGGCGTGCATCACGGCGCGCCGGAGAAGGCCCGCGAACGCGCCCGCCGCAAGTTCGACGACTACCAGCGCGT
>NZ_LZMF01000084.1:0-584 GCF_001673565.1 Mycolicibacter sinensis
AACAGGTCGGCCGCGGTCTGGGCGAAGGTCGGCGACGGAGTGGACAAGATCGTCGGGCCGACGAAGAACGCGGTGTCAGCGAGCAGGTTGACGGCGGCGTAGGTGGCGTGGACCGGCGCGGCGGCAAGCACACCGCCTGCCACGGTGCCGGCAATCGCGATCGGCGCGAAGGCCTTGGTGAGCATCACGGGACGTCCCTTCACCGCAGAAGCTAAAGATTGCCTGAGGGCGATCATGGCAGGGCCGCTTGGCGGAAGTCAACGCCGCCCAGGGTCCTGGAGCGGGCTGGCCAGGCACAGCCCGCGCGTCCATTGACTCTCGTCGCGCGAGAATGCCACTATCAGCGCGTCACCCGTCCTGTCTGCGAGCTCTTACATAAGTTCAAGGTGTGTCGCAATGAACGTAACCAAAGTTTTCGCTCCGGTCGCGGTCGCGGGCGTCATCGCTGCCGGCGTCGCCGGAACTCCGGTCGTCCAGACGACGCTCGCGCAGGTGGCCCTGCTGGCCGACACCGCGTTCTTCGTCGGCCCGACGATCTTGTCCACTCCGTCGCCGACCTTCGCCCAGACCGCGGCCGACCTGTT
>NZ_LZMF01000085.1:0-567 GCF_001673565.1 Mycolicibacter sinensis
CGCGGTGTCGGCCAGCAGGGCCACCTGCGCGAGCGTCGTCTGGACGACCGGAGTTCCGGCGACGCCGGCAGCGATGACGCCCGCGACCGCGACCGGAGCGAAAACTTTGGTTACGTTCATTGCGACACACCTTGAACTTATGTAAGAGCTCGCAGACAGGACGGGTGACGCGCTGATAGTGGCATTCTCGCGCGACGAGAGTCAATGGACGCGCGGGCTGTGCCTGGCCAGCCCGCTCCAGGACCCTGGGCGGCGTTGACTTCCGCCAAGCGGCCCTGCCATGATCGCCCTCAGGCAATCTTTAGCTTCTGCGGTGAAGGGACGTCCCGTGATGCTCACCAAGGCCTTCGCGCCGATCGCGATTGCCGGCACCGTGGCAGGCGGTGTGCTTGCCGCCGCGCCGGTCCACGCCACCTACGCCGCCGTCAACCTGCTCGCCGACACCGCGATCTTCGTCGGCGGGACCATGTTGCCCACGCCCTCGGCGGCGTTCGCCCAGACCGCGGCCGACCTGTTCCTCAACCCGCTGGGCTTCGACGCCGGTGACGATCCGACGGTGTGCGTGAT
>NZ_LZMF01000086.1:0-3239 GCF_001673565.1 Mycolicibacter sinensis
GGGCGCCCTGGACGCGGCGATCGAATACACCAAGGACCGCAAGCAGTTCGGCAAGAACATCAGCACCTTCCAGGGTGTGCAGTTCATGCTCGCCGACATGGCGATGAAGCTGGAGGCGGCGCGGCTGATGGTCTACTCGGCCGCGGCGCGCGCCGAGCGCGGTGAGACCGAGCTGGGCTTCATCTCCGCGGCGTCGAAGTGCTTCGCCTCCGATGTGGCCATGGAGGTCACCACCGATGCCGTGCAGTTGTTCGGCGGGGCCGGCTACACCACCGACTTCCCCGTCGAGCGGATGATGCGCGACGCCAAGATCACCCAGATCTACGAGGGCACCAACCAGATCCAGCGCGTCGTCATGAGCCGCCACCTGCTGCGCTAGGAGCCACACGCCCCCCGAGCGGAGCCTAGGTCTTGTCAGGCTTCGATGGTTGCCAGGTGCCGTTGAGGGCGGACTCGTCGGGCCAGTACAGTCGCTCGATGATCCGGAAGGGACCTGCCGGCGCCGGTAGCCAGTTGGATTCCTTGTCCGGTCCGGGTGAGTGCTGCTGGATATAGATGGTGTAACCACCGTCGGGGTCTTTGGCCAGCTGGGAGAGCATCGGTGAATTGATCAGGTACCGGTTGATCGGATTGGCGACTAGCAGGCTCTGTGGCATTCGGTACATGGTCAGGGACCAGAACGCGTGCACCGGCGGCAGCTGGCCGGGAGCAAATCGATAGGTGTAGGTATTGGCTCCATCCAGTGGCGCTCCGGCGGCATCGGTGGCCAGGAACGGATACATCGCCTCGGCCTTGGTATTGCCGTAGATCCCGTTGACCGCGCCGGCCATCCGGTATAGGTAGTTTTCGGCCAGCATCTCCCGTGTCCCGAACAGGTCGCCGGAACTAACAGAGCCGGCGGTGATTTTGGCTTGCAACCCGTCGAACTGCTTCCAGGCGTCGGTGATGCCATCCTGGAACGCCTGCCGCTGCGGGGGACTCAGGCTCTCGGCGTCGAAGCCTCCGTCAGGGCCGATGCCGATGGACGCGAACTTGGCCCGCAAATCCTTCTCCGAGTCCAGCACCGGCGCATACCGCAACACGAAACTGAGGATCTCGAAGAACTTCAGCGAGCTCTTCTGTGCTTCCGCCGAGATCGGTTTGATGAAGTCGACGGCCGGCGCGGCAGTGGCCGGTTTTTTGAGGAACGCGGACAACGGCTGCAGTGTGTAGCCGGCCTGGATCGCTTTGACGTTGTCGATATCGTCGGGACCGAACAGCTGCGTGCGATACAGCGCCAGTACGAAATCGGTGTCCGAATGCAGCACCTCATCGACGCCGTCGGGCTTGGTGCCCTGCCAGTTCGGACCGGCCAGCAGGTACCGGCCGCCACCGTTGCCGGTGGTGCGCGTACCCGCATAGGCGAAGTTGTAGGTGTAGGCGTCGACGAACTGCACCGAGTAGTAGCGGTCCCCATCGATCGGTGGGACCGTCAGCACCAGCGGCTCGACCCGTAGATCCGCCCCCAACGCTGAGTACGGGGTGTCGGAATTGGGTGTCTGGATCGTGGTGTCGGACGAGGTGTATACCCGTGCATCGGAATGGATTTCATTCCAGCCACCCTTGTATTGCGGGTTGGCTCGATCGACGAAATACGAATATTGGATCCGGTAGTTGTCGACCATGGGGTACCCGTAGATGTACGCCTGCTCGGCGATCTCACGGATCTGCTGCACGCTCACCTCATTCTTGATGGGGACCGGTCCGGACTCCGGCGTTGCGCCCCCGCATCCAGACATCGTCAACGTCAACGCCCCGACGACGACGCTCAACCAACGACACCACCACGCACCGGATTTCCGCACCGCTATCCTTCGCTTGAACTGCCGGTCACCGAAACGTACTCCTCGCGCAGCACCCGCTTGAGTATCTTGCCGGTCGGGTTGCGCGGAATAGCGTCGGCGAAGATGACTTTCTTCGGAACTTTGAAGCGGGCCAGCCGGGCACCACACATCTCGATGATGTGTTGCTCGCTGAGTTCATTGTGGTCAGCGACGCCGGCCCGTTTCGGTGCATGTTCCGCACTCGCCGCTAGGAACCAAAGTCGACTACCTCGACTACTTCGGCTGCCCGCCGCGTTTCAACGAGCCGATAGCGCGGCAGTGGCCTCGTCGACGCGGCACGCAGCATCGTCCGCCAACTTCTCCGGACGTCACGGCTCAGCGCGGACCTACTCGCTCGCCAGTTCGGTATCCATCCCAACACGATGCGACGTTGCCAAACGCCTGCTGCTCGAGACGGAACTCAGTCTCAGTCAGCTCTGCCGGCAATTGGGCTATTCCGAACAACGTGTGCTCACCCGTTCCTGCAGACGCTGTCGCATGACGCCCAGCGCCTACCGCGAAGCCTGGTCGGGGTCGCAGGGTCCGGAACGAACGGGCCTAGCGGTCCCTAGCCGCGGGCGACCTTGCCGGCCTTGATGCAGGAGGTGCAGGCGTTCAGGCGCTGCTTGTTGCCGCCGGGACGGGCGGCGTGCACGGTCTGAATGTTCGGGTCCCACCGACGGCTGGTCCGACGGTGCGAGTGGGACACCGACTTGCCGAAGCCGGGGCCCTTTCCGCAGATATCGCACACGGCAGCCATATGTGACACTCCTCAAAACGTCTGCTTGAGGGCCAACGACCTGAGCGGGTGGCCCGACAACCTGATCAGGATACCCGCCGGGCCGGGCAACCACCAAAACGGCCCGACGCAGCGTGAGCTGTGCTGTCGCGCGCAGTGGTTAGGCTTGCAGCCACCGGAGGTGGCGGCAGGAAGGTGGGTGCAGGTGGGCAACCCCGATCGTCGGCTGGATGCGGCCACCCTGCGGGACTGGGCGCACACCGCTGTCGGCGATCTGATCACCCACACCGACGAGATCAACCAGCTCAACGTCTTCCCGGTCGCCGACTCCGACACCGGCACCAACATGCTGTTCACCATGCGTTCGGCGCTGGCCGAGGCCAACACCGAGGCCGCCTCCGGTGAAGTGGCCCGGGTCGCGGCCGCGCTGTCATCGGGCGCGCTGCACGGAGCCCGCGGCAACTCCGGGGTGATCCTGTCCCAGATCCTGCGCGGCCTGGCGGATGTGACCGCCGCCGACGGCACCGCCACGACCACCGACGTCGACGCCACGCTGTTGGGCGCCGGCCTGCGCCACGGAGTCGAGCTGGTGATCACCTCGATGGGCGGCCGCGAGGTGCCCGGCACCATCGTGTCGG
>NZ_LZMF01000087.1:0-36935 GCF_001673565.1 Mycolicibacter sinensis
CAGGACCAGCGCGACCGGTTCACCGCATCGCGCCCGCGGGTGCGCCGCGCGACCAACTCACCGATCGCGGCCAACCGCCGCGCCGAGGCCGCAGCCTCCACCTGAGACCACCCGGCAATGGCCGCCACCAGCAGGTTGTCGTCGGCATCCTCCAACGACTCCGGCCCCGGCAACCCATTATCGAACATGTGTTCGATTGTACCCGAATCGGCCGACATGCGCAGCCGATCTCCGGGCGGCCCGCGCCCGAATTAGAACGTGTTTCAGAAAAGTGCTTCAGCTCGCGGCCGATCCTTGTTAGCGTGCCTACGTGATCCTCGACAAATTCCGACTGGACAACTCGGTCGCCGTCGTCACCGGCGCCGGCCGGGGCCTGGGCGCGGCGATCGCGGTCGCCTTCGCCGAAGCCGGCGCCGACGTCGTCATCGCCGCGCGCACCCGATCCCAACTAGAGACCGTCGCCCAACAGATCGAAGGCGCCGGTCGGCGCGCCCACATCGTGGTCGCCGATCTGGCCCACCCCGAGGAGACGGCCAAGCTGGCCACCGAGGCGGTCGACGCCTTCGGCAGGCTCGACATCGTCGTCAACAACGTCGGCGGCACCATGCCCAACATGCTGCTGACCACCTCGGCCAAAGACCTCAAGGACGCGTTGACCTTCAACGTCGTTACCGCACACGCCCTGACCAGCGCCGCCGTGCCGCTGATGTTGGAGCACTCCGGCGGCGGCTCGATCATCAACATCACCTCGACGATGGGGCGGCTGGCCGGGCGCGGATTCGCCGCCTACGGCACTGCCAAGGCCGCCCTGGCCCACTACACCCGGCTGGCCGCCATGGATCTGTGCCCCCGTATCCGGGTCAACGGGATCGCACCCGGGTCGATCCTGACCTCCGCGCTGGACGTGGTGGCGTCCAACGACGAGCTGCGCGCGCCGATGGAGAAGGTGACCCCGATGCGCCGGCTCGGCGAACCGGACGACATCGCCGCGGCCGCAGTCTATTTGGCCTCCCCTGCCGGCAGTTACCTCACCGGCAAGGTGCTCGAAGTCGACGGGGGCATCACGTTCCCGAACCTTGATCTGCCCATCCCCGACCTGTAAAGGACACCATGGCCATTCGCGTCGCCCAGATCGGCACCGGCAACGTCGGCGTGCACGCGCTGAAAGCGCTGATCACCAACCCGGAATTCGAGCTGACCGGAGTGTGGGTCTCCTCGGATGCCAAGGCCGGCAAAGACGCCGGAGAACTCGCCGGTCTGGACACGCAGACCGGCATCGCAGCGACCACCGACCTCCAGCAGGTGCTCGACGCCAAGCCGCAGTGCGTGGTCTACACCGCGCTGGCCGACAACCGGCTCGGCGAGGCGCTCGAAGACATGCGGCGCATTCTGGACGCCGGTGTCAACATCGCCGGCAGCAGCGCGGTGTTTTTGCAGTACCCGTGGCAGGTGCTCCCGCCGGAGATGCTGTCCCCGTTGGAGGATGCGGCCAAGGCCGGCAGGGCGAGCCTGTTCATCAACGGCATCGACCCGGGCTTCGCCAACGACCTGCTGCCGCTGGCATTGGCCGGCACTTGCCAGACCGTCCAGCAGATCCGCTGCATGGAGATCGTCGACTACGCCACCTATGACAGCGCCGCGGTCATGTTCGACGTCATGGGGTTCGGCAAGCCGATGGACGAGATCCCGATGCTGCTGCAGCCCGGCGTGCTGAGCCTGGCATGGGGTTCGGTGGTGCGCCAGCTCGCGGCCGGATTGGGCATCGAGCTGGACGAGGTGGTGGAGATCTACGAGCGCGTACCGGCGCCCGAGGACTTCGAGATCTCGGCGGGTCGCATCGCCGAAGGCACCGCCGCGGCATTGCATTTCGAGGTGCGCGGCATGCTCGACGGCCAGGTTGCCGTGGTCCTCGAACACGTCACCCGATTGCGCGACGACCTGTGCCCGGACTGGCCGCAACCGGCCCAGCCCGGCGGGTCGTACCGGGTCGAGGTGACCGGTGAACCGTCGTATGCGCTGGACCTGTGTCTGTCCAGCCCGAACGGCGACCACAATCACGCCGGGCTGGTCGCCACCGCGATGCGGGTGGTCAACGCCATTCCCGCGGTGGTGGCCGCCGAACCGGGCATCCGGACCACCCTGGATCTGCCGCTGGTCACTGGACGGGGGCTCTACGCTCGTCCTTGATGACGCGCACGGGCGAACCGGTACGGAGAAAACCGGGTTGGTATCTGCTCGGACCTGCGTTCGTCGCGGCCATCGCCTACGTCGATCCGGGCAATGTCGCGGCCAACGTCAGCGCCGGCGCGACGTTCGGCTACCTGCTGGTCTGGGTGATCGTCGCCGCGAACGTGATGGCCGGCCTGGTGCAGTACCTCTCGGCCAAACTGGGCCTGGTGACCGGGCTGTCACTGCCGGAGGCGGTCGGCATGACGACCCGCCGACCCACCCGGATCGCCTATTGGCTGCAGGCCGAATTAGTCGCCATGGCAACCGATCTCGCCGAAGTGGTGGGCGGCGCCATCGCACTGAAACTGATCTTCGGCCTCCCGTTGATGCTGGGCGGGCTGATCACCGGGGCGGTGTCGATGGCTTTGCTGGTCGTCGGTGACCGGCGCGGGCCGCGGGCCTTCGAGCAGGTCTCCACCGGGCTGCTGGCGATCATCGCGATCGGGTTCCTGGCCAGCCTGGTGGTCGACCCACCGCCGGTGACCGACGTCGCCGGGGGCTTGCTGCCGCGCTTCGACGGCACCGAGAGCGTGCTGCTGACGACCGCGATCCTGGGCGCCACCGTCATGCCGCATGCGGTCTATCTGCACTCGGGCCTGGCCCGCGACCGGCACGGACGGGCCGAACCCGGCCGAGCACGGCGACGCCTGTTGCGGGTGACCCGGTGGGATGTCGGCCTGGCCATGCTGGTGGCCGGCGCGGTGAACCTGGCCATGCTGGTGGTGGCGGCCGCGCACCTGTCCGGCCGGGACGGCACCGGTTCGATCGAGGGCGCGCACAGCGCGATGCACGACGCGCTGGGGCCGACCATCGCGCTGTTCTTCGCGGTGGGCCTGTTGGCCTCCGGCCTGGCCTCGACCTCGGTGGGCGCCTACGCCGGCGCGATGATCATGCAGGGCCTGCTGCGGGTGTCGGTGCCGTTGTTATGGCGCCGGCTGATCACGCTGCTCCCGGCGCTGGCGATCCTGGCGATCGGGACCGATCCCACCCGGGCACTGGTGCTCTCCCAGGTGGTGCTCTCGTTCGGCATCCCGTTCGCGCTGGTGCCGCTGATCCGGCTGACCGGTGACGCTGCGCTGATGGGCGCCGACGCCAACCGGCGGCTGACGTCGGTACTGGGCTGGACCGTCACGGTGGTGATCGGTCTGCTCAACGCGGCGCTGATCTACCTGACCGTGACCGGAACCGGCTGAGCGTCAGGAACTCAGGACGCTCTCGCGCGCCTTGGCCTTCTCCTCGTAGTGCGTGGCCCGCTCGTCGACCATCTTGAGGAACCCGTCGATCTGTTCGCGGGCCTGCTCACCCTCGGGGCCGAAGCCGTCGCGCTCGAAGACCTTCCAGAACCGCAGCACCGGTTGCACCACGTCGTCGTGGTGGATGCGCAGGTCGTAGATGCCGGCCTTGGCGATCAGCAGGGCGTTCTCGGCGAAGCCGGGCATGTTCATGCCGGGCATCGAGAAGCCGAGCACCTCGTCGCGGATGGCGCACATGGCCTCATCCGGCGCGATGTCCAGGGCCGCGTCCATCAGGTTGCGGTAGAACACCATGTGCAGGTTCTCGTCCAGAGCGACGCGGGCCAGCAACTGGTCGGCGATCGGGCAGCCTGAGGCCTTGCCGGTGTTGCGGTGCGACACCCGGGTAGCGAGTTCCTGGAAGGACACGTAGGCCAACGCCTGCAGCGGAGTTTTGTCGCCGGAGTCGTACCCGGCGATGGTGTGCTGCATCCGCATGTTCTCGAGGTTCACCGGGTCGATGCCCCGGGTGACGACGAGGTAGTCGCGCAGCGCGATGCTGTGGCGGCCCTCCTCGGCGGTCCACTGCCCGACCCAGGAGCCCCAGGCACCGTCCCGGCCGAAGCGGGTGGCGATCTCCCGGTGGTAGGACGGCAGGTTGTCCTCGGTCAGCAGGTTGACCAGCAGCGCGGCCTTGGCGACCGGGTCCAGCGGCGAGTCTTCGGGAACCCAGTCCTCGCCCCCGAGGAAGGCGAAATCGCGGCCCTTGCTCCACGGCACGTAGTCGTGGGGCAGCCACGGCTTGGCGGCCTTGAGGTGGCGGTTGAGGTTTTGCTCGACAATCGGCTCCAGCTCATGCAGCAGCGCTGTCTGGGCGTTAGTCATGTTTGCTCCATCCCGTTTTCGGCATATGGGCAGTCGCTTAGTCCCCCGACCAAACCTACGGTACCGTAGGTTTCTCCCCACGGTAAACACGGAGCTCGGCCACTGTCAACCGCAAGCGCTAGGTCGAGGTGCGGCTTTCCGATTGCCGTTTGAGCCCGTCGGCCTCCATATCGACATAGCGCCGGATGCGTCCGCCGGCGAGCAGCCGTGCCAGCCAGGCCATCGGACCGGTCAGCGTGAAGGCCAGCACCGCCCGGACACCGGACTCGGTAGCAGTGAGCTCGTGGTAGCCGGTGAACCGGATCCCGGCCGCCGATGCCGTCCAGGTGAAGGACCGCTCGTCGGCCAGCTCGGTGACGGTCCAGACCATCGGCCGGCCGGTGGGTTGCCGGACGCGCGCGGTGGACCCGACGCGCAACGGGCCGGAGTCCAGGCGAGTGATCTCGCGCATCGACGCCGTCCAGTCCGGCCAGTGCTCGACGTCGGTCAGGACCGCCCATACGTCGGCGGGGCGAGCGGCGATGGGATCGGTGCGGGTGTAGCGCACTGCCGTACTCCTTTCGCTCACCGGCACGCTACCCAGAATCGGTGAGTAATTTGCCGAGATGGCCCAGCGCCCGGGGGTATTCATGTTCGGCCGGCGTGCCGTAACCCACCACGATCCCCTCGGCTTTCGGCGGCCCGTGCCAGAACGGCGCCAGACCGGTCAGGGAGATCTCTCGCTGCCGCGCGGCGGCCAGGAGGTCGGCCTCCGACACGCCCTCCGGCAGCAAGAGCACCGCGTGCAGACCGGCCGCGATGCCCTGGAGGGGCATCCTCGGGGCCACGCGGGCGACCACGGCGGCCAGCGCGTCCCGGCGCTGCCGATAGCGTCGCCGCATCCGCCGGATATGACGGTCCAGCGCCCCGGATTCGATCAGTTCGGCCAGTGCCAGCTGGGCCAGGATGTCGGTGCCCCGGTCGGCGCGGCGCTTGGCCTCGACCACGGCGTCGACCAGATCGGCCGGCAGGGCCAGCCAGCCCAGTCGCAGCCCGGGAGCCAAACTCTTGCTGGCACTTCCGGCGTAGATGACCCGCTCGGGGGCAAGCCCCTGCAGCGCACCGACCGGATGGCGGTCATAACGGAACTCGCCGTCGTAGTCGTCCTCGATGACATAAGCCCCGTGCGCGGCGGCAAGCCGGACGAATTCGGCGCGCCGGTCGGCGGACAGCGTGGCGCCCCACGGGGCCTGGTGGGCCGGGGTGAGCAGCACGGCGGCGATCGATGCGGCGGCGAACCCGGCCGGCTGTGCCCCATCGCTGTCGACGCCGAGGGGAAGGATGTCGAGTCCGCTTGCGGCGATGGTCGCGCGGTGGTCGGGTAGGCCGGGATTCTCCACCGCGATCGACCGTCGGCCGGCTCCGGCGAGCGCGTCGCACACCAGCCGTAATCCCTGGGTGAATCCGCTGCAGACGACAATCCGCTCCGGTGTGGTCAGCACCCCGCGGGCCCGGCCCAGGTAGCCGGCCAGCTCGGTACGCAGGCGCGGTGCACCCCGCGGGTCGAGCGGCCCCAGCTCGGCATGCGGCGTGACGTGCAGGGCTCGCCGCAGCGCCCGCAGCCACTCAGCACGGGGAAACATGCTCAGGTCGGGGCGCCCGAGCCGGAAATCCGCCACCACCCGAGACGGGGCGGATACCGTCGCTGTCCCCGGCGATATTCCCGGGCCCCGCGCAACCTCAGTGACCGCCCCCTGCCTGCTCCGGAGGTAGCCCTCGGCGGCCAGTTGGGTGTAGGCCTCGACGACCGTTCCGCGCGCCAGGCCGAGCTGGCCGGCCAGGGCTCGCGACGACGGTAGACGCTCACCCGGCGCCAGCCGGTTGTCCCGGATGGCCTCGCGCAGCGCGTGTTCCAGAGCGGTGCGGCGGCCACGCCCGGGCGGAAGCTCCAGGTGCAGATCCACCCCCGAACTGGTCCATGAATCCGGCACGGAATTGGACCTTACTCGCAGACCACTGGGGCCATAGCGTTGTCCGGGTGACCGCTCCTGCCCCGCTGACCGAACGGCGCCTGAATCGGACGGCAAGTTTGACCGCGCAGATCAACGCCGCCCAGCGAGCCGCGGAGTCCATGCGGCCACCCCAGCGGCGCCTGCTCGACGATCCCTGGTCCCGGCAGTTCGTCGGCCATCCCGCGCTGCGAGTGCTGCTGGCGAATCGGTGGCTTGCCGATGCGGCACTGCGCGCCTTCGACCGGCACTGGGGCGGGTTGCACGCACATATCGTGCTGCGGGCCCGCTTCACCGACGACGTCTGCGCGGCCGCCCTGCGCGACGGGATCGACCAACTGGTGTTGCTCGGTGCCGGCTACGACCCGACCAGCCTGCGCCACGCACGCGCCGCGGTGACGATCTTCGAAGTCGACGCGCCGACCACCCAGGCCGGCAAGCGGGCGACCACAGAGCGACTGCTCCCGGCACCGCGCGCCGGCCACATCGTCTGGGTGCCGTGCGATCTGGAACGGGACACGCTGCGAGATCGCCTGATGGCCAAGGGGTTCGACCCGCAACGACGCAGCCTCGTCATCTGGCTCGGGGTCAGCATGTACCTCACCGCCGACGCGATCGACGCGACCCTGGCCGACCTGGCGGCACTGTGCGCGCCGGGCAGCCGGCTCGTCGCCGATTTCGTCGAGCCCGCGGCCGTCACCGGGGACAGTCGGTGGGCCAGTGCACGTCGGATCGCCCGAGTCGTCGCCCGGCGCGGCGAGCCCTACCGCAGCGGGTTCAGCGCGCCCGAGTTGTCCGCGCTGCTCGCCGAGTATGGCTTCCGCAGCCGCGACCAGGCCGGCGTCGCCGAACTGCTGAACCGCTACGACCCGGCTCATGCCAGCGGGCTGGCCGGCGATGACTGGCTGGGCATCGTCTGCGCCGAAAGGACGAACGGATGACCGCGGTCGCCACTTCCTTCGTCGAACGCTTCCAAGAGGTGTGGTCCGCTCCGAGCGTCGAGCACCTGGATGCGCTGACAAACCCCGACGTCTGCTACGTCCAGCCGTTGCTCCCCGACGTGCGGGGCCGGCAAGCCGCCACCGCCTACTGGGGGCGCGTTTTCACGTTGATCCCGGATCTGCACATCGAGGTGGTCAACTCGGCGGTGTCGGCTGACGACATGGTCTACATCGAGTTCCGGATCATGGGCACGTTCGGCGGCCGGACGGTGACGTGGCCGGCCGTCGACCGCTACGAACTCGACGAGCTCGGCCGGGTGCGGCGCCGCATTCTGTATTGCGATTCGGCGCAGCTGGTGTCGGCCGTGTTGCGGCCGCGCGGACTGCTCGCGCTGTTGCGGGCCGGGTTTCGGCTGGGCGTCGCGGCGGTGCGCTCGGGGTGGGCCCGCCGGTGACCGGTGCCATCGGGCGGCGGCCCGCCGACGCCGCCGCGTTCGTCAAGTTCGTGCAGGACACGACCAACGATTACCGGCCCGAGGTGATCTATGAGCTCTATGCCGCTGACGCGCGGCTGGTGATGATCTCCGACGGTGCCCGCGAGGAATCGGTTGGCGTGCAGGCGATTCACACCGCGTGGGCGCGCTCGTGCGCGGTGTTCGAGGCGCGCCGGTTCCGGCTGTCCAAGCGATTGGTCGCCACCACCGAGGACACCATCGTCAACGAGTGGTGGGGCGGCCCGGATGGCCGGCGCGACGGTTGCGGTATCGAAATCTGGCGGTTCGACCCGCACACGAAGGTGCGCGACGTGCATGTCTACAGCTTCTTGAAGGTGCGCTCCGCCCGGCATCCGCTGCAGATCCTGCAACTGCTCCTGGGCTCACCCGGGATGGTGCTCGCATTCGGGCGTGCCTCGCTGCGCCGGCACACAAGTCGCTGAGCGACAGCGGATACGGTTATGCCCATGACCGATCTGTCAGGCAAAGTCGTATTGGTGACCGGCGCTTCGTCGGGCCTGGGTGCGGCGACGGCCCAGCTGTTCGCCCGGCGCGGAGCATCGGTGTTCGGGGTGGCCCGCGACGCCGAACGGCTGGCAACGGTGTTCGCCGACGTGCCCGGCGGGCAGTACACCCCCACCGACATCAGCACGGCGGCGGCCTGCACGGCGGCGGTTGCGCAGTGCGTCGAGCAGTTCGGCCGACTCGATGTCCTGGTCAACGTCGCCGGCGCCCACCAGATGCGCCACACCCTGGCCGTCACCGACGACGAGTGGGCTCACGACCTGGCGGTCAACCTCAACGGGCCGTTCTTCCTGTGCCGCGCGGCGCTGCCGCACCTGCTGGAAACCGCCGGCAACATCGTCAACGTCGCCTCGATCGCTGGGGTGGAAGGCCAGGCGTACTCGGCCGGCTATTGCGCGGCCAAGCACGGCCTGGTCGGGCTCACCCGCGCAATGGCCGTCGAGTTCACCGCGGAGAAGCTGCGGGTCAACGCAGTGTGTCCCGGCGGGATGCTGACACCGCAGGTGACGAACTTTCAGCTGCCCGAAGGCGCCGACGTCAACCTGATCATGCGGGTGGCCTCGCCGCGCGGGATGAGCGCGCCCGAGGACGTCGCCCAGGTGATCGCCTTTCTGGCCAGCGACGCCGCGGCCGCGGTGCACGGCGCGGTGTATATGACCGACAACGGGAAGACGGCCGGGTAGCGCAGGGCTATGGAACCGACACTGGGCCCCACCGCGACACGTCCCACCCTGCCGGAGGGTTACGGGTTGCCGACTTCGACCGAGGGCTTATTGAGCTGGCCGGAAGTCGAACAGCACCTGACTGCGTCGCAGCACTATTGGTTGACGACGGTGCGCCCGGACGGCACCCCGCACTCCGTACCGCGGTGGGGCGTGTGGCTTGACGGTCGGTTCTACTACGACGGTGCGCCAACCACCCGGCACGCGCGCAACCTACAGGACAACCCGGCTTGCACCCTGACGCTGGAAAGCGGTACGCAGGTGGTGATCGTCGAGGGCGTCTCCACCGCGGCGTCGGCAGACCCGGACGACCTCGGTGCCCGATTGGCGACCGCGTTTGAGAAATACCACCCGCAGTACGCTCCGGGCCCCGATGCCTGGGCGGGACCCGACGGCGGCGGGTTGCGCATGATCGCCCCCCGACGGGCCCTGGCCTGGTTCGCCTTCCCCACCGACTGCACCCGGTTCGTTTTCTCCGGTCCCGCGCCCTGACGTGCGCGCCGGGCGCTCAGCGCAGCGGCAGGCCCGTCAGCGCCCGCGCGATGACCAGCCGCTGAATCTCACTGGTGCCCTCGAAGATGGTGAAGATCTTGGCGTCGCGGTGCATCCGCTCGACCGGGTAGTCGCGGGTGTACCCGTTGCCGCCGAGGATCTGGATCGCCTCGTCGGTGACATATACCGCGGTCTCGCTGGCAAACAGTTTGGCCATCGAGCCCTCGGCGTTGTCGAAGGCCTTGTTGTTGCGTCCCATCCAGCCGGCCCGCCAGACCATCAGCCGTGCCGCATCGATGCGGCTTTTCATGTCGGCGAGCTTGAACGCGACGGCTTGGAACTCACCGATCTTGCGGCCGAACTGCTCACGCTGGCAGGCGTATTCGAGGGCGTATTCGTAGGCGGCTCGCGCCACCCCGACGGCCATCGCACCGACGGTCGGGCGGGTGCGTTCAAAGGTCTTCATCGCGGCCTGGCCGCCCGCAGACGCACCGGATTTGACGCGGGCGACGCGGTCCTCGAACTTCTCCCGACCGCCCAGGATCATGTCCTCGGGCAGGCGGACGTTGTCCAGCACGATCTCGGCGGTGTGCGAGGCCCGGATGCCGTGCTTCTTGAACTTCTGGCCCTGGGCCAGGCCGGCGGTACCGGGCGGGATGACGAACGTGGCCTGGCCGCGCGAGCCGAGCTCGGGATAGACCGACGCGACCACGATGTGCACATTGGCGATGCCGCCGTTGGTGGCCCAGGTCTTGGTGCCGTTGAGCACCCATTCGCGGGTGGCCTCGTCGTAGCGGGCGCGGGTCCGGATCGCGCCGACATCCGAGCCGGCGTCGGGTTCGGATGAGCAGAACGCGCCGACCTTGGGGTCATCGGCGGTGCCGAACATCTCTGGCAGCCACTGGCCCAGCTGTTCGGGAGTTCCGTTGCCGGCCAGGGCGGCTGCCGCCAAACCGGTACCCAGGATCGACAGCGCGATGCCGGCATCACCCCAGAACAGCTCCTCGAACACCGTCAGCATGCCGATCCCGCTCGGTTCGGCGGCCTGGGTGGCGAACAGCTCGGGTGAGTACAGGCCGACTTTGGCCGCCTCCGCGATGACCGGCCACGGCGTCTCCTCGCGTTCGTCCCATTCGGCAGCGGCCGGGCGGACGACCTCGGCGGCGAACTGATGCACCCAGTCGCGCACCTCGATCACATCATCACTGAGCTCTATCGAGAACGACATGGTTTCTCCTGGGAATCGGTGGGCGGCGGCCATTGCACACAGCCGGCTCGATTGTGGCACCACATCCCCACCGCGTCGGCGCCGGTGTAGCATTCCGATAGGCGATGAAGCTCGCCTTTGACCGCCGAACCCGGCTAATAGCTTCTACCCCGATTTATTCGTGGTGGAAGGCGGTGCCGGATGGATTTCGGTGCGTTGCCCCCGGAAACCAATTCCGGGCGAATGTATCTCGGCCCCGGCTCGGCCCCACTGACAGTCGCCGCAGCGGCCTGGGATGCGCTTTCCAGCGAATTGACCACGGCCGCAAGCGGGTATGCGTCTGTTGTTTCCGATCTGGTCGCGAACTCCTGGCTGGGCCCGTCTTCGGCAGCCATGACGTCGGCGGTGACACCGTTCGTGGCATGGCTGAACGAAACAGCGGGTTATCCCCAGATCGCTTGGGCGGCAAGGCCTCCGGCGTAGTAGGCGCCCAGCCCGCAGATCAGCGTGAGCACCAGGTTGGCCACCGCGTAGAGCCGGGCGCCGGCGCCGGCCAGCTGCAGCGTTTCGTAGGAGAAGGTCGAATAGGTGGTCAGCGCCCCGCAGAAGCCGGTGCCGACCAGCAGGTGCATTCGCTCGTCGCCGGCACTCACCGCGCCGGTGAGGGCTCCCAGGATCAGGCTGCCCAGCACATTGGCGGCCAACGTGCCCCACGCAAACGTAGTGTTGTGCCGGGCCTGGACAAATCGATCGGTCAGGTACCGCAGTGGTGCCCCCACCGCGGCGCCGGCGATCACCAGCAACCAGTTCACTGGCCCTCGGCGGTTCGACCGACGTGCCGGACGACCTCGACCTCGTCGAGGAGGATCAATCCCTCGGTGACCAATTCGTCCAGTTCCGGCAGGAAGGCGCGGATCCGCTCGGCGGTGTCGACGACGATGACCGAGACCGGGAGGTCCTCCGACAGCGACAGCAGCCGGGTGGTGTGGATGGCCGAGGACGCACCGTAGCCCTCGATGCCGCGGAACACCGTGGCACCGGCCAGACCGGCGCGGCGCGCCCGGTGCACGATCTCACTGAAAAGCGGCTTGCGATGCCAGGTGTCGCTCTCTCCGACGAACACCGTCAGGCGCAGGGCTGGTCCGGTCAGCTGGGTCATGATGTTCTCCTGACGATCAGGCGTCGGATGAGGGCCGCGGCGGTCCAGGTGGTGACCAGCACCAGCACCGGCGTGGTGAGTAGATAGAGCAATGCTGTGGCCAGATGACCGGCGGCAGCGAGGGTGTCGACGTCGCCGGCGAACGTGGAGAACGTCGTGTAGCCGCCCAGCACGCCGGTGCCCAGCAGCGGGCGCAGCAGCCGGTGGCCGACCCACAGTTCGGTGATCGCCACCATCAACGCCCCCATCAGCGCGCAGCCGCTGACGTTGACAACCATGGTGGCCCAAGGGAAACCGCCGGACGGGGTGGGCCAGGCCAGTTCGATGCCGTAACGAGCACATGCCCCGATGGCGCCGCCGAGCGCGACGGCCGCGACCACGGGCGCCTGCTCGCGCACCGCATGGGTCCGCCGGCGCCGAACGAACAGCTCAGGGCCGGCGGTCACGTCGGATCCGCATATCGGCATCGCGCAAGAAAGTCTAGGCTGAACCCGCGTCGAGCCTCGCTGAACCGCCGTGCTCCGCGGCTTCGCGCTTGATCTGCTCGAATTGCGCACCCATGGCCTCGGCCAGCGCGGTGGCCGCCGACAGCGGCCGCACCATCACCATCAGGTCGTCGATCTTGCCGTCCGCGTCGAGATGCAGGAAGTCGCATCCGGTGAGCCGCTTACCGGCCACCGTGGCCTCGAACACCAGGGCATGGTCTTGCCCGGCAGGATCGGCGATCTCGCGGACGTAGCGGAAGTCCTCGAAGACCCGCATCACAGCGCGCAAGATCGCCGCGGTGATCGGCTTACCCGGGTAGGGGGCGAAGGCGACCGGGCTGGTGAACACGACATCGTCGGATAGCAGCGCCTCGATGGCCGCGGCGTCGCGGGCCTCGACGGCTTGCCGGAAAGGGTGCATACGGCGCCTCCGGTGGATTTTATACGGTGGCAAACACCCTAGCCGCGTCGACCTCCGGTGCGACCGCTTCCCGGGCTGGTCGCAGCGTTTCCACGATGGCCGTCGGCGGCTCGGTGTCGCCCTCCGGTGCCTCCGGGCGGGGCTTCTCGGCGGGCAGCAGGCGCGGCGCCGCGGCGATGGCCAGCACCGCCGCGCCGGTCGATCCCAGGGCCTGCGCCCAGCCCAACGGGCCCACCGGAGCGCAGCCGAGCAGCTGGCTGACACCGGGGATGCTGATCGCCCCCGCGAACGCCGCGAACGAACCCGCGGCGGTGAGCCACACCAATGGGGCGTGCGAATCAACCAGCGTCTGAGCCAGTTCGGTGGAGACCAGCGTGATCAGCGCGACGGTCGCGGCGCGCTGCGGGCGTCCGGTCACCGAGGCCATCGCCCAGGCGGCACTGGCCGCGGCACCGGTGATCGCCCCCCGGACCACGACGGCACGCATCAGCTTGCGCTCGTCGATGCCGTGCACCACGCGGCCCGCCGGGCCGGCCGGAGTGCTCACCGCGACGGCGGTCGCCGGCAGCGCGTCAGTCAGCATGTTCATCAGCAGCAGCTGCCGGTTGTTCAGCGGCGAGGTGCCGGCCAGTGCGGTGCCCACCACACCGAAGATCACCTCACCGACGTTGCCGCCGAGCAGGCCGGTCACCGCCAGCTGTACGCCCCGCCACAACCGGCGACCTTCGTCGATGGCGTCCACCAGCGCACCGATGCGGCCGTCGGTCAACACGATGTCGGCGGTGGCGTGCGCCGAGTCGCTGCCGCGGGCGACGACGCCGAGTCCCACGCTCGCGGCCCGGATCGCCGCCGCGTCGTTGGCGCCGTCGCCGACCATGGCACAGACCCGCCCACTGCGTTCGAGGGTCTGCACGACCTGCACCTTGTTTTCTGGGGACATGCGGGCGAAGATCACCCGGTCGGCCACCGCGCGTTCCTGCTCCTTGCGCGACAACGCATTCCATTCCGATCCGGTGATGACCTGATCGGCGGCGACCGGCATGCCCAGTTCCGCGGCGATCGCGGTGGCGGTGACGGGGTGATCACCGGTGATCAGCCGAATACTCACGCCGCGGCCGGCCAGGTCGGCGAGCAGTTGCGGCGCCCCGGCGCGCGGGGTGTCGGAGATGCCCAGAAACCCGGTCAGGGTCAACCCGCTCCGGCACAGTTCGGTCAGGGCGTCGGGATCGTCGCGCAACGACCGCTCCTGTGCGGCGGTGAGCCGGCGTCGGGCCACCGCGAGCACCCGCAGCCCACCGGCGGCCAGTTCGGCGACCGGGTCGCCGGCATCTGGGCCAAGACCCGTGCAGGCTGCCAGCACCACCTCCGGGGCGCCCTTGACCACCAGTTCGGCGCCCGACACCGACGCCGAGAAGGCCCGGCCGGACCGGAACGGCAGGTGCGCGTCCGGGACGGACCACCGTGGGCCGGCGAGGCCGGCGGCCGCTTCGATGACGGCCTGGTCGGTGGCGTGGGCGTGCTGGGCGTCCTCGGGGGCCGGCGCGGCGTTGGCCGCGCAACGCAGCACGTCGTCGTCGGCGTGCCCCGAGACCGGGTGCACCGCGGTGACCCGAAGCCGGTTCTCGCTCAGCGTTCCGGTCTTGTCGAAGCAGACCACCTCGACGCGACCGAGCGCCTCCACCGAGCGCGGAATGCGAACCAGCGCACCGGTATCGGTCAGGCGTTGCGCCGACGCGTGCTGGGCCAGGGTCGCCATCAACGGCATCCCCTCGGGCACCGCGGCCACCGCGACCGCGATCGCGTTGCCCAGTGCCAGGCGAAGGCCGCCGCCGCGCAGCATTCCCAGCACCCCCACCATCAGCCCGCCGGCCGCGCTGGCCGGGAAGGCGCGGCTCATCAGCCGGCTGAGCTGGTGCTGCAGGCCCACCACCGGAAGCTCGCCGGAGGCCAGTTCGGCGGCACGGCGCGCCTGGGTGTCGGCGCCGACGGCGGTGACCACGGCGAGCGCGGTGCCCGCGATGACCGTCGTGCCCGCGTAGAGCATGCACCGCCGATCGGCGAGTTCGGCGCCCGGTGTCGCCGCGGTCTGCTTGTCCACCGACAGCGACTCGCCGGTGAGGGAGGATTCGTCGACCTCGAGGTCGGTGGCTTCGATCAGGCGGGCGTCGGCGGGCACGACCTCGTTGCTGCGGACCTCGATCAGGGTGCCGGGCAGCAACCGGTCCGCGTCGATCTCGCCGTAGGACTTGGTGTCGCCGAGGGCGACGGTGCGCGCGGGCGGAGTCTGTTGCGCCAGCAGCCGGTTCAGCCGGTTCTCGGCTTGTAGCTGTTGGGCGGCGGCGAGCATGCAGTTGCCGATCAGCACCGTGCTGACCATCAGCGCGTCGACCGGTGAACCGAGCATGGCGGTGGCCGCCGAAGACAAGGCCAGCACCGGCATCAGCGGATCCGACAGCTCAGCACGCACCGCCTTGACGAACTGCCAGGCCAGGTGGGGCGGCTGCGCGGCGAGTTCGTCACCGGCCCCGACGAGCTGGGGTGCGGGCAAGATGTCGCGGACCTCGTCGATCGACATCGCGTGCCATTCATGGGTTTGCGCGGGTCGCGGCGCGGGCGTGCGGGCCACGCCGCGGGCCAACAGGAATCCCGAAACCAGTCCGGCGGCCGCTCCGGCGGTGACCGGTCCGGGGCCTCTTCCGCCCCGCACTCCCGGAACCATGAGCACCGCACCGAGCGCGGTAGCGCCGTTGGACAACGAGATGCCGCGCTGGGTGGCCGCGCGCGCCGCCGGCAGTGCATGCAGCACCCGCCACGCGCCGGCCAGATCCGCCACCAGCAGATCGGCGGTGAAAGGCGGTGCGGCGGCGCTGGAATCGGGCAGGATGCCCACGCCGACATCGGCCGAGGCGAGAGCTTGCGCGGCGCCATCAGAAAGCACCGCGACGGTGCGCCCGGCCTGCTGCAGGGCGGCCAACGCTGCGGCGAGGGCGGCATCGAATCCCCCGTCGGCGATCGGCGCCACGTCGTCGAACGCCGGCCGCAGCTCGCCCAGGTCGGGAATGTCGAGTGTGATCAGTTCCGCCCCGGACGCCCGCGCCTCGGCGAGCAGGGCCGTCGCCAGCGGGTGGCGCACGGTGCCGCTGCAGAGCAGCCGGGGATCGATGAGCACGGCGTCGACCTGGTCGAGCCGGCGCAGGCCGTCCGGGCGCAACGGCAGCGCCGCGTGCTGTTCGACCAACGCCCGGCTCAGGGTCGCCGCGAACGATTCGGTGGTGGTGCGCAGCGCTTTCGGGCCGGCGACCACCGCCGCCGTCGCGGCCACATTGAAGCTGCGGGAGAAAACGCCCGCCAGGCCGGCGCCGACCAGCTGCACGGTCGCCATCCGGTTGCCGTGGCGGTCGGCGGCCCCCTCCGGCAGCGGCACCGGGCGCGACGGCAGATGGACCTCGGCCTGCGCGGCGTGCTCGGCCAGGTAGGGCTCGTGGCGGCTCCAGGCCTGCGCCCCGGCGTGGCATTCGGCGGCTTTGATGCCCTGCAGCGCCAGATCCACCGCCAGCGTGGCCGGCGACAGGGTGGCGATCCGCGAGCCCACCGAGATCAATGACAGCACCGTGCCGGCCGGCCCCGCGCCGATCCGCTCGGCAAGATTGCGGCGCAGCCACGGTTGATAGTTCGCCAACGCAGCGGCGGCGTCGACGGCGACCGGCGCCTGCGGTAGCCGCAGCGCCCACCCGGCCAGCGCGATCGCCAGCCCGGCGGCGTTGACGCCGACCATCACGCCCCGGGCGGCCAGCAGCAGCCCGTCGCCGGGCAAGGCGTGCGGTGGGGAGGCAGCCGGGGACGCGGCACCGCGATGGGTGCGTTCGACGTCGTCGATCAAGCAGCACAGGTCGTTGAGCGAAAGCGTGTCGCCTTCGAGTTCCACCACCACCCGCGACAACGGGAGGTTCAGCCGCGACGACACCACGCCCGGCTGGGCGCCGAGCGCGGCGATCACCTCGCGCCCGAGTTCTGCCCCGTCGGTGCCGGCCAGCCCGCGCACCTCGATCCATGCGCGGTCCGGGCCGCGCCAGCAGCGTCGGGTCAACGTCGCCGTCTCGCCGGACAACAACCGGCCGGCTTCGCGGACCGTCGCGTCCACGAGGACGGAGGTCGCCTGGAGTCCCAGGGCGACCGGGCGGAGCAGTGACGAGGTCCGGATCAATTCGACAGCAACCAATCGTGTGATCTGAGGATGGGTCGGCGCCCAATTCTGGCGACACTTTGATGATTACGCAACTATGCGAATGTGTCGTTCGCCGAAGCCCGTCGTGGGCGTTGGGACAAAATGAATGCCGCGATGGCAAAACATGAAGAACGGCGACCCGAAACCATGACTTCACCCAGCCGAGCCGAGGGGCCGACCGAGCCCCAACTCGCCTCGGCGGCGAGCACGTTCGGACTGCTGAGCAGCCCCGCGCGCCTACACGTGTTGTGGCTGGCCGCCCAGGGCGACTACGACGTCACCACCCTGGCGGGACGGGCCGGCATCAACGTCGCCACCATGAGCCAGCACCTGACCAAGTTGCGGCTGGCCGGACTGATCCGCGCCCGACGGGAAGGGCGCCACCACATCTACACCGTCGACGACCCGCACATCTTGACACTGCTGCAGCAGATCTTCGCCCACATCGCCCCGGACGGCAGTCTGGCGCCGGACCCGCCGCTCGGCAATGCGAACTCCTGAACCAGCGGTCGACGACGATGTACCCGAGATGAGGAGGTTGTGTTGGGCGATCAGGTAGTGGCTCCGATATTGCCGAACGGCGCGGTGCTACCGTTCCCCCCGGTCGGGTCGGGCAGTGTCGCGGGCCGGACACTGCAGGAATCGACCTACAGTCCACGACCGGCGCCCAAGCGACTGCACGCCGATGCGCCCAATGTCGTCATCGTGCTCATCGACGACGCCGGTCCCGGCCTGCCGTCGACGTTCGGCGGCGAGGTGACCACCGCGACCCTCGACCGGATCAGCGGGCAAGGCGTGTCCTACAACCGGTTTCACACCACGGCCATGTGCTCGCCCACCCGGGCGTCGTTGCTCACCGGACGCAACCACCACGAGATCGGCAACGGCCAGATCGCCGAGCTGGCCAATGACTGGGACGGCTACGCCGGCAAGATCCCGGCATCGAGCGCCACGGTGGCCGAGGTGCTCAAGCAATACGGTTACGCGACCTCGGCCTTCGGGAAGTGGCACAACACCCCCGCGGAGGAAACCACCGCGGCCGGACCGTTCGAGAACTGGCCCACCGGGCTGGGTTTCGAGTACTTCTACGGATTCCTGGCCGGCGAGGCATCCCAGTACGAACCGAACCTAGTACGCAACACCACCGTGGTGGCCCCGCCGCGGACTCCCGAAGAGGGCTATCACCTGTCCGAGGACCTGGCCGACGACGCCATCTCCTGGCTGCGTCGGCACAAGGCCTTCAACGCCGACAAGCCGTTCTTCATGTACTGGGCCAGCGGCTGCCTGCACGGCCCGCACCACATCATGAAGCAGTGGGCCGACAAGTACGCCGGCAAGTTCGACGACGGATGGGATGCCTACCGCCGGCAAGTGTTCGAACGCGCCAAGGCCAAAGGCTGGATTCCGCAGGACTGTTCGCTCACCGAACGCGACGAGGCCTTGACCGCTTGGGACGACATTCCCGAGGACGAAAAGCCGTTTCAGCGCCGCCTGATGGAGGTTGCAGCCGGCTATGCCGAGCACGTCGATGTCCAGGTCGGTCGCATCGCCGACGAGCTCGAGGCGCTCGGCTACGCCGACAACACCCTGTTCTTCTACATCTGGGGCGACAACGGCTCCTCCGGGGAAGGACAGAACGGCACGATCTCGGAGCTGTTGGCCCAGAATGGTATTCCCACCACGGTGCGCCAGCACATTGATGCCCTCGACGCGCTCGGCGGACTGGACGTGTTGGGGTCGCCGCTGGTGGACAACCAGTATCACGCGGCTTGGGCGTGGGCGGGCTCCACCCCGTACAAGGGCATGAAGCTGCTGGCCTCACACCTGGGCGGCACCCGCAACCCGATGGTGGTGCGCTGGCCGGCCAAGGTCGCCGCCGATCCGGCTCCGCGGCCGGTGTTCCTGCACTGCAACGACGTGGTGCCGACCATCTACGAAGTCGTGGGTATCGAGGCACCGATGACAGTGCACGGGCAACCGCAGCTGCCGCTGGCCGGAGCGAGCTTCGCCCGCACCCTGACCGACCGGAATGCGCCTGGCGGCAAGAAGACCCAGTACTTCGAGATCATGGGCAGCCGGGCCGTCTACCACGACGGGTGGATGGCGTCGGCCCGCGGCCCGCGGCTACCGTGGGTGCCCGGTCAGCCGCCCGGCATCGCGACCTGGACTCCCGACGAGGACGCGTGGGAGCTCTACAACCTCGACGAGGACTGGTCACAGGCCCACGACCTGGCCGAGCAGATGCCTGAGAAGCTCGCCCAGCTGCGCGAGGTGTTCATGGTCGAGGCGGCCCGCAATGCGGTGCTGCCCATCGGCGGCGGCTTGTGGGTGCCGGTCTATCACCCCGAGCTGCGCATCGCCCCGCCCTACACCGAGTGGGACTTCACCGGCGACACCGTGCGGATGCCCGAGTTCTGTGCGCCCGCACTCGGCAACAAGAACAACGTGGTAACCATCGACGCCGACATCCCGGCGGAAGCGAACGGGGTGCTGTACGCCCTCGGCGCAGGGTCCGGTGGGCTGACGTGCTACTTCGACCAGGGATACCTCTGCTACGAGTACAACCTCTTCATCTTGTCGCGCACCAAGATCCGCTCGGCGACGAAGGTGCCTCCGGGACGCGCAACGATCACCATCACCACTCAGTACGCGGAACCGCGTCCGGCCGGGCCGCTGGACATCACGGTGGCCGTCAACGGCGAGACCGTCGCCGAGGGCCTGGTGCTGGTCAGTGCGCCGTTGTTGTTCACCGCCAACGACTGCCTCGACATCGGCACCTGTCTGGGCTCGCCGGTGTCTCTGGACTATCGCGAGCGCGCGCCGTTCCCGTTCGAGGGTCAGATTCACCGGGTCCACGTGGCCTACCCCTGAGTGCGGTGATGGCGGTCACATCCGGTGGGCGACCACGTCGCCACTCACGGACCAAAGTCCCCAGATGCCGTGATCGCCAACACTTCCCGGGTTCTTACAACCGATGACTGGATTATTGTTACCAGCCATGAAAGACCCCGTGCTTGTACTGCCCGCCGTCGCGGCCATCATCGGACTGCTCATCTTCGGATTCCTCGCACTTGAGGTGGTGTTCCACCTGGGCTGAGGCCCGGCATCACCTCGACTACCCCTGCGGCTACTGCGGGGTCTGTCGCTTCCCGTCCCCGAACAGCACCGCCGCCATCACGGTGTTGACTCGTAAGCGTTGCTCGGCGGTGTCGTCGAAGTTAACCAGGCGTCCCAGATCGACGACGAGGGCAAGCGCGGCGTGGACCCGGAAGACCGCTTCGGTCTCGGTCGCCCCGATCTGACGGAGCAGGTGCGCCCATTCGTTGACGTTCTGCCGCTGCAACCCGCGCAGGTGGACCCGGTCGGGTTCGGGCAGATTGGCGAACTCGGCGAAATAGATGTTGATCAGGTCCGGCGCGGCGAACGACAGCGCGGTATAGCGTTCGGCGATGCGGGTGGCCGCCTCGCGCGGGTCGCTCGACTCGGCAAGAGCGTCGGTGATGATCAGTAACACCCGGTCACCCGCGCGCTGGAACGCGGCGGCGAGCAGCGCGGCCTTGCTCGGGTAGTAGCGGTACGCGCTGGAGCCGTTGAGGCCGGCGGCACTGCCGATCTCGTCGATACTGGCTTCATAGAAGCCGCGCTGCCCGAACACCCGAATGGCTTCGGCGAGCAACCGTTCCCGTTTGGAGGTACTCGGCAAGCCACGCTCGGTTTGCCGCCGCGCGGCCGGAGCCGGCGCCGGCGGCAACTCGGCGGTCAGCACCGACCAGCACAGTTCGGCGAGCAGCGAAGAAAGTGCCGAAGCGGCCAACCGGGTGCGGTGCGCCGAGATGCTGCCGATGACGCTGAGCACCGCGGCCGCCAGCATCGCGGTGTCGGCCTCGGACAGGCCCGGCCGCAGCAGCGCCAACGGTTCGGCGACCGCGGCGTTCAGCGCGTCATAGCTGGCGCGGATGTGCTTGCGGTCCACCGGTTGCAGGTAGCGCCGCTCCCAGCGGTAGAACGCGCCCTCACGTCGCATGCCGATGGTGGTCTCGATCAGCGCGTCGACGATCGCGCGCAACCGCTCCTGCGGCGGCCGGGCCGGGTCGTCGGCGCCGCGCGCTGCGGACACCAGCGTCTGCGCGGCGTATTCGGCGGTCGCGACCAGCAGCGCGTATTTGTTGGCGAAATGCCGGTAGAGGGCCGGTCCGGAGATGCCGACGTCGGCGGCGATCTCATCGACGCCGACCGCGTGATAGCCGCGGTCGCTGAAGGCGCGCGCCGCGGCCCGCACGATCTGGATCTTGCGGTCTTTGGGGCGACGCCGCACCGCGGTGGTGGTCGTGGATTCGCCGCCCAGACCCACTGACGACACTGTTCGCTCCCCGTTGTTGACAGTTCGAACCGACGCCCATAAGTTAACCATAGTTTACATTTCAAACCAGTTTAAGGATGCAACGTGCGGGGCTGCCCATGACCGAGAACTCCCCCAAGCTCACCGCGGTCCGAGACGGTCGGGTGCTCCGGGTGACCCTGACCAATCCGGAGCGGCTCAACGCGATCGACTACGCCACCATGGCGCGCCTCGGCGACGTGTTCACCGAGGCCGCCGGCGATCCGGCGGTGCGGGCGATCGTGATCACCGGCGAAGGCAAGGCGTTCTGCACCGGCGCCGACCTGTCCGCCACGGCCGGCGGGGTCACGCCCGAAGAAGTGATGGATTGCGCCGGCCGGTTGGTCACGGCGATCGCTGAAACACCGGTGCCGGTCATCGCGCGGGTCAACGGGCCGGCTGCCGGTGTCGGGGTGGGTATCGCGCTGGCCGCCGACCTGGTCTACGCCGCCGAGAGCGCCTATTTCCTGCTGTCGTTCACCAACATCGGGCTGATGCCCGACGGCGGCACCACCGCCCTGATCGCCGCTGCCGCCGGGCGGGCCCTGGCCAACGAGATGGCGCTGCTCGGGGAGCGCCTGCCGGCCGCTGCCGCCCGGGATGCCGGTCTGGTCAACGCGGTGCTGGCATCCGCAGAGCTGGACACCAAGGTCGAGGAGGCGGCGGCGAAGCTGGCCCACGGGCCGCGGCGCGCTCTCGAACTGACCAAACAAGCGCTCAACGCCACCAGCCTCGCTCCGCTCGGCGCCGCGCTGGCCCGGGAGAAGGCCGGTCAGGTGGAGCTGTTGGGCTCGCCGGACTTCATCGAGGGCGCCACGGCGATGCTGCAGAAACGCAAGGCGGTGTTCGCCGAATGACCACACAGCCGCTGCGTTCCCGGCGCAACCACTGGGTAAATCAGGTGGCCATCCACGCCGAGATGCGCCCCGAGTCCGTGGCCTTCCGCTGCCGCGGCACCGAGACCACCTGGCGCCAACTGCATGACCGCTCACAACGGCTCGCCGGGGCATTGTTCCGACGCGGGATCTCCTTCGGCGACCGTGTTCTCATCGTGATGCTCAACCACACCGAGTACATCGAGTCCGTGCTGGCGATCAACGCCCTGGGCGCCATCGCGGTCCCGGTCAATTTCCGTCTCACCGACCCCGAGATCAGCTACCTGGTCTCCGACAGCGGCGCCAAGGGCGTCATCACCGACCAACTGCTCGCGCCGCTGATCGATGCCGTGCGCAAGAACACCGTCGGCCTCGAGGTGGCCGTCGTACTCGGCGACGACTACGAATCGCTCATCGCCGAACCGGGAGAACCGCACCCGCACGCCGACATCCCCGAAGACACCCCGGCGCTGATCATGTACACCTCGGGCACCACCGGTAGCCCCAAGGGCGCGATCCTCTCCCATTCGAACCTGCAGGCCCAATCGCTGACCTGCATCCAGGCCCTGCACACCAGCCCGGACAGCGTCTATTTCTGCGCCGCGCCGATGTTCCACATCGCCGGACTGGGCAGCATCGCGCCGAACCTGGTGATCGGCACCACGACGGTGATCCACCCGCTCGGGGCGTTCAACGCCGCCGACACCCTCGACGCCTGGGAGCGCGAGCGAGCCACCTCGGTCTTCCTGGTTCCGGCGCAGTGGCAACTGATCTGTGCGGATCCGACTGTGCGGCAACGGGATCTGGCTCTGGAGGTGATCAGCTGGGGTGCCGCGCCCGCGTCGGACACCGTGCTGCGGGCAATGGCCGAGACCTTCCCGGATGCGCTCAACGTCGCGGTGTTCGGCCAGACCGAGATGTCACCGATCACCTGCGTACTCGACGGCACCGACGCCCTCCGCAAGCTCGGCTCGGTGGGCAAGGTGATCCCGACCATCGCAGCACGGGTGGTCGACGACGACATGAACGACGTGCCGCCCGGCGAGATCGGCGAGATCGTCTACCGCGGACCGACTCTGATGCAGGGCTACTGGAACAAGCCGGAAGCCACCGCCGAGGCCTTCGCCGGCGACTGGTTCCACTCCGGTGATTTGGTGCGCGTCGACGACGAGGGCTTCGTCTATGTCGTCGACCGCAAGAAGGACATGGTCATCTCCGGCGGAGAGAACATCTACTGCGCCGAAGTGGAGAACGTGCTGTTCGAGCACCCGATGATCCGGGAGGCCGCGGTGATCGGGCGTGCCGACGAGAAGTGGGGCGAGGTCCCGGTCGCTATCGTGGCCGCGGCGCAGGCACTGACGCTGAGCGATCTGGAGCAGTTCCTCAATGAGCGGCTCGCCCGCTACAAGCACCCGAAGGAACTCGTGCTCGTCGACGAGTTGCCCCGCAACGCCAGTGGCAAAGTGGTCAAACCGCTGTTACGCAAGACCTACGGCTAGGAGTGGCAGTGGATCTGGATTGGTCGGCTGACGAGGCAGCGTTCCGCGACGAGGTTCGCGGGTTCCTCGATGAGCATCTGAGCTCGGATCTGCGCCGAGCCGGGCAGCTGATGACCAGTGTGTACGCCGATCACGAGGCGAGCATGCGCTGGCAGGCGATCCTGCATGAACGCGGGTGGGCCGCACCGGCGTGGCCGGTGGAATACGGCGGCTGCGATTGGACGCCGTTGCAGCACTACATCTTCAGCCGCGAATGCGCGCTGGCGGGCGCACCGCTGCTCTCCCCGATGGGCATCAAGATGGTGGCGCACGCGATCATCGGCTTCGGTACCGACGAGCAGAAGAACTGGTTCCTGCCGCGGATCCTCACCGGCGAGGTGTTCTTCTGTCAGGGCTACTCCGAGCCGGAGTCCGGCTCGGACCTGGCGTCGCTGTCCATGGCGGCAGTCGATGACGGCGATGACCTGATCTGCACCGGCAGCAAGATCTGGACTACCCACGCCACCGAGGCGAACTGGATCTTCTGCCTGGTCCGCACGTCGCGCAGCGGCAAGAAGCAGGAAGGCATCACCTTCCTGCTGATCGACATGACCACCCCGGGTATCGAGGTCCGGCCGCTGGTCATGACCTCCGGCGAGGAGGTGCAGAACCAGGTGTTCTTCGACTCGGTGCGGGTGCCCAAGGCCAACGTGCTGGGCCGGATCGACGACGGGTGGACCGTCGCGAAATACCTGCTCAACTTCGAGCGGGGCGGCGCGATGGCCCCGATGCTGCAGGTGTGGGCCGATGCGGTCGCCGAACAGGCTGCCGGACAACCCGGCCCGGACGGCACCTCGCTGGCCGACGATCCGGTCTTCCGGCTGCGGCTGGCCGATGCCCGGGTCCGCACCGACATCTTGGAGATCCTGGAATTCCGCACCATCGCCGCCCTGGCCAAGGGCCACAATCCCGGACCGGCGGCGTCGATGCTGAAGATCCTGGGCACCGAGTTGAGCCAGACGATCACCGAACTGGCCCTGGAGGCCGCCGGCCCGCGCGGCCGGATCTACCAGCCGCACGCGACCATGCCGGGTGGCCCGATCCCCGACTTCGTCCCGCCCGCCGACGGCTACCTCAGCGGCCAGCCGTGGCAAGCGGTGGCCCCGCTGCGCTACTTCAACGACCGCGCCGGCTCGATCTACGCCGGCAGCAACGAGATTCAACGCAACATTCTGGCCAAGGCAGCACTGGGGTTATAGATGGACTTCTCATTCACCGACGAACAAGAACTGCTGCGCGACACCGTCGGCAAGTTCCTCGCCGACCGCTACGACCTGGAGAAGAGTCGCGCGGCGGCCAAGACCGGAGCCGGCTGGCAGCCGAACATCTGGCGTGCCTTCGCCGATGACCTGGGCATCCTCGGGGCGACACTGCCCGAGAGCGCCGGCGGACTCGGCGGTGGCACAGGCGAGCTGATGATCATCACCGAAGCACTCGGACATGCGCTGGTCATCGAACCGTTCGTGGAAACCGTCGTGCTGGCCGGCGGGCTGCTGCAACGCGCCGGGGGACCCACCCGGCTCTTGGAGCGAATCGCGCTCGGGGACGCCATCATTGCCGTCGCCGCCGAGGAGCCGACCTCGGCGGGAACCTGGCATGACGTGGCCACCACCGCGCGCCGCGACGGCGACCACTGGGTGCTCGACGGGGCCAAGATCACGGTGGCCGCAGCACCGATCGCCACCCACCTGGTGGTGACCGCGCGGACCTCGGGCGCCCAGCGCGACACCACCGGGATCTCGCTATTCCTGCTCGAATTCGATGCCACCGCACCGCCGGCCGGACTTCGGGTGGAATCGTTGCGCACCATCGACGACCGCCGCGCCGCCGACCTGGTCCTCGATGGCCTTCGGCTGCCCGCCGACGCGCTGCTGGGCGACGAGGGCCAAGCGTGGCCGGCGCTGGAGCACACCGTCGATGAGGCCACCGCGGCGATCGTGTCCGAGGCGGTCGGCTGCCTGCGGCGGGTCCTGGCCGACACCGTCGCCTACACCAAGCAGCGTCAGCAGTTCGGTCAGCCCATCTCGGCGTTCCAGGTGCTGCAGCATCGGATGGTGGACATGTACCTGGAGGTCGAACAGGCCGTCGCCGCACAGCACTTGGCGATCATGAAGCTCGACGCCGGCCCGGAAGAACGCGCCCGGGCGGTGTCGGCGGCCAAGGCGACGGTTGCTCGTGCCGCCCGGTTCATCGGGCAGAGCGCGGTGCAACTGCACGGCGCGATGGGTATGACCGAGGAGCTGGCAATCGGGCACTACTTCAAACGGCTCACCGCGATCGAGTACCAGTTCGGTTCCCGCGACCGGCACCTGGCCCGGTACGCAGGCCTGAGCTCAACCAGCCGGTAGCGCGGCCGCTGCCGGTAACGTCGAGGCATGGGCCTGGTCTTTTCCAGCGTTGTCGAGGCACCGCCGGCGGACGTCTTCGCATGGCACGAGAGGCCGGGTGCGTTCACCCGGTTGAGCCCGCCGTGGCAGCCGATGCATCTGATCGCCGAAGCGGACTCGCTGCGCGACGGCACCGCCGAACTGGCGCTTCCCGGCGGGCTGCGCTGGATCGCCGAACACCAGCCCGGCGGCTACGACCCGCCGCGGCGTTTCGTCGATGCGATCGGCGGCCGCGGCCTGGCGTCGCTGCCGGCCCGGACGGCGATGAGGTGGCGCCACAGCCACGAGTTCGACGATCTCGGCGACGGTAGAACACAGCTGACCGATCGCGTCGACACGCCCATACCCGAATCGATGCTGCGGCCGATGTTCGTCTATCGGCACCGCCAGCTCGCCGATGACCTGGCCGCCCACCGGCGCGCCGCAGAGCACGGCCTGAAGCCGATCACGGTGGCCATCAGCGGCGCATCGGGTCTCGTCGGTTCGGCTCTGGCCGCGTTCTTGAGCACCGGCGGCCATCGGGTGATCCGGCTGGTGCGGCGCGCCGCCGCCAATCCTGATGAGCGGCAGTGGAATCCCGACGACCCGAATCCTGATCTGCTGGCCGGCGTCGATGCGGTGGTCCATCTGGCCGGCGCCTCGATCGCCGGGCGCTTCACCGCCCAGCACCGGCGTGCGATCCGGGACAGCAGAATCGAACCGACCCGCAGACTCGCCGAGTTGGTCGCCCGAAGCAGCGCTGGACCGAGCACTCTGGTCTGCGCATCAGCGGTCGGCTACTACGGTTACGACCGCGGCGACGAGATCCTCACCGAGGACAGTCAACGCGGGGACGGGTTTCTCGCCGAGGTCGTCGCCGACTGGGAAGACGCCCTGGCGCCGGCTGAACAGGCCGAAAAGCGCGTCGTGCGGATCCGCACCGGCATCGTGCAATCACCGCGGGGCGGGACGCTGCGCCTGATGCGGCCGCTGTTCGCCGCCGGCCTGGCCGGCCGGCTCGGCGACGGCCGACAGTGGCTGGCGTGGATCGGGATCGATGACCTGATCGACGTCTATCACCGCGCACTGTGGGACACCGGGCTGTCCGGGGCGGTCAATGCCGTCGCGCCGAACCCGGTGCGCAACCGCGAGTACACCAAGACCCTCGGACGAGTGCTGCGCCGGCCGACGATCCTGCCGGTTCCGGCGCTGGGGCCACGATTGCTGCTCGGCGGTCAAGGGGCGCGTGAGCTTGCCCGCGCGAGCCAGCGAGTGCTGCCGGGGCGCCTACAGGATGCCGGTCACCGCTTTCGCATGCCCGAACTCGAACAGGCGCTGCGGCATCTGTTGGGCCGGGCGGGCTAGGACGTGGGCGCGATCTCCAAGCCGATGTGAACCTTGTCGATCCCGCCGCGCACGAGCGAGTGCGGAACGAACCACCAGGCGTGCCACCAGTAGCGTTTGACGACCGCGTCGTAGACGCGCCTGGTCTCGCTCTTGGGCAGCACCCGGGCCACTGCCTCGACCGGCTCGCCTTTCGGCGCACCCAGCACGCCGCACTTCTGGATGGTCACCCGCGGCGTGTTGCGGATGCGCTTGGTCTTCCAGGACCCGTCATCGGTGATCACCAACAGCTTGTCGCCGTCGGGCGCGCCCCACACCGCGGTCGGTTTGGCCCTGCCGTCCTTGGTAAATGTGGTCAACAGCAGATACTTCTCGCGATACACCTCAGCGAACGTCGGCATCGCGCCAGGATAGCGCCGCGGCTGCTACCCCGACGGCGCCAGCGGCAACCGCAGCGCGCCGGGGGCACTGTCCGGCACCGTCGGGTGATGCGGAAACACCGGCGGGATGCGTCGATACGGCTCGCCGAGCGGCGGACGGGAATCGGGCTCACCGTTGTTGGGCCAGAACGCCATGGCTCGTTCGGCTTGCGCGGTGATGGTGAACGACGGGTTGACGCCCAGGTTGGCGGTGATCGCCGACCCGTCGACGACGTGGATGCCGGGGTGTCCGTAGGCCCGCTGGTAGGGGTCGATCACACCGGCTTCGGCGGTTTCTCCGATCGGGCAGCCGCCGATGAAGTGTGCGGTCAACGGGATGTTGAGCGCGTCGAGGTAAGTGCCGCCGGCGACACCGCCGACCTTCTCGGCCATCCGGCGGGCGACGTCGTGAGCGATCGGGATCCAGTCCGGATTCGGTTCCCCCGCACCCTGTTTCGTGGTCATGCGGGTGCCGAACAGACCACGCTTGCGGTAGGTGGTCAACGAGTTGTCCAGGGACTGCATCACCAGGATGATGATCGAATGCTCCGAGGCGCCACGCGGGAACAGGCTGCGCAGCAGCAGCCCCGGGTGCGCCACGATGGTCAGCAGTAGCCGCGCGAAACGCCATGGGCCGCCGTCGATCAGGTGGGTGCCCATCATCGAGAGCAGGTTGGATCCCTTGCCGTAGCGGCACACCTCGACATGGGTGTTGGCCTCGGGGTGAATCGAGGAGGTGATCGCCACGCCCTGGGCGAAATCGTCGCGGTCGGGCGCCAGCACCACCGGCACCTCTTCGGAGTTGGTGCGGGTCAGCTCACCGAGCCGCGGGGAGAGCTGCGGAAGTGACCCGGTGTCGCGCAGCTTGTGCAGCAGCCGCTGGGTGCCCAGCGAGGCCGCGGCGAACACCACTTGGCGGGCGGTGAAGTCGCGCTTGTGCTTGCGCAGCCACCGTCCGGTGCGCACCGTGCTGACGACGTAACCGTCGCCGTGCGGCCGCACATCGGTGACCATGGTCAGCGGATGGATCTGCGCGCCGGCGTGTTCGGCCAGATACAGGTAGTTGGTCTCGGTGGTGTTCTTGGCGTTGTGCGGGCAGCCGGTGAAGCATTGCGCGCAGCCGATGCAGCCGGCGCGGGCCGGGCCGGCACCGCCGAAGAACGGGTCGTCGACGGTTTTGCCGGGCTCGTCGCCGAAGAACACCCCGACGTTGGTCGGGTGGTAGGTGCCTTCGACCCCGAGGTCGCGGGCCACCGCCAACAGCACCTCGTCGGCCGGGGTGGTGTGCGGGGTGGGTGTCACCCCGAGCATGCGGCGGGCCTGCTCGTAGTACGGCGCGAGTTCGGCTTTCCAGTCGGTGATGTGCGCCCACTGCGGGTCGGTGTAGAACCGCTCCAATGGCTCGTAGAGGGTGTTGCCGTAGATCAGCGATCCGCCGCCGACCCCGACCGCGCTGGCGATGAACGTCTTGCCCAGCACGGTGAGCCGCTGCGGGCCGAAGCAACCCAGTTTCGGCGCCCACATGGCCTTGCGGACGTGCCAGTTGTTGGGCGGGAAATCGGTGGGCGCCCAGCGGCGGCCCATGTCCAACACGCCGACCCGGTAACCCTTCTCGGTCAGGCGCAGCGCCGCCACGCTTCCACCGAAACCGGAGCCGATCACCACCACGTCGTAGTCGTATGTCATGCGCGGTCCTCGGTGGCGTGGCTGCGGGCAGGGATGAGCAAGAGCAGCGACAGCACCAGCAGCAAGCTGAGGCTGACCGCGTTGAGTATCGCGTCACGCCGGCCGTACATGTGCAGCATGCCGAGGTGGTAGATCAGGTGCAGCACATTGAAGACCGACCAGCTGATTGCCGTGATCACGACGACGGGCCGGTTGCGCAGGTAGTACAGCGCCAGGGCGCTGAGCGCCGCGAAACCCATGAAGAAGGAGCCGACGTCCTTGACGAAATGCTCGTTGTACGGGCCGAGCACCGGTAACCAGGTCATGCCCATTCCGGGAAACGTGCTGTACCAATTCAGCGGCGCGAAGTATGCCCACGCCCCCAGGCTGAGCGCGACGATCGTCAGCAGGATCAGGCATACGCGATGCACGATGAGGTTCATACCGTGCATCATGTCTTGCCTGCTCCGCCGGTAACGGCGATATTCAGGGGATTCGCCTGGAGGATGCCATGACCGACCGCTTTGCCATCCCGCCCGCCGACGTGCTGCGGGCGCGCGAGAAGCTCGTCCTCGACCACTTCCACGACGAGGTCCGCCAGGATTGGGACGACGTGCTGGCCACGTTTCCGCACCCGCATTACGAGATCATTCCTACTCTGACCGTGCACGACGGTGACGCCGACGTCCGCGCTTACTACCGCGACACCCGCGTCGCCTTCCCCGATCAGGACCATGACATCATCGCGCTGCGGCACAGCGCCGATGCGGTGATCGTCGAGTTCTGGCTGCTCGGAACACATTTGGGTCCGCTGGGCGGTATTCCGGCCACCGGATCGCGGCACCGCACCCGGATGACGGCCTACTTCGTCTTCGACGAGAACGAGACCCTGGTCGCCGAGCGGATCTATTTCGACACTTTGTCGATGCTCAAGCAGCTCATCGGCGGGCTCAACCTGCGCGACCCGCGTAACTGGCCGCTGGCGATCCGCGGGGTGCGCGGGCTGCTCAAGTTGACCGGCGAGCCCGACCCGCTGCTGGTGAACACGCCGGCCGTCGGGTTGTCACCGCCCTGAGTGCGTTCGACGCGACCGGCGAGCGGGCCCGCCGTCCGGACGTGCTCCAGCAACGCCGGACGACACTGACGGCCGGCCATGACCCACGTAGCTGATGCTAAGAATTTTCTAAGCGTTGATCGACGCGAGCGGCAACCGCGGGGCGTTCGGTAACCGCCAAGCAGAGCACCACTAGCAGCGGCGGTGCCCGTAGAAACGCGACAAGTTCCACTTCCGGAAAAACGTTGACATCTCGGTAAATTAGGCAAACACTTACGTAACGCTTTGATTCTCGAACCTGCTCCACATTGAAAACCCACCACTGTTCGCGTTGCTTTAAGGAGATCGACCAATGGCTCAGCACCCCAGCACGCGGCAGGGCAAGACACGTCAGACCCAGACACGCCGCCGCCGTCGCCGCGCAGCCGGTCTCGGGACGACGGCCAGTGCCTTCCTGGCGTTCGGATTGACCCCGCTGGCCCTGGCGCCGACCGCGAGCGCCGACTTCTTCGGGTTGGACTGGCTTGACGACCTCTTCGAACCCAGCGCCGCGGTGAGCGCCGCCGACCCGACCGGGGATTCTGACTGGGACGCTTTGATGAACGCTCTTGGCTTCGGCTCTACCGGCTCGTCAGGCGTGGACACCGCTGCTCTTGCACTGCCGGGTGTCGCTGCCGCAGGCGATCCGAACGCTATCGCTACGGCGTTCCAGAACGACTTCTACCTGCCGCTGCACTCGGCCCTCGAGGCCTACATAAACAGCCCGCTCGGCCAGGCGATCAATCCTGTTATCAATCAGCTGTTTGCGCCGCTGATCCTGCCGGGCTTCTGTGGCCTGATCTGTGACGGCGCCGACGGGACGATGACCAACCCGGACGGTCAGGGTGGGGGGTTGTTCTTCGGCGACGCCGGTGACGGCTACGACGCCAGCAACGACCCGGGGATGGCCGGCGGTAACGGCGGAGTTGCCGGTGGGATCGGCAACGGCGGCGACGGCGGAGCGGGTGGACTCGGCGCCGACGGCGGCAACGGCGGCGCCGGCGGCGAGTGGATGGGCAACGGTGGCAACGGCGGTGCCGGCGGAGCCGGCGGCCTGATTAACGACACAGTCGTCGACGGTGGCAACGGCGGTATCGGCGGCAGCGCCGGCCATGTCCAAGACTTCTTCGGCATAGGTGCGGTTGGGAACGGCGGCAACGGCGGCAACGGCGGAGCGGGGTACACCGGCGGCAACGGCTCGGCGGGGAACGCAGGCACCGGCCCCGCAAGCGACGGCGGCAACGGCGGCAACGGCCAGACCGGCGGCAACGCCGGCAACGGCGGGAACGGCGGCGCCGGTTCGCTGTGGCTCGGCAACGGCGGCAACGGCGGCAACGGCGGGGTCGGCGGCAACGGCGGTAACGGCGGGGTCGGCGGTGCCGGAACGGACTCGCTCTCTGCGGACGCCCTGGGCGGCTCCGGCGGCGCCGGCGGTACCGGTGCTGACGGCGGTAACGGCGGCAACGCGGGTAAGGGGGGCACCGGCGCGGCCGTCTTCGGCAGTGACGGCAGAACCGGTTCTAACGGCGACGGCGGCGCTGGCGGCATCGGCGCCGATGGCGGCCGCGCAGGTGCCGGCGCCAGCGGAGCCGATGGCGCCCATGGCACTACGCCCGGCGAAAGTGGCGCCGACGGCACCGTCGGCACCGGCGGTGGTTTCGGCGGTAACGGCGGCGGGGGCGGTAACGGTGGTGCCGGTGGCACGACCGCAGGCGTCGCCGCCGGTAACCATGGCGCCGGCGGGGCCGGCGGCGACGGTGGGACAGGTGGCAACGCCGGCCACGGCGGCAACGGCGGCAACGGTGCCGACGGAGGCACCAACGATGCGGCCGGAAATGGCGGCAACGGCGGGGACAGCGGGTTCAGCGGGTCCGGCGGACTCGCCGGGGCCGGCGGAGTCGGCCCTGACGGCACAAGCGCCGCGAGTGGTGCGGACGGTGCTCAGGGCACCCCTGGTGACGGCGGGGCCGGCGGCAACGGCGGGAAGGGTGTCACCCTTGCCGACGGCACCGGGCAAGCCGGCGGCAACGGCGGTGCCGGCGGTGCCGGCGACTACTACGGCAACGGCGGCGCGGGCGGTAAAGGCGGCGACGGCGCGGCCGGTGCCAGCAACATGAGCGGCACCGGTAACGGTGGCAATGGCGGCCAAGGCGGTAACGGCGGTGACGGCGGTTTCGGCGGATTCAGCGGCGGCGCCGGAGGCGATGCCGGTGCCGGCGGTGCCGGGGGTAATGCCACCGGCGCCGGCGCGGTCGCCGGTACTGCTGCTCAGGGCGGCTTTGGTGGCGGCGGCGGGGACCATTACCTGACCACCGTTGGCAGCCACGATGGCATCGGTGGTAGCGGCGGCCGCGGTGGTAGCGGCGGCAACGGTTCCGATGGCGCCACCCCGACTGCCGGTAATGCCGGCGGTCTCGGTGGATTTGGCAGCACCGGCGGCGTCGGCGGCGTCGGCGGCAACGGAGGCACCGACGGCAGCGCCGGAAGCCTCGGCGGCGCCGGCGGCACCGGCGGAACCGGAGGCACCACCAACGACGCCACCGCCGGCGGTGGCGGCGTCGGTGGTGGTGGCGGCGGCGGCGGCGGTGCGGCCCAAGACGGCGGTATAGGCGGGGCCGGCGGTGTAGGCGGCAACTCGGGCAACGGCAGCACCGGCGGGAACCCCCCGCCCGGCAGTGCCTTCGGTGGCAGTGGCGGCGGCGGAGGCTACGGCGGGCAGGGTGGCACCGGCTTCGGCGCCGGCGGCGTGGGCGGCGCCGGCGGGGCCGGCGGGGCCGGCGGCAACGGCTCCGCGGGCAGCTTGGGCGGCTCTGGTGGTCAGGGCGGCTACGGCGGCGACAACTACTACACGACCGGCAGTGACGGTGGGGCCGGCGGCGCTGGCGGCGACGGCACCGACGGCGGCGGCGGCGGCATCGGCGGCTTTGGCGGCTCAGGCGGCGGCAGCAACGACGCCGACGGTGCCGGCGGGGATGGCGGGGCCGGCGGGGCCGGCGGCCTGGGCACCACTGGCGGCGAGGGGGGTTACGGCGGTGACGGAGGTACCGGCGCCACCGGTGGTCAGGGGGCTACCGGCGGAGATGGGGCGGCCGGCGGGACCGGAGGCGTCGGGATGACTGGCGGCACCGGCGGTAACGGCGGCATCGGCGGTAACGGCGGCTTCGTCGGCGAGGGCGGCAACGCTGTCGGCGGCGTCGGCGGCGTTGGGGGCACCGGCAGTAACGGCCAAACCGGCGGCGATGGCACCGACGGCGGTAGCGGAGGTGAGGACGGCACTCCCGGCACCCCGGGCCAACCCGGCACCGACAACGGTTAAGGCGCCCGCCGGGACAGACCGATCCACGCGAGTTCTCAGTCGACTACCACCACGATCTTCCCGCCGGCCTCTCCTGCTTCCACAACCCGATGGGCGTCGCGGATCTGGTCGAAGGTGAACACGTGTGAAGGCGCGGCCGCCAGTCGACCGTCGCGCACCTTGTCGGCGATGTCCTGCAGCGGAACATCCGACAACGCAAACCCGGGGCTGCCGAACACGAAGCTTCCGAAGAAGCTGAGGTTGACGCCGCTGGCCATCTGCAACAGCGGGTTGAAGTCGGCGATCGGGTCCAGTCCGCCGAGCCAGCCGGCCAGGCAAGCCGTACCGCCCCGACGCAGCATGTCCAAGGAATCAAGAATCGTGCTGTTGCCCACGAGGTCCAGAACGGCGTCCACCTGCTTGGCTTCGAGAAGGCATGCACCCAGATCAGGGGTCTCCAGCTCGGCACGCTCAGCGCCGAGCGACGTCAGCAATTCAAACCGTTCCCGGTTGCGCGTGGTTGCTATTACGTGCGCTTTCGCCTCCACGGCCAGTTTCACTGCCGCCTGACCAAAAGACGATGTCGCTCCTCGGATCACGATCGTCTGCCCGGCGGCCAGGCCAAGGTTGCGGAATAGGCAGGTCCATGCGGTGGCGTAGGTTTCCGGAAGTGCGGCCAGCTGATCCCACGGCAAGTCCGATTCGATCAGCGCGACGTTTTCGGCGCGCACCCGGGTGAATTGCGCGTAGCTGCCGTTGATGGTGCGACCGAGCCCACCCATCAGTGCCGCGACCTGGGCGCCGACCGGGAATTCTCCCCCGGGGCAGGCATCGACAATGCCGACGCATTCGATGCCGCTGACTTCGGCGGCCTCGGCCCATTCACCCCGGCGCATGTGCATCTCGGCGTGGTTGATTCCGAATCCCTTGACCCTGATCACCACCTCACCCTGCTTGGGTCGCGGCTTGGGAATCTCGGTGTAGGCCAAAGACTCCAGTCCCCCGAAGCCGTCGAGAACAATTGCGCGCATAGTCGGGCCGCCCGGGGTTTCGCGCACCACCGCGGGGCGAGTCGGGATCGTGGACGTGGTAACCATGATGCGTTCTCCTCTGAATGCTGTTGTTATGGACTATTTTTCGGAAATCCGGGCCAGTTGCCGAGCCGTTCCGGTCATGCCCGTCACCGGCCGTTGACCCGGTACAAGAAGTCCTTGATCAACTGCGCGACTTCCTCGGCGGCGGTCTCCAGCAGGAAGTGGCCGCCGTCAAGCAGATGGATTTCGGCATCGCGTGCGTCCCGGCCGAACGCCCGGGCACCATCCGGGCCGAAGATCGGGTCCCCTTGGCCCCAGACGGCCAGCACCGGGACTCCACTGGTGCGCAGGTACTCGTGCAGTGCGGGGTACATCGGCGCATTGGTGGCGTAGTCCCGGAACAGGGCGAGCTGAATCTCGTCATTGCCCGGCCGCGACAACAGTGCGCTGTCCAGGGTCCACACGTCGGGGCTGACCAGGGACTCATCCGGCGCCCCGGTCAGGTACTGCCATTTGATCGACTCGACGTCGAGCGCCGTGCGGATGGCCGCCTCGGTCTCGGCAGTCTGCGCACGCTGGTAGTCCCAGACGGTCTTCCAGAAGCTCTCGACGAATCCCTCGTCATAGCCGTTGCCGCTCTGCGTGACGATCGCGCTGATGGTGTCGGGCCGGCTCAACGCCAGTCGCCACCCGATCGGCGCGCCGTAGTCTTGGACGTAGATCGCGTAGCGAGCCAGCCCGAGTTGGTCCAAGAGCCCTTGAGTGAGCTGGGCGAGATTGTCGAAGGTGTAGTCGAACTCGGTCACCAGCGGCATGTCCGAGTAGCCGAAGCCGAGGTGGTCGGGGGCGATGACGTGATAGTCCTCGCCCAGGCGAGCGATGAGGTCCCGGAACATGTAGGAGCTTGTCGGGAAGCCGTGCAGCAGCACGATCGCCGGCGCATCGGCGCTACCGGCCTCCCGGTAGAACAACCGGTGCCCGTCGACGGTCGCGTAGTGGTGTCGCACCGTGGAAACCATATCTAACCCCTTAAATTGGTTTTGTCAGTTAGAGAGAGTCAAGCACCTCGGGTGTAACCTGTCAATACACGTTTGGGGGTTACATGGATATCGTTGCGGCCGGGCCCGCCGACGAGGCGCTGCTGTTGGAGTTGCTCAACTCCACCCCCGTCATCGACGGCGTGGCCCGCGACGAACTCGACGACCCGGCCAGGGCCCAAGCCTGGCTGGACTCCCACGGCGTCGGCCCGGCAACCGAGCAGCAGCTACGCGAACTCTTCGACCTACGGGCTGCCCTGCAAGACGTGGTGCGCGGCGACCGGTCGCCGCAGGAATTACAGCCGTTCCTGGACGACGTCGGGCTGTCCCCCGCTCTCGAGGAGCACGGCCTCACCTGGACGCTGACCACGCACGGAACATCAGCGGCCGCTGCCCGGGCAATACTGGCCTGGGACGCGTTACGGATCTCCAGTCCCGGGCGCCTTCGCCCCTGCGCGAATCCCGAATGCCGGCTGTTCCTGATCGATCGCAGCAAGCCCAACACCGCGCGGTGGTGCTCGATGGCCATCTGCGGCAACCGCATGAAAGCGCGCCGGCACTACCAGCGCACCAAAGGCACCACCAGCGAGTGAAGCCGCAACGACGAACGCCCCGTCTCGCACCGTGTGTCTCGCAACGATCCACTAGAGTTCTCCCCACCGCTTCCGATAGGTCGCAGGTCCCCGCCCCCGTAGCTCAGGGGATAGAGCACGGCTCTCCTAAAGCCGGTGTCGGCAGTTCGAATCTGCCCGGGGGCACCACTACTGTATTACGTCGGGTGATGCTTGACGTTTCGGCTTCGGGTGATGGCTGACAGTGTTTCGGCTGATGGTTGACAGTTACTTCGGTTGATCCTTGACACTCCCTGGATGAGGGAGTTGAGCGT